>NZ_CP149130.1:2719166-3038611 GCF_037811135.1 Aeromonas rivipollensis | reverse complement strand
GGTGGGCGGCGGCCCGCTCCAGCAATTTTTGCAGGGTGCGCCGGCTCAGCGGCGCCGCATGCAGCTTCTGGGCGGTGGAGTAGAGGAAGGAGAGGGTGTCGTTGGCCTGCTGCAGCTTGGCGGTTTTCTCTTCCACCTTGCTCTCCAGCTCTCTATAGAGCTTGCCGAGCTCGTCCGCCATGGTGGCGAAGGCGCCGGACAGTTCCCCCAATTCGTTTTCGCAGTGGGGGGGCAGGGTCAGGTCGAACTCCTGGCGCTGGATCTGGCGGGCGCAATGGACCAGCTGATTGAGGGGGGCCACCACCTGCTGGCGGGTGAAACGCACCGTGAACCAGGCGATGGTGATGATGGAGAGCAAGCCCAGCCCCTCCGCCAGGGCCAGCATGCGCACCTTGAACTCCACGTGATACTGCATCTGGTTGACGAAGTCATCGATGGCGGCGACGAACTGTTCCGTGTTGTCGGTGTAGCGGCTGGGGGTGGCGTTCTCGATGTGCTCGCGCATCATCTGCCATTGCAGCAGCACCTCACCATAGGTGCGGCGCAGAGAGGCGGGGGTGATCCAGCGCTGGGTCTCCTGCAACTCGGAGGCGTGCAGTGTCTGCTCGAACTGGTCGAGTCGGCCGAGGACGGCCTGATCCTTCTCGATTTCGTAGGCCATGCGATAGGCCTGCATCCGCAATGATCCCGACAGGTTGATCGCCTTGGCATCGGGTACCGAATAGAAGAGGGTGACCATGGCCACCACGGCGATCAGGCTGGCCATGAACAGGATCAGCACCATGGAGCGGCCGATGGCGCTGCTGACCGAGTGTACTTTGAACCACTTTCCCATGCCGATTGGCTTCCTTCAGATCAGACAAAGACCCCACAAAGTAGCATGGGAGTGTACTCCAACTTGTGCTAGCATCGAAAAACTAGATGAACTCCGAGCGTTTTTGCCTAAGTCATTGAGATAGGGGGAAAACGCCGTCAGCCGTCGTTCGAGCTGAAAGGGTCAGGAAAGAAATGCCCTGGCCTCCCGTATTTGGAAAGGTGTTTATGTTGCCACTTGAAGATGGTTTTTCCCGTCGCTTTTACTATTTGCGCCTGTCGATTACCGACGTGTGCAATTTCCGTTGTACCTACTGTTTGCCGGACGGTTATCGCCCCCCGGATGGGAACAAGGAGGGGCGCAAGTCGTTTCTCTCCCTGGAGGAGATCCGCCGCATCGTCTCTGGCTTCGCCGCCATGGGCACCCGCAAGGTGCGCCTGACCGGGGGGGAGCCCTCCCTGCGCCGTGACTTCACCGCCATCATAGAGACGGTGGCCAATACCCCCGGCATCGAGAAGGTGGCCATGACCACCAATGGCTATCGCTTGAAGGAGCGGGCCCAGGAGTGGTTCGATGCCGGACTCAATGCCCTCAATGTCAGTGTTGACAGCCTGGATCCACGCCAGTTTCACCAGATCACCGGCGAGAACAAGCTGGCGGAGGTGATGGAGGGGATAGAGGCGGCACTGGCCGCCGGCTTCAGGTCGGTGAAGATCAATGCGGTGCTGCTCAAGGGGCTCAACGACCAGCAACTGGATCAGTTTCTGGCCTGGATCAGGCACAAGCCCATCGAGCTGCGCTTCATCGAGCTGATGCAGACCGGGGAGATGGACAGCCTGTTTCGCGACCACCACACCAGCGGCGAGCTCATCAAGGAGCAACTGCTTGGCAATGGCTGGATCCAGCAATTGCGCGCGGTGGACGATGGCCCGGCCCAGGTGTTTATGCATCCTGAGTCAATGGGAGGAGTGGGACTCATCATGCCCTACAGCAAGGACTTCTGCGCCGGTTGCAATCGGCTGCGGGTCTCCTCCGTGGGCAAGCTGCACCTCTGTCTGTTCGGCGACAACGGGGTGGAGTTGCGGGATCTGCTCGGTGACGACAGCCAGCAGGAGGCCCTGCAACAGCGGATCCGTCAGGCACTCACCGGCAAGGCCGCCACCCATCGTCTGCACGAAGGCAATGCCGGCATGACCCCCCATCTCGCCTCCATCGGCGGCTGAGCGCTCGCCGTCAGAGCAAAATAGCCATCGATTAATAAGCAATCCTCACATAGGGGTAATTTACCTTGCCCCTCTGCTGCCTTATTGCGCCAAGGGTTTGATCCAGCGCAATAATCCCCCCTGTTTATCTCCCTGGTGGTATATCGCTGGACTTGTGAGAGTCGCAATATACACCCACGCTTATAATTGGTATTGAAAATGCCAGTCACTGCTTCCGCGCTCGAATTCTGTCCTGTGAAGAGGAATTGATATGCCTGATGGGGTCAATCTGTCACGCCGCAGTCTGTTTCGAGGACGGCTTAGTGCGCCCAAGGCTGGGATTCAGCTGCCCTGGTCCGTCTCCTGGGCCGACTTCGTGGCCGATTGCACCCGGTGTGGCGACTGCCTGACGGCTTGCCCGGAACAGATCCTGATCAAGGGGGATGGCGGCTTCCCGACGGTGGATTTCCAGCGTGGCGAGTGCACCTTCTGTGGCGAGTGCGTCAGCGCCTGCCAGGCGCCGGTGTTCAGGCCGACGACGCAGACACCCTGGGACTATGTGGCCCACATCGAAGCGGGTTGCCTGGCCAGTGCCCAGGTCTTCTGCCAGCGCTGTCAGGACAGCTGCGAGCAGCAGGCCATCCGTTTTTCTCCTCAGCTGGGGCGAGTACCCACCCCCAGCATCCATACCGAGTCGTGCAATGGCTGTGGTGCCTGCGTGGCAGATTGTCCGGTCGGCAGTATCAGGGTGGGCGTCCCCCATCAGGGGTCGTCCACATGAAGCAAGGGATGAGCAAGTTGGAAAACAACCATATGACCCGAGAAGAGTTCCATGTATCCAGCCTGGTGGTACTGACCCAGCCCCCCTTGCGCCACCGGCTCGCAGAGCAGATTGCGGCTCTGGACGGGGCCGAGATCCATGCCGTCAGCGACGAAGGCAAGCTGGTGGTGACCCTGGAAGGGCCCAGCCAGCGTCCCATCATGGCGGCCATCGATGCGATCAATGCCATGCCGGGCGTGCTCTCTGCCGCCCTGATCTACCACCAGTTTGATGAAGTCGAAGCCGAGGGCAAGGAATAGCGCCATTAGGCTTGGGCCGCGAGGTTCGCGATGCCCGAAGAAAGCAATAAAGCGCCATGACGCTGAGCCAGCGCGGCTCGTGACAATGGCTGTCATTGATGTGATTAAGCAATGCGAGGATATGTCATGAAGCTGAGTCGACGCGACTTTATGAAGGCCAATGCGGTGGCGGCAGCCGCTGCCGTGGCCGGAGTCAGTGCCCCCACCCTGGCGGCGAACCTTATTACCAGCACCGACAAGACGGCCATCACCTGGGACAAGGCACCCTGCCGCTTCTGCGGCACCGGCTGCTCCGTGCTGGTGGGCTCCCAGGCCGGGCGTGTCGTGGCGACCCAGGGGGATCCCGATGCACCGGTCAACCGTGGCCTCAACTGCATCAAAGGCTACTTCCTCTCCAAGATCATGTACGGCGAGGATCGCCTGACCCAGCCCATGCTGCGCATGACCAATGGCAAGTTCGACAAGAATGGCGACTTCGCCCCCATCAGCTGGGATCAGGCGTTCGACATCATGGCCGAGAAGTTCAAGGCCACCCTCAAGGAGAAAGGCCCGACCGCGATCGGCATGTTCGGCTCCGGCCAGTGGACAGTGTGGGAAGGCTACGCCGCCGCCAAGCTGATGAAGGCGGGCCTGCGTACCAACAACCTGGATCCCAACGCCCGTCACTGCATGGCCTCCGCCGTGGTCGGTTTCATGCGCACCTTCGGCATGGATGAGCCCATGGGCTGCTATGACGACATCGAGCAGGCCGACGCCTTCGTGCTCTGGGGCTCCAACATGGCCGAGATGCACCCCATCCTCTGGTCGCGGATGTCCGATCGCCGTCTCTCCAACCCGGATGTGCAGGTGCACGTGCTCTCCACCTTCGAGCACCGCAGCTTCGAGCTGGCGGATAACGGCATGGTGTTCACGCCCCAGACCGACTTGGCGATCCTCAACTACATCGCCAACTACATCATCCAGAACGACAAGGTGAACTGGGACTTCGTCAACAAGCACACCCAGTTCCGCAAGGGGGTCACCGACATCGGCTACGGCCTGCGTCCGACCAATCCACTGCAGCAGAAAGCCAAGAACCCGGACAGCGGCGACTCCACCCCCATGAGCTTCGAGGACTTCGCGAAATTCGTGGCGGATTACGACGTCGACTCTGTGGCCAAGCTCTCCGGCGTCTCCAAGGACAAGCTGGAAAAACTGGCCCAGCTTTACGCCGATCCGGACAAGAAGGTGGTCTCCTACTGGACCATGGGCTTCAACCAGCACACCCGTGGCGTCTGGGCGAACAACCTCTGCTACAACATCCACCTGCTGACCGGCAAGATCTCCACCCCGGGCAGCGGTCCCTTCTCCCTGACCGGCCAGCCCTCTGCCTGCGGCACGGCGCGGGAAGTGGGCACCTTCGCCCACCGTCTGCCCGCCGACATGGTGGTCACTGATCCCAAGCACCGCGCCATCGCCGAGAAGATCTGGAAGCTGCCGGAAGGCACCATTCCCGAGCAGGTGGGTTATCACGCCGTGTTGCAAAACCGCATGCTCAAAGACGGCAAGCTCAACGCCTACTGGGTGATGTGCAACAACAACATGCAGGCCGGCCCGAACATGAACGAGGAGGGGCTGCCCGGTTATCGCAACCCGGCCAACTTCATCGTGGTCTCTGACCCTTACCCGACCGTCACGGCGCAAGCGGCTGATCTCATCCTGCCCACCGCCATGTGGGTGGAAAAAGAGGGGGCCTATGGCAACGCCGAGCGCCGCACCCAGTTCTGGCACCAGCAGGTCAAGGCGCCGGAAGGGGCCAAGTCCGACTTGTGGCAGCTGATGGAGTTCGCCAAGCGCTTCACCGTGGAAGAGGTGTGGCCAGCTGAGCTTATCGCCAAGATGCCGGAAGTGAAGGGCAAGACCCTGTTCGAGGTGCTCTATGCCAACGGTCAGGTCAACCAGTTCCCGAAAGAGCAGAGCAAGGGAGCGCTGAACGACGAGGCCGAACACTTCGGCTTCTACGTGCAGAAGGGGCTGTTCGAGGAGTACGCCTCCTTCGGTCGCGGCCATGGTCACGATCTGGCGCCCTTCGATCAGTACCATGAGGCGCGCGGTTTGCGCTGGCCGGTGGTGGACGGCAAGGAGACCCTGTGGCGCTATCGCGAAGGGTTCGACCCCTATGTGAAGGCGGGGGAGGGGGTGCGTTTCTACGGCAAACCCGATGGCAAGGCGGTGATCTTCGCGCTGCCTTACGAGCCGGCCGCCGAGGCACCGGACCAGGAGTACGACATGTGGCTCTCCACCGGCCGCGTGCTGGAACACTGGCACACCGGCACCATGACCCGTCGGGTACCCGAGCTCTATCGCGCCTTCCCGGATGCGGTGCTCTTCATGCACCCGGAAGATGCCAAGGCCCGTGGTGTGCGTCGTGGCGAAGAGGTGATCGTCGCCTCCCGCCGTGGCGAGGTGAAGACCCGCGTCGAGACCCGCGGTCGCAACCGTCCGCCCAAAGGCCTGGTGTTCATGCCCTTCTTCGATGCGAGCCAGCTGGTCAACAAGCTGACCTTGGACGCCACGGATCCGCTCTCGAAAGAGACGGATTACAAGAAGTGCGCCGTCAAGGTCATGAAGGCGTAAGGCGGGGCCGGGGGGATGAGTCGCAGCCGTCGCCAGTTCCTGGCCGACCTTGCCAAGGGGGCCTGCTCCGTGGGCCTGCTTGGGGCAGGGCTCGGCACTGTGGCCCGCCAGCAGGCGCAGGCGGTGCCCGCCCAGGCATTGCGGCCGCCGGCGGCACTGGGGGAGGCTGACTTCCTCGGTGCCTGCGTGCGCTGCGGGCTCTGCGTCGAAGCCTGCCCTTATGACACCCTCAAGCTCTCCCGGCTGCTGGATCCCGTGACCACGGGCACCCCCTATTTCGAGGCGCGCGCCGTCCCCTGCGAGATGTGTGACGACATCCCCTGCGTGGTGGCCTGCCCGAGCGGGGCGCTGGATCAGGGGATGACCGACATCGATCAGGCGCGCATGGGGGTGGCGGTGCTCATCGATCACGAGGCCTGCCTCAACTATCTGGGCCTGCGCTGCGACGTCTGTTACCGGGTCTGCCCCTTGATAGACAAGGCGATCACCCTGGAGCTGCAACGCAATCCGCGCACCGGCAAGCACGCCATGTTTCTGCCCACTGTACACAGCGACATCTGTACTGGCTGCGGCAAGTGCGAGCACGCCTGCGTGCTGGAGACGGCAGCCATCAAGGTGGTGCCCCATGGGCTCGCCAAGGGTGAGCTCGGTCATCACTACCGGCTCGGCTGGGAAGAGAAGGCCAGGGCGGGCAAGTCCCTCATCGGTGAGCGACTCACCCTGCCGACCCGCAAACCGGAGGGGCTATGAGTCGTTATCCGGGGGCCGAGGCCAGCGCCAGGCTGGGCTGGTGGCGCGCCCACCGCTTCCTGCTGCTGCGCCGGCTCAGCCAGTTTGGCGTGCTGGGGCTCTTCCTGCTGGGGCCGCTGGCGGGGGTCTGGATCCTCAAGGGCAACCTCTCCAGCTCGCTGTTGCTGGAGACGGTGCCGCTGAGCGATCCCCTGACCCTGCTGCAGTCGGTGGCGGCGGGCCATTGGCCCATCACCACCCTCTGGCTCGGTGCGGCAATAGTGCTCTTGGGGTACTGGCTGGTCGGGGGGCGGGTGTTCTGCTCCTGGGTCTGCCCGGTCAACCTGGTCACCGATGCCGCCGCCTGGGTCAGGGCCCGGCTTGGGCTCAAGGGCAACGGCCAGTTCAACCGCAATACCCGCTACTGGCTGCTGGCCATGGTGCTGGTGGCGCCCGCCATCACGGGCGTGCTGGTGTGGGAGCTGGTCAATCCGGTCTCTTTGGCCATGCGCGGCCTGCTGTTTGGCATGGGGGCGGGCTGGGGTCTGCTGGTGGCCCTGTTCCTGTTCGACCTCTTGGTGGTGGAGCGGGGCTGGTGTGGTCATCTCTGTCCGGTGGGGGCCTTCTATGCCCTGGTCAATCGGGTCGGGTTTATCAAGATTTCTGCCAGGGGGCGTGAGCGGTGCAGCAACTGCATGGATTGTTATGCGGTCTGCCCGGAGCGTCCCATCCTGCGCGGCCCGGTTCACGGGGCCAGGCGCGGTCACGGGCCCTTGATTGTGGCTCAGGAGTGTACCAACTGCGGCCGTTGCATCGATGTCTGCGCGGAGCAAGTTTTCGAAATCACTACAGGTTTTGCCGTCAAGGCAGAGAAAACGTCGGAGAACAAATAATGAAAAAGCTGATTGGAGCAATGCTGGCCTGCCTGATGGCGGGCTCCTTGATGGCAGCCACCCCCGAGATCACCAACAGCACGGGGGGGATCAAGTCGGAGCGGGGGAGTACGGATCTGGTCACGGAGGCAGATGCGGCCCCCATGAAGAACTATCGCAAGGATGGCGACCTCTACGATCGCCAGTACATGCATCAGCCGCCGCTGATCCCCCACGATACTCGCAACTACGAGGTGGACAACAAGGTCAACAAGTGCCTGGCCTGCCACAGCTTCAAGAACGCCAGCAAGATGAAGGCCCCCAAGATCAGCCCGACGCACTTCGAGACCCGCGACGGCATGACTCTTGGCGAGGTGTCCCCCCGCCGCTACTTCTGCCTGCAGTGCCACGTGCCGCAAGCGGATGCCAAGCCGCTGGTGGAAAATACGTTTAAACCAGTTGAAGCGCTGAACTGAGGAGCCAACTAGATGAAATTACCCGGCTTTATCCAGCGTCTTTGGACCACCTTCAAGTCCCCCTCGAAGGCGGCCCTCTGGGTGCTGCTGCTGATGGGCTTCTTCGGCGGCGTCATCTTCTGGGGCGGTTTCAACACCGCCATGGAAGCTTCCAACACCGAGAAGTTCTGTACCGGCTGCCACGAGATGAAGGACAACGTCTTCGTGGAGTACCGCGACACCATCCACTATGCGAACCGCTCGGGGGTGCGCGCCAGCTGCCCCGATTGCCACGTGCCCCACGAATGGACCTACAAGATCATTCGCAAGGTGCAGGCCTCCAAGGAGCTGTGGGGCATGCTGACCGGCAAGGTGGATACCCGCGAGAAGTTTGAATCCCACCGCCGGGAGATGGCGGAGCGGGAGTGGCAGCGGATGAAAGACACGGATTCGCGCGAGTGCCGCAACTGCCACAACTTCGAGTACATGGACTTCTCCCTGCAAGGGCGGCGGGCGGCCCAGATGCACTCCACCAACCTGGCAAGCGGTCAGAATACCTGCATCGATTGTCACAAGGGCATCGCGCATCAGCTGCCTGACATGAAGGGCGTGGAAGGGTTCTAAGGTGCCGGGCCATCGGAGCGCATAACACCGCTTCGATGGCCTTTGATTTTTATGGGCCTTTTAACCCCCTCAGCCAGACATCTTTTGATAGAATCCCTCCCCGGCAACGCGGCGCCCCTGTCGGCGCACATTCACCGACCGGCATGGCCGGGCGACGCGTCCCCCTCTTCTCCTCTCTTGGTCAATGAATGATTGACAGGATTTGTCCTATGGCATCCAGAAACATGGCACCCAAAAACAGCGAATTCATCCCTCTCAAGATCGCCGTGCTGACGGTCTCCGACAGCCGCACCGCCGCCGACGACAGCTCGGGGGATTATCTGGTATCGGCTTTGACCCAGGCGGGTCATCAGCTCGCGGATCGGGCCCTGTGCGCCGACAACCTGTTCCGGATCCGGGCCCAGGTGAGCCAGTGGATCGTCGACGAGGCGGTGCAGGTGGTGCTGATCAACGGCGGCACCGGTTTCAATGAACAGAACCGGGTGCCGGAGGCTGTGGGGGTGCTGTTCGAGCGCACCGTACAGGGCTTTGGCGAGATGTTCCGCCAGCTCTCCTTCGCCGAGATAAAAGGCTCGGCCATGCAGAGCCGCGCCCTGGCGGGGCTCGCCAATCGCACCCTGATCTGCTGCCTGCCGGGCTCCACCGGCGCCTGCCAGCTCGGCTGGGAGCAGCTCATCCGGGATCAGCTGGACGCCCGCACCAGGCCGTGCAACTTCGTGTCCCATCTGTGATCTCGGGAGTTTCTCTCGATCATCCATCTTATTTTTCGATAGGGGAATAGATGAACCTGACCCATTTAAACCAGAGCGGCGAAGCCCACATGGTAGATGTGACCGACAAGCAGGTCACAGAACGTGAAGCTCGCGCTGAAGCCTTCGTGACCATGGCCCCCGCGACCCTGGCGCTGATCCTCGGCGGTCAGCACCACAAGGGGGACGTGTTCGCCACCGCCCGTATCGCCGGCATCATGGCGGCCAAGAAGACCGCCGATCTCATTCCCCTCTGCCACCCCCTGGCGCTGACCCGGGTGGAGGTAGAGATCGAGGCCCAGCCCGAGCACAATAGGGTCCATATCCGTACCCTCTGCAAGCTTTCGGGCAAGACAGGGGTGGAGATGGAGGCGCTCACCGCAGCGTCCGTGGCGGCGCTGACCATCTACGACATGTGCAAGGCGGTGCAAAAGGACATGGTGATCGAGCAAGTCAGGCTGGTGGAGAAGAAGGGCGGCAAGTCCGGCCACTTCCAGCTGGGCTCCCAGGCAGGAGAGAAGGCATGATCAAGGTACTGTTTTTTGCGCAAGTGCGTGAGCTGGTGGGCTGCGACGAGCTCCGCCTGCCGTGCGACTACACCACTGCAGAGCAACTTCGCGCCGCCTTGTGCGAGCGCGGCGACAAGTGGGCCCTGGCGCTGGAATCGGGCAAGCTGCTGGTGGCGGTCAACCAGACCCTGGTGCCGCTCGAGACGCCTCTTAATGAGGACGATGAAGTCGCCTTCTTCCCCCCCGTGACCGGAGGCTGAGGATGAGCGAGATAACGACAGTGGATCACACCACTGAGCTGTGGGACGGGGATGAGGCCGCCTTCTTCCCTCTCCCTCCAGTAACGACCGGAGGCTGAGGATGAGCGAGATAATGACAGTGGATCGCATCCTAGTGCAGCGGGCCGACTTCTCCCTGGGAGAGGAGTATGAACGCCTCGCTGCCCGCCATGACAGCGGCGCCATCGTCACCTTCGTCGGCAAGGTGCGTGACTTCAATCAGGGGGAGGAGGTTAAGGGACTCTCCCTCGAGCACTACCCCGGCATGACCGAGAAGGCACTGACGGACATAGTCACAGAGGCCCGTGGCCGCTGGCCGCTGCAGGAGTGCACCCTCATTCACCGCATCGGCGATCTGCTGCTCGGGGATCAGATTGTGTTGGTGGCGGTGAGCAGCGCCCACAGGGACGCCGCCTTCGAGGCCTGCCACTTCATCATGGATTTCTTGAAGACCCGGGCGCCGTTCTGGAAAAAAGAGCTGACCGCCGAGGGCGTTCAACGCTGGGTCGAGGCCAAGGCGAGCGATGACGCCGCCGCCGCCCGCTGGCGGCAAGAGTCCTAGCCGACCCGGTTCGATGACAGGCGAGTGCTCGCGGGCGCTTGCCACCACTAGCTTCGGGTTCGCCGGAGCCTCAAGGAGACAGGGAATGAAGAAACAGTTGTCCGTGGTGTTGCTCGGTCTGTTTGCCGGCGCCTTGCACAGCGGGGCCGCTTTGGCCGATGAAGTCAGGGTGGCCGTGGCCGCCAACTTCAAGGGCACCCTGGAGCGCATTGGCAAGGAGTTCACCGCCAAGACCGGCCACAGCGTCGCCATCAGCTCGGCGGCCACTGGTGTGCTCTACACCCAGATCACCCACGGCGCCCCCTTCGATCTCTTCCTCTCCGCCGACGTGGCCACCCCTCAAAAACTGGAGGCGGAGGGCAAGGGGAGCGGTCGTTTCACCTACGCCATCGGCCAGCTCGGCCTGTGGCAGAAGGGAGGGCCTGCCCCCGACGAGGCCACCTTGCGCAATTGGCAGGGGGAGCTGGCCATCGCCAACCCCAAGACCGCCCCCTATGGCACCGCCGCCATGGCAACCCTGGCCCACCTCAAGATAGATCCCAAGCAGTACCGGCTGCTGACTGGCACCAACATCGGCCAGACCTGGCAGTTCGTGGACACCGGCAATGCGAAGCTCGGTTTCGTCGCCTGGGCCAACCTGGTGGAGGCGGGCAAGACAGGCGAAGCCTGGGCCGTGCCGGCCAGCTTCTACCCCCCCATAGAGCAGCAGGGGCTGGTATTGAAGAAGGGGGAGGCGGTCGAGGCGCTGGTGGCCTGGCTCAAGGGCCCGGGTCAGGAGCAGATCAAGGCCGCGGGCTATGCCCTGCCCCAATGAGGGTATGGGGCTGATGTTATACCCCGAGTGGCCGACCCAGGGGTCGACCAGGCGTTGCGATGAGAGGGCACAGCATGTGGTTGTCGGCATCAACCCGGGAGGCGAACGATGAGTGAAGGGGATCTGCTGGCGGTCTGGCTCACCTTGAAGCTGGCGGCCAGCACCACCGTCATACTGCTGCTGCTGTCGCCGCCGCTCGCCTGGTGGCTCTCCCGCAGCCAGCACCGGCTGCGGCCGCTGGTGGAGGCCCTGGTGGCGCTGCCCCTGGTGTTGCCGCCGACCGTGCTCGGCTTCTATCTGCTGCTCGCCTTCTCGCCGGAGTATGGCCTCGGCGCCTGGTGGCGGGAGACCTTCGGGACAACCCTGGCCTTCAGCTTCCTCGGCCTGCTGTTTGCCTCCATTCTCTATTCGCTCCCCTTCGTGGTGCAGCCCCTCACCTCCGCCTTCGTCAACATGGGCAGCAAAGAGCTGGAAGCCGCCGCCACCCTGGGGCTGGGGCCCCTTGAGCGCTTCTTTCAGATCATCTTGCCGATGACGCTGCCGAGCTTTGTGATGGCGGCGGCGCTGGGCTTTGCCCATACCCTGGGGGAGTTTGGCGTGGTGCTGATGATAGGGGGCAACATCCCGGGGGAGACCCAGGTGCTCTCCATCGCCCTCTTTGATCACGTGGAAGCCATGGATTATCGGCATGCCCACTACCTGGCGGGTGGCCTGATGGGCTTCTCCCTGGTGATGCTGGTGCTGGTCTATGGCGTCTTGCAGCGCCGGCAGCGGAGGCTGTTCGGATGAGCCTGCACCTCAAGGCCAACCGTGCGTTCGGCTCCTTCACCCTGGCATGCGATCTGGCGCTGCCCCTTGGCGGCATTCTCGGCCTCTTTGGCCCCTCCGGCTGTGGCAAGAGCACCTTGCTGCGCATTATCGCCGGGCTGGACCGCGCTCCCTCGGACGTCTTGCACTGGCAGGGGCGTGATCTGGCGGCCCTGCTGCCGGAGGCGCGCCGCATCGGGCTGGTGTTCCAGGACTCCCGCCTCTTCCCCCATCTGAGCGTGCTCGGCAACTTGCAGCTGGCGGCGGGCAAGGGGCGAGGGCGCTGGCAGCCCGAGGCGCTGGCGCTGCGGCTCGGCTTTGCCGATCTGCTGGAACAGCCGGCTCACGGGCTTTCCGGCGGCCAGCGCCAGCGGGTGGCCCTGGGGCGGGCCCTGCTGGCGGAGCCCGATCTGCTGCTGCTCGATGAGCCCTTCTCGGCACTGGACAGCCGCAGCCGCATCCATCAGGCCCATGTGCTCAAGGGATTGCAGCGCGAAAGCGGCATCCCCATGATCTTCGTGAGCCACGCCATGGAGGAGGTGAGCCTGCTGTGCGATCAACTGGTGCTGCTGGCTGACGGCAGGCTGGAGGCGCAGGGCAGGCCGAGCGAGATCTTCGCCCGCACCGACCTCTCCCTCTCCAGTCGCGACGACGTCGGTGTCATGCTGACGGCGACCCTGGCCCATTACGATGACGATGAACAGATGGCGACCCTGCAACTCGGGGATCAGAGCCTGATGGTCACCATGGAGCATGCCCCCGACGAGACAGGGGAGTTGCAGATCAAGGTGGCGGGGCGGGATCTGGTGATCGCCACCGCCCCCATCACACACTCCAGCCTCTCCAACTGCCTCGCGACCCGACTGCTCGAGGTGAGGGAGGTGAGGCCGGGGCAAACCCTGTTGCAGTTGGCGCTGGGGCAGCAGATACTGCTGGCCCGGATCACCAGCCGCTCCGCGAAACGGCTGGCGCTGGTGCCTGGGCAGCGCCTCTACGCCTACATCAAGGCGGTGAGCCTGGTGGGAGAGGGCTGAGGGGCTTGTCGCCACAGCATGGGCAGCAAGGCCGTCGATGGCCGCTATCGAGTCGAGAGGGAGAGCACGGGTGCGTCGTAACCAGGTAATGAAATCCCATGGATTGGCCCTGCGCAGCGCGGGGGAGGGCCCCTTGCTGCTCCTGCTGCACGGCCTTGGCTCCTCCAGCCTCGACTGGCAGGCCCAGATCGAGCACTTCTCCCAGCACTACCGGGTGGTGGCGCTGGACCTGCGCGGCCACGGCCAGAGCATGCAGGAGGGCCCCTTCGACGTGCCCACCCTGGCGGCGGACGTGGCCCGCTGGCTCGAGGAGCAGCCGGAACCCGCCTGGGTGGTGGGGCTGTCTCTCGGGGCCATGGTGGCGCTGGAGCTGGCGCTGCGACTGCCCCACAAGGTGCAGGGGCTGGTACTGGTCAACGGCTTCAGCGAGTTTCTGCTGGAGACGCCGAAAGAGCAGGAGCGCCATGCCATGCGCCTCAAGTGGCTGCGCTGGTTTGGCATGCGGCCGCTGGCCTGGTGGCTGGGGCGCGAGCTCTTCCCCGGTCCCGAGCTCGCCCAGGTGCGCCACACCTTCCGGCTGCGCTTCGTGCGCAGCAACAAGAAAAAGACTTATCGTGCGCTGCTGGAGGCGCTGCCCGGCTGGTCGGTGCGCGCCCGGCTCGGTAGCCTCTGGCAGCCGGTGGCCATCATCTCCACCAGCCACGACTACCTGCCGCTCGCCAAACGGGTGGAGCAGTTCGCCTCCCTGCCCAACGCCAGCATCCATACCCCGGAGGGCCATCACGCCTGGCCTGCGGAAGATCCCGCCGGGTTCAATCATTTGCTTCACCGGATTTTAGAAACTCATTAAACTTGTCGCCCCTTAGCCTTATTACCCGTGTATGTATTGGTCCGATCGCCTTGCCAATGGCACAAGGCAAGGCAATCGGACCCATTTTGCTCTATTTAACAGGTATTTCCTCATGTCTGAAGTAATGAAAATGGCCATCGATGATGGCTCCACCAACGTCAAGGTGAGCTGGATCGAGAACAAGGTGCTCAAGACCATCATCTCCCCCAACTCCTTTCGCAAGGATTGGAAGAGCGCCGCCTTGCGCAAGGACAAGAAGATCTACAACTACGAAATAGGCAACACCAAGTACACCTATGACGCCACCTCGGACAAGTCCCTGGCGACCACCCATGTGGAGTACCAGTACGACGATCTCAACCTGCTCTCCGTGCACCACGCCCTGCTGCAGACCGGCGTGACCCCCTGCGACGTGGCCATCACTGTCACCCTGCCCATCACCGAGTTCTACAACCCGGACGATTGCCAGCGCAACGAAGAGAAGATAGAGAAGAAGCGGCGCAACCTGATGCGGGCCATCAGCCTCAACAAGGGGGAGCTGTTCAACATCGTCAGCGTGGAAGTCATGCCGGAGAGCCTGCCTGCGGCACTCTCCCGCCTGATCGGCTCTGGCTGCAACGAGTTCACCAAGACGCTGGTGATCGACTGCGGTGGCACCACCCTGGACATGGGGATCATCGTCGGCGAGTTTGACGACGTCTCCGATGTGTATGGCAACAACGAGATCGGCGTCTCCATGGTGACAGACGCCACTCGCAAGGCACTGGCGGCGGCAGACAGCGACTCCAGCTATCTGGTGGCCAACGAGTTCATCAAGCGTCGCCACGACATGAGCTTCGTGCGGGACGTGGTCAACGACGAGAGCCAGATCCCCAAGATCCTCGAGAAGATGCAGAACAAGATCGACGAGCTGGGCTCCCAGGTGGCGCACGAGGCGAAGAAGTTCGCCAAGAACCCGAACCGGGTCTACCTGGTTGGCGGCGGCGCTTCCCTGATCCATGAGGCCATCAAGGCCGCCTACCCGACCCTGGGTGACAGGGTGGAGCTGCTGGACGATGCCCAGTCCGCCCTGGCCCGGGAGATCTGTCTCTACACCACGGAAGAGGAAGAAGTCTACCGGGAAGCGGCCGTGATGGCCGGGGTGGCGGATGAGTAGCCAGCTCAAGCGCATGACCTTCTCCATCTTCATGGATCCGGGTGCGCTGGAGTCTGATCGCTATGCCGCCGGGGTCTTGCAGAGCTGGTACCAGCGGGCGCGCAAGATCCAGGACGATGTGGAGGAGTTCGACTTCTCCAAGAGTCGCTTTCACAAGGACATCTACCTCTCCGGCATGTTCATGTATGTGCTGGCCCCCAGCCTGTGCAAGGCGGTGGCCAATGCCTTCGGCCCCGAGCAGGTGAATTTCGAAACCTTGCGCCATGTCTTCGCCAGCTGTGGCTTCGCGCTGGGGGAGGGGGCAGCCCCTGCCGTGAGCGACACCCTGATCGACGAGATAGTGGCCAGGCTGGCCCCCCGCCTTGGTCAGGACAACAGTGCCCAGATGGTGGAAGAGATAGTGCAACGCCTGGGTCAGCCCCAGGCCCTGCCCTCTTCGGATCATCTGGTGGACGAGATAGTGAGCCGGCTCGGCGAGCAGCAGCCCACCGAGCTGTGGGATGAGCTGAGGCAGGGGCTGCCTGCCCCGCTCGATCACGATCTGCTGGCCGAAACCATAGCGGGCAAGCTGCCCGTGGCGGCGGCGGAGCAGGATCTGGCACCCCTTGCCAGCAGCATCCAGCTGCTCTCTCGCCAGCTGGAGGAGCAATCCCGGCTCATCCGCGAGCAGCACCGGCTGATCCAGCGACTGGCCAGCGCCCCGGCCCGCCAGGGGGCGGCAGGTGCCGAGGCTGAGCCTTTGGTGGAGGATCTCTCGAGCCAGGTCGCGAACATGAAGAAGGTCAAGGCCAAGGGAATCTTCTAGGGCGCAAGCCTGGGTCTCTGCGTGCCCATGCAAAAAAGCCGAACCCCAGGGTTCGGCTTTTTTGTGGGTGCGTTTTGCCACTCAGGGCTGGGAGCAGACCGGGCAGTCCGGGCGCTTGGGCAGCTTCATCTCGCGAAAGCTGCCACCCAGGCCGTCGATCATCAGCAGGCGGCCGCTGTGGCTCCTGCCCATGCCCGCCAGCAGCTTGATGGCTTCCAGCGCCTGCAGGCTGCCCACCAGCCCGACCACGGGGGCCAGCACCCCGGCCTCGACACAGGTCAGTGACTGCTCGCCAAAGAGGGCGCTCAGGCAGGCGTAGCAGGGCTCGTCCGCCTGCCAGGTGAAGCTGCACAGCTGCCCCTCCAGCCGGATGGCGGCACCGGACACCAGCGGCACCCGATGCTGGCGGGCGCGCTGGTTGAGCAGGTTACGGATGGCGACGTTGTCGGTGCAGTCGAGCACCAGCTGGTGGCTGGGCAGCAGGGCATCGAGCAGCGCCTCGTCTGCGAGGAGGGCGTGAGTCTCCACCTCGAGCCAGGGATTGAGGGCCCGCAGTGCCAGGGCGGCGGAGTCCACCTTGTACATGCCGATGCGCTCGTCTCTGTGCAGCACCTGGCGCTGCAAATTGGAGAGCTCCACCCGATCGAAATCCACCAGGGTGAGGTGGCCGACCCCGGCCACCGCCAGGTACTGGCTGGCGGCGCAGCCCAGGCCCCCGGCGCCTATCACCAGCACCCGGGCTTGCTTGAGCGCCTCCTGCCCCTCGAAGTCGAAAGACTTGAGCACTATCTGGCGGTTGTAGCGAAGGAGCTCGGCATCGCTCAGGATCTCGCTCACAGCAGCAGCCCCGAGAAGGGCTCGACGGTGACCGTCTCACCGGCGGCCACCTTGCCCCGTGCCTGCTCGAGGACGATGTAGCAGTTGGCCCGGGACAGGGAGCTGAAGACGCCGGAGTCCTGGGAACCGGTGCTGCGTACCTCCAGGCCGTTCGGGCCAAGGCTCAGGATGCCGCGCTGGAAGTCCAGGCGCCCCGGCGCCTTCTTGAGGGGCTCGGCAGCCATGGCCTGCAGCGGCAGGGGGCGCGCGAAGTGGTGGCCGGCCAGCCTGGCCAGCGCCGGTTGCACCAGCTGATCGAAGGTGACCATGGCGGAGACGGGGTTGCCCGGCAGGCCGAAGAACCAGGCGTTAGGCAGGCGGCCGAAGGCAAAGGGCTTGCCCGGCTTGATGGCGAGCTTCCAGAAGCCGATTTCGCCAAGCTCCTCCAGCAACTGCTTGGTGAAGTCTGCCTCCCCGACCGAGACGCCCCCCGTGGTGATCAGGGCATCGGCCTCGCGGTCGGCCTGGAGGAAGGCGGCGCGCAGGGCGGCCGGATCGTCGGGGATGATGCCAAGATCCAGGCAGTCTATGCCCATGCGGGTCAGCATGGCCTTGACGCCGTAACGGTTGGAGTCATAGATGTCGCCATGGGCGAGGGGGGTTCCCAGGGGTTTGAGCTCGTCCCCCGTGCTGAAGATGGCCACCTTGAGGGGGCGGCGCACCGTCACAGTGGCGATGCCCAAGGAGGCCAGCAGCGGCAGCTCCCGGGGGCTGAGGCGAAGGCCGCTGGCCAGCACCCGGGATCCTTCGGCCAGGTCCTCGCCACGGCGGCGGATGTTCTGGCCAAGGAAGGGGGTCGTCAGAAAAGTGATCCCGTTGGCGCCTTCCTGCGTTTCTTCCTGCATCACCACCGCCTCCGTGCCCGCCGGCACAGGGGAGCCGGTCATGATGCGGATGCAGTGACCGGCTGGCCATTCCCCCTCATAGGGTTGGCCGGCGAAGGCCTTGCCCGCCACGGGGAGCGGGGCGCCGGCGGCGAGATCGGCCAGGCGCACGGCATAGCCGTCCATGGCGGCGTTGTCGAAGGGGGGCACCGACAGGGGGGAGCTTATCTCCTCGGCCAGTATCCGATCCAGCGCCTGGGGCAGCGGCAACTGCTCCGTCTCGCAGCGGCAGCTGAGTTGTTCCAGCATCCCTTGCAGGGCCTTGTCCAAGGGGAGGAGTGCACCGGTATCGAATCCCATCATCATGACCTCTCTGGTGTATAGGGGGCGGATTATCCCAAAAATCCGCCCCCATGGGCAGGCGGATCGCGCAGGAAGGGGGGAGAAAGCCGCTTTTGCCTGGATGACGGGGGCGGTCACCCCCTTGAATTACCTCCTTGTGGGTGGCATGGCAGGGTGTGGCATGGGGAGTTGCCGGATCATTGACCCTATGCCCCCCGAACGGGGAGGGGGGCATAGGGTAAAACGGGGCGGTTTGGCATAAAGTCAGGTGCCGGGCTTGAGTTAGTTTGAATTATGACAATAATCGCCCTGTAACATTGCGCCACGACACCAGGTCGATGGCCAGCACAGTCCCTGAGCGTGGGAGAGAAACAAGATGACGAGCTTTAGCCAGGAAGCCCTGTTGGTCAGGGCAGCGCTCGAGGCCGAGGGCCTCGAGACACCACTGGTGGCCAATGGGTTGAACGGCCAGCAGAAGAAGGAAAACATCGAAGGCCATATGCGCGCCATCATGGAGACGCTTGGGCTGGATCTGGCCGATGACAGTCTGGCCGAGACGCCGCACCGCATCGCCAAGATGTACGTGAACGAGATCTTCTCCGGCCTCGACTACGCCACCTTCCCCAAGGTGACGGTGATCGAGAACAAGATGAAGGTGGACGAGATGATCATGGTGCGGGACATCAGTCTCACCAGCACCTGTGAGCACCACTTCGTCACCATCGACGGGCTGGCCCACGTGGCCTACATCCCCCGTGGCAAGGTGATCGGGCTGTCGAAGATCAACCGCATAGTGCAGTTCTTCGCCCGCCGTCCCCAGGTGCAGGAGCGGCTCACCCAGCAGATACTGCTGGCGCTGCAGACCCTGCTCGGTACCAGGGACGTGGCCATCAGCATCAAGGCGACCCACTTCTGCGTGAAGGCCCGTGGGGTGATGGATTCGACCTCCTATACCACCACCACCTCCCTCGGCGGTGTCTTCAAGACCCAGCCAGAGACCCGTGCCGAGTTCCTCGGTGGCCTGAAAGGCTAGTCACCCAGGGGCATGTCCCACCGACATGCCCCGGCTTCTTCCCCTCCCGTCTGCCGCTCCGGTTTTTTTCTGAAAAAATTCTAAAGTGATGCCCGCGGGGGCCGATACAGCTCACCGTGCCACGGGATGGCCTGTTTGACACCCGTTTGGCCCCCTCGTCCGTGCCGATACGGATGAGGTTTGAATGACTGCTATGGATGGCAGCTAGTGTGCTCGCGCCTCGAAGGGCCGGCACCGACGAATGCCACTTGATGACCCATATGCAGGACATGCCATGAACACCATGACGATAGGCAAGAAACTCACCGCCGGCTTTGCCGTACTCGGCCTGATGATGGCCTTTATCGGCGGCTTTTCACTGTTTGAATTCAGCACCATGAACCGGGCCGCCATCGGATTTACCGACAGCATACTGCCCGCCGTGGTGCGCACCAGCACCCTGGGCGAGACCATCAATGCGGTGCGCCGCTATGAGCTGGATGTCTTTCTGGTGGCGGACGATCCCCAGCAGCAGGCCCATTACCGCAACGAGAGCGAGAAGAGCCTGAGGGAGGCCGGGCAGCAGATAGCGGCCCACGATGCCACCATCTGGGCGGAGGATGTGGAGGAGCGCCGCACCTTCGACATCGTCAAGGGTGACTGGGAGAAGTACCTCGGCCTGCACCAGCGCATCAGGCAGATGCAGGACGCCGGTCAGATGAGCGAGGCCCAGCACCTCTTCATGGGGGAGGGGATCACCCTCTACACCAACCTGGCCAAATCGGTTGGCGACCTGGTACGCATCAACCATGGCTATGCCGACGCCTCCCGCAAGGTGGTGGTAGGAGCGTATGACTCCGCCAAACTGAGCGTCACCCTGGCCCTGCTGGTCGGTCTGGTGCTGGTGGTCTGTCTCTCGGTGGTGCTGACCCGCCAGATCCGCGACCCGCTCATCATGCTGGCCCGTCAGGCCCAGCGCATCGCGAGCGGCGATCTGGGCAAGGGGGAGCTGCAGGAGTGGATCCGTGGCAGTCGCTTCAACCGCGACGAGCTGGGTCAGCTCGGCTCGGCCATCGACCGCATGCAGGGCGCGCTGGCGGACCTGGTGAGCGAGATAGCCGGTTCGGTGAGCCAGCTCAGCAGCGCTGTGGAGGAGGTGAGCGCCATCTCCGAGCAGTCAGCCAAGGGCATGGCCAGCCAGCAGAGCGAGGTCTC
Source organism: Aeromonas rivipollensis (assembly GCF_037811135.1). NCBI lineage: Bacteria > Pseudomonadati > Pseudomonadota > Gammaproteobacteria > Aeromonadales > Aeromonadaceae > Aeromonas > Aeromonas rivipollensis. The sequence continues at coordinate 3,018,386 of NZ_CP149130.1, read as the reverse complement.
CCAGGTGGCCACCGCCATGAACGAGATGCAGTCCACCGTCAATGAGGTGGCCCGCAACACCACGGATGCCATGAGCGCGGCCAAGGATGCCTCTCGCACCTCGACCCAGGGCAACCAGGTGGTGCGCAGCGCCATCGGCAGCATAGAGCAGGTGTCCCTGCAGATAGAGCAGGCGGGCGCAGTGGTGTCGCAGCTGGAAGCGGACAGTGCCAGCATCAGCATGGTGCTGGATGTCATTCGCGGCATCGCCGAGCAGACCAACCTGCTGGCACTCAACGCAGCCATAGAGGCGGCCCGGGCCGGCGAGCAGGGGCGTGGTTTTGCGGTCGTCGCGGACGAAGTGCGCTCCCTGGCCCAGCGTACCCAGGCCTCCACCGCCGAGATCAGCAAGATGATAGAGCTATTGCAGGAGCGCACCGCCGAAGCGGGCAACGCCATGCAACTGAGCCGCCAGCAGATGCAGGAGAGCGTCGGGCTGGCACGGGAAGCGGGGGACAGCATCGACAGCATCAACGGCGCCGTCACCCATATCAGCGACATGAACACCCTGATCGCCACCGCCACCGAAGAGCAGAACGCGGTGACCGAGGAGCTCAACCGCAGCATAGTGAACATCCACAATGCCGCCGACGAGAACGCCCAGGGAGCGCAGCAGACAGCCCAGGCCTGTGTCGAGCTGAGCAAGCTGGCCAACAATCTGCACCATATGACTCAGCGTTTTACCCTCTAAATCTTGCTGCCACCCGGCAGATAGCAGAAGGCCCCGCCAATTGGCGGGGCCTTGTTGTTTCTGGCGGGCTGCCATGGCGGCCGTCAGCTCAGCCCCACTATCTCGCCGTCGTCGTCGATATCGATATGGCGATAGGCCGGCAGGCTGCCAAGGCCAGGCATTGTCATGATGGGGCCCGCCAGGGCATAGACGAAACCGGCGCCGGCGCAGAGCTTCACCTCCTCGATGGGCACCTCGAAGTCCGTCGGCACCCCCTTGATGGCCGGATCATGGCTGATGGAGAGCGGCGTCTTGGCCACGCAGATGGGCAGGTGATCCCAGCCCTCGGCCGAGAGCCGCGCCAACTGCTGGCGCGCCTTGTCCGAGAGCCGCACCCCGCGCCCGCCGTAGCCGCACTCCACCAGGGTGGCGAGCTTGGCGCCGAGGCTCATCTCGTTTGGGTAGAGCAGCTTGACGTCCCTTGGCAGCGCACAGGCGGCGACCACGGCCCGGGCCAGCTCGCTGGCGCCCGCGCCCCCCTCGGTGAAGGCGTGGGAGATGGCGGCGTCACAGGCGCCAGCGGCCAGCGCCTCGCGGGCCAGCAGATCCAGCTCGGCCTGGCTGTCGCTCGGGAAGCGGTTGATGGCGACCACCACGGGCACCCCGTAACGGCGGGCGTTCTGGATATGCCAGGCGAGGTTGGCGCAGCCCTGCTTGAGGGTGGGCAGGTCTTCCCCTTGCAGGCTCGCCGGCAGCGGCTGGCCGGGGCGGATGTCGAGCAGGCCGCTGTTGGCCTTGAGGCCACGTACCGTGGCCACCAGCACCACGCAGGCGGGGGTGATGCCGGACTGGCGGCTCTTGATGTTGAAGAACTTCTCCAGCCCCATGTCGGAGCCAAAGCCCGCCTCTGTCACCACGTAATCGGTGAGCCCGAGCGCCATGCGATCGGCGATGACCGAGGAGTTGCCGTGGGCGATGTTGGCGAAGGGGCCGGCGTGCACCAGCACCGGGGTCTGCTCCGTGGTCTGCATCAGGGTCGGTTGCAGGGCGTCTTTGAGCAGCACCGTCATGGCGCCCGCCACTTCCAGCTGCTCGGCGGTGATGGGGTTGCCATGGATGTCCAGCGCCAGCTGGATGCGGCCGATGCGCGCGCGCAGGTCTTTCAGATCGCTGGCCAGCGCCAGAATGGCCATCAGCTCGGAGGCGGCGGTGATGACGAAGCGGTCGGCACGCTCCACCCCGTCGGCGGGGCCACCCTGGCCCAGGGTGAGATGGCGCAGGGCGCGGTCGTTCATGTCCAGGGTGCGCGGCCAGAGGATGTTGGCCGGGTCTATCTCGAGGCGCGAGAGGCCTGTCCTGGCGCTGAACTGGTCCCCCAGTTTCTGCTCGTGGAACAGACGGGCATCCAGGGCCGCCGCCGCCAGATTATGGGCGGCGCTCAGGGCATGAAAGTCCCCGGTGAGGTGCAGGTTCATCTCCTCCATAGGCACCACCTGGGCATGTCCGCCCCCGGCGGCGCCCCCCTTGACCCCGAACACCGGCCCGAGACTCGGCTGGCGTATGGTGGCGATGCTGGGCCGACCTATGTGGTTGAGGCCCATGGAGAGGCCGAGGGTGGTGACCGTCTTGCCCTCGCCAAGGGGCGTGGGGGTGATGGCGCTCACCAGCACCAGCTGACCTGCCCGTCCGGGCCGGGACTTGAGCAGTTCGAGACTGAGTTTGCCCTTGTGGTGGCCCTGGGGGCTGAGCTGGTGGGGCGGGATGGCGAGGCGTTCGGCCAGCGCCTGGATGGAGAGACGGGGGGACTGGCGGGAGATCTCGATATCGCTTAGCATCAGCACCTCGTTGGCATGTCAGGTCAAAGATGCGGCGAAGTCTAGAGGAATCAATAAGGTTATCCAATGAGTAATACTATTTTATCCGGCAGTCGTGAGCCCCATCAAAGCCCCATACTGCTGGATCTCAATGCCCTCTACCATCCTCCCAAGCAGCCGCTCACCGCCCTTGGCATCGTCAGCGCCTTGGTCCCGCTGTTCGGCTACGGCTGGCAGGCGATGACCCAGGATCCCGAGACCCACTTTCGCCAGGAGCTCGCCAAGCGCATCAACAAGCGCAAGACGGACGAGGCCAACCTCGCGCTGATCCTGCAACTGGCGGCCATGCTGGACTGCCACTGTCTGCACATCACCCTGCCCTATGCGCTTGGCGAGGAGCAGCTCGCCACCCTGGCACGGCGCCTGCCGCGCTGGCAGCTGACTTTGCGCGATCTGCTGCTGGTGGCCGAGCTGCCGGTCGTCCCCACCCCCTGATCAGCCTCCCTCCGGCCCGAGCTCAGGTCTCCCTGTCCCAGTAGTGGGGGGCCAGGTAGCGCTCCTGCACGAACTCGATGAAGCAGCGCACCTTGGCCGAGACGAAACGGCGGTGCGGATAGAGGGCATAGAGCCCCACCTGTCCCTTCTCCCATTCCGGCAACAGGGGCACCAAGGCGCCTGAGCGCAGCGCATCCCCGACGATGAAGGTGGGCTGCAATATGATGCCCTGGTGGTCGCAGGCTGCCCGGGTCAGGGCCACGCCATTATTGGCGCGAAGGGGCCCCTGGGGGCGCACGCTTTGCTGCTCCCCATCCCGTTTGAAGACCCAGTCCGGCTGGGTCAGGGTATAGATGAGGCAGTCGTGCTGCTTGAGATCCTCCGGGGTCTTTGGGGTGCCCCTGCGGGCCAGGTATTCGGGGCTGGCGCACACCACCAGCTTCATGGTGGCGAGCGGCTTGGCCACCAGGGAGGAATCCGGCAGGTTGCCGATCCGCAGCGCCAGATCGAAACCCTCCTCCACCAGCGCCACCCGCCGGTCGCTGTACTCTATCTCCAGCTTGAGCTCGGGAAACCGCTCGCGAAACAGCGGCAGGGCGGGGGAGAGGTGCAGGTAGCCAAAGTCCATGGGCACCGACAGCTTGAGGGTGCCCTGGGGCTGCTGGTTGTTGTGGGTGAGCTGGCTGTGGGTCTCTTCCAGCTCCGCCAGCAGGGCCAGGGAGCGCTGGTAGTAGAACTGGCCCGCCTCTGTGGGGTTGACCTGGCGGGTGGTGCGTGACAGCAGCCGGGTCGACAATGACTCCTCGAGCTGCTGCATCAGCTTGGAGGTCATGGCGACCGAGATGCCGAGCTGATGGGCGGCCTTGGTAAAGCTCTGGCACTCCACCACCTTGATGAAGGTGCGCATGGCGGCTATCTGATCCATATTCCACTCTCGGTTGATAATTATTTTAATAAATCGATGATTATCCATTCCTGCTCGGAGGTTAGCATGTCGGGTATCGATGTGAACCCCCCAATGAAGGAACGATCGGAATGAAAATGACCAAGGCCCTGCTGGCTTCCTGCCTGTTTATGGCGGCTCCCCTGATGGCGGCCGACTACGATGTCGATGCGGCTCACACCACAGTCCAGTTCAAGGTGGGCCACCTCGGCTTCTCCGAGCTGGTCGGCCGGTTCAACACCTTCAGCGGCACCTTCAGCATGGATGATGCCAATCCGACTGCCGCCAAGGCGAGCTTCGAAATCGACGCCGCCAGCGTGGACTCCAACCACGAGGCCCGCGACAAGCACCTGCGCAGCCCCGACTTCCTGGACGTCAAGCAGTACCCCAAGATGACCTTCGTCAGCTCCGGCTATGAAGGCACCAAGGACAAGGGCGTGCTCAAGGGCACCCTGACCCTGCACGGCGTCTCCAAGGACGTGGCTTTCGACATGGTCCACATCGGTGAAGGCAAGGATCCCTGGGGCGGCTACCGCAGCGGCTTCAACGCCACCACCACCATCAAGCGCAGCGACTTTGGCGTGAACTACATGCTGCCGGGCATTCCGGACGAGATGAGCATCAACCTGTTCGTCGAAGGTGTGCGCAAGTAATGGGCGCAGCACTCTTGCTACAAACCCTGGCGGCCCCTTTGGGGGCCGCTTTGCTGTCATGGCGCTGGCCACGACTGGGTTATCTGTGGGGGGCGCTCGCGCTCTGGCTGGTGGGCTGCCTGCTGGGCGGCGCCTATGGCCTGCCGGTCAAGGCGTGGCAGTGGCTGCCGCTGTGCCTGCTGGTGCCCGCCATGGCGCTGCAACTGGCAGACAAGGGCATCGCCCTGGTGCTGTTCGCCGGGCTCGGTGCCCTGGTGTGGTGGCAGGGGCTGGCCTCGGTCCTCGCCATCGAGCCGCGCATCTGGCTGGCCCTCTTGCCCGCCATCGCCTGGTTCGGCTGGACGGGCTGGCGCGGTGACAGCGAGGAGGGGCTGGGCTTTGCCCTGGGCTTCATCTGGCTGGCGCTGGTCATCGGCATCGATGGCAGCTTGCTGATCGCCCAGCTGGCGGGCGCCCTGGCTGCCTTCGCCGGTTTCCGTGCCCTGCTCGGTGCCTTTGCGGGGGTCAAGGTGACCCCGGCCGCCCTGGCGCTGGCGCTGGCCTTCGTACAGATGCTGGCCTGGCAATATGTGGAAGTCCCGCTGCTGGTCCTGCTGCCGGTCTGGTTGCTGCCGCTCTTGGAGTGGGCCCTGCGCAAGCGCCCGGGATTGTCTCGTTGGGGTCTGCTGATCCTGGTCGGGGCAATTGGTGCTGGTTTGAGTCTGTGGTGGGTCTGGCCAGCAGCATCACTTTATTAATTTCTGCATGAAAAACAGACTATTACCTTATAAATTGATGGGTTAGTCAAAGTCTGCACAGATAAAGATTGAGCCCCATGGTGCTTTCAGATAAAAAGGATTTTCAATTATCTGGACACACACAGAACCCGGCTATGCCGGGTTCTGTTTGCCTGCTTTCTCGCGGCACGCTAAGGAGGCCACAGTTGCGCAGTCAGGGATCTGAGCATCTGTTTTTTCGCCATTTCACCGAGCAGGGACGCCTCGGGGATCTCTGCATTCTGCTGGTGACCCACCTGCTCCCGGACCGGCCCCATTTCATCCAGGTGCTCGATGGGGTGGGGCGGGTCGGCGCCATCCTGCCCAAACCCAAGTCCGTTCACGGGCCGACCCTGGCCTGGGCCCAGCAGCACTACCCAGTGCTGCCCCTCAATCGCCACTGGACCTCGGATCCCGAGGGCGTCATAGCCCAGATTGCCCCCCTGGTGCGGGAGCATGAGCGGCTCATCATCCTGGACATAGGCGGCTACTTCGCCAAGACCCAGGCGGTGCTCTCTGAACACTTCGGCGAGCGTTTTCTCGGGGTGGTGGAGATGACCGAAAACGGCCATCAGCGCTACGAACAGGAGCTGCTGGCCGCCCCCGTCATCTCGGTGGCGCGCAGTCCCCTCAAGCAGGCGGAAGACATCCAGATCGGCCTGAGCGTGGTCTACTCCGCCGAGTCCCTGGCGCGTACCCTGAGGCGCACCTTCAACGTCTGCCAGGCCGCCCTGTTCGGCTATGGCAAGGTGGGGCGCAGCATCGCCCGCGAGCTGCGCTGCCGCAACCTGCACCTGGAGCTGGTGGAGACGGATGCCCTGCGCCAGGTGGAGGCGCTCTCCCACGGCTTCAAGCTGGTGAACAAGGCCGAGGCCCTCGGCCGCGCCGAGCTGGTGATCTGCTGCACCGGCAACGGGGCCCTGGACATCGCCGACTTGCAGGCGCTGCGCCCCGGCGCCATGGTGGCCTCTGTCACCTCGGCGGATGACGAGTTCGCCTTCTGCCTCTCCCAGCTGCCCTGGCCGAGCGAGGAGGTGTGCCCCCATGTGCTGGCGCTCACGCGCCCGGATGGCAGCACCATCTTCCTGCTCAATCGCGGCGAGGCGGTAAACTTCGTCCACGGCGCCGTCATCGGCGAGTACGTCTATCTGGTGCTGGCGGAGATCATCGAAGGGGTGCACCAGCTGGCCGGGCAGAGTCCTGCCCCCGGCCTGCTCGAGCTGCCCCAGGCCACCATGCAGACCATAGCCCGCCACTGGTTAACCGATTTTCATGGAGTCATCGCATGACAGAACGACAGACCCCGGTCAGCAAGCCGCGCATCGAGATCCGCTACTGCACCCTCTGCCGCTGGATGCTGCGCGCCGCCTGGCTGGCCCAGGAGTTGCTCTCCACCTTCGACAGCGATCTCGGCGAGGTGGCGCTGGTACCCGCCAGCAAGGGGGAATTCAAGATCTTGGTCAACGGGATACAGGTGTGGGACAGGGTGGCCGACGAGGGCTTCCCCGAGGCCAAAGAGATCAAGCAGCGGGTGCGGGACCTCATATCCCCGGAGCGCGATCTCGGTCATGCCGATCGCAAGCCTGCCACCGAGTAGGCGAGGGACAAGGGGTTGAACGAGAGAGGGAGGCGCAGGCCTCCCTCTCTTTTTTTTGCCCGGGGGATCAGGCGGCAGACGACGGGGCATCGGTCCCGCTCGCGGGAGAACCTATGTAGCGGGCCCGCTTGTGGGGCTTGATGCGGCTCACGTCCACCCACACCAGGCCGTCGATGCAGTGGTTGAAGTCGGGGTCTATGCCAAAGTCCATGAACTGCACGCCCCCCGGTTCGCACAGCTCGGAATACTGCTTGTAGAGGGTGGGGATGGCGCAGCCCAGGTGGTCGAGGCGGGCCTTGAGCGCCTTGAGATCGGCGCCGTAATCGGTCCCCTCGAACAGGGGCGCCGTCTCGGGATAGGGGCGGCGCGAGGGGGCAAGGGCAAGCTCGGGGGCGAAGTGCTGGCGGTAGAAGCCCACCAGCAGATCCTTGGCTGCCGGCGGCAGGCTGCCGGAGAGGGTCACAGGCCCGAACAGATACCGATACTGGGGGTAGCGGGCCAGGTAGGCCCCTATGCCGAACCAGAGGTAGTCGAGCCCCCGCTTGCCCCAGTAGGCGGGCTGGATGAAGGAGCGGCCAAGCTCGATGGCCTGCTCCAGCCGGGGCAGCAGCCTCTCTTCAAACCCGAACAGGGTGTGGCTGTAGAGGCCGCTCACCCCTTTGCGCGCCAGCAGCTCGGCCACGGGGGCGAAGCGGTAGGCCCCTATGATGTCGAGGCGGGCCGGATCCCAGAGGATCAGGTGGTGGTAGTCATCGTCGAAGGCATCGAGATCCCGCCGTCTGCCCGAGCCTTCCCCCACGGCGCGAAAGGCGATCTCCCGCAGGCGCCCCAGCTCGCGCAGTATCACCGAATGGCCCTGCTCGTGGCGGCGATAGAGCAGGATGCGCTGGCCATCCAGGGTCTGTCCGAGCAGCTCGCAGCCATCCATGGCCTGCTTGAGCTGACGACGCTCCTCCGGCAGGGCTATGGGGGCCTCGGTTGCCAGGGGGCCCCTCTTCCCCTTGCCGAGGCGATAAAGGTGGCGGCGCACCAGGGCGGCCGCTGTCTTGGGGGCGAGCTCCCCGAGACTCTGGGGCGGGATGCGCTCCCCCAGGGTGAGGGAGGTGCGCCGTCCCTGCTGGCGAAACAGCTGGCGTACCAGCAGCAGGGCGGAGGCGGGCTTGTGGAGCCAGGAGGCGAGATAGAAGGGGAGGCCGTTGCGCCCGCCCAGATGAATGGGCACCAGCGGGGTGCGGGTGCGCCTGGCGAGCTTGATGAAGCCCCCCTGCCAGGGGCCGTCCTTCACCCCCTTGGGGCCGAGGCGCGACACTTCGCCGGCGGGGAAGATGATGAGGGCGCCCTCCTGGGCCAGGTGCTCCCCCATGGCCAGGATGGCGCGCCTGTCGGTCTTGCCCCCCAGGTTGTCCACCGGCAGCAGCAGGGGACGCAGGGGGCGGATCTCCGCCAGCAGCTGGTTGGCCACTATCTTGACGTCGGGGCGGATGCGGCCGAGCAGGCGCAGCAGGGCCAGCCCGTCCAGGGATCCTATGGGGTGGTTCGCGACTATCATGACCCGGCCGCTGGCGGGGATGTTCTCGAGCTCGGCCTCGCTCACCCTGTAGTCAAAATCGAGGGTGGCGAGGGCCTGCTCGACGAAATCGAGGCCGCGCAGGTGAGGATGGCGCTCGGCAAACTCGGCGAAGGCTTCCTCGTTGAGCAGCCAGCGCAGCCCCTGCCGGAGCAGGGGACTGATCAGGGGTTGGCTGGTGAGGCGGGGCAGATGCTGCCCCAGCAGGGTATCGACGTTGAACATGGGCAAGGCTCCGCGGAACGTTGCCTCAGGGTGCCGTTCCCCGGTTTCCCCTTTGTGGCAGCGCCGTGACGGTTTGATGATAGGGGCGCAGGGCCCCGCTCAGACCGCCGTTACTGCTCTTACCCGGCCCGGCCTTCAGGACGGCGTCACTGCTCCCGCCAGGCCGAGGTGAGCCGCACCAGGGCCACCAGGGTGGCGACCGCCTTCTCCATGGATTGCAGCGGGATGAACTCGTGCTTGCCGTGGAAGTTGTGGCCTCCGGTGAAGAGGTTCGGACAGGGCAGCCCCATAAAGGAGAGGCGGGCGCCGTCGGTGCCACCGCGAATGGGCTTGATCTTGGGGACCACGTCGGCGGCCTCCATGGCGGCCCTGGCAAGCGTGATGATGTGCATGTGCGGCGCTATCTGGCTGCGCATGTTGCGGTAGTTGTCCTCTATCGTCAGCTCGATGCGCGCCTTGGGGCAGTCGAGCTGCAAGGAGGCGACCCGCTCCTTGAGCTGGGCCTTGCGGGCGGCGAAGTGGTCGTCGTCGAAGTCGCGAATGAGGTAGTGCAGGGTGGTTTCCTCCACAGTGCCCTCCATCCTGGCCAGGTGGAAGAAGCCCTCATACCCTTGCGTGCACTCCGGAGTCTGCTCGGGAGGCATCTCGGCGTGGAAGCGGGCGGCCAGGGTCTGGCTGTTGATCATGCTGCCCTTGGCGGTGCCGGGGTGCACGTTGTTGCCTGTGATGCGCACAGTGGCGCTGGCGGCGTTGAAGTTTTCATACTCCAGCTCACCCAGTTCACCCCCATCGACGGTATAGGCCCATTTGGCCGGGAATCTGTCCAGGGGGAACAGATCGGCGCCGCGGCCTATCTCCTCGTCCGGGGTGAAGCCTATCCAGAGATCCCCGCGGGGGATCTCTGGGTTGGCCAGCAGGTACTGGGCGGCGGTGAGGATCTCGGCGATGCCCGCCTTGTCGTCGGCCCCAAGCAGGGTGGTGCCGTCGGTAGTGATGAGATCCTGCTCCAGGTAGTTTTTCAGGCAACGGTACTGGCGAATGGCCAGCACCTCGTCCCCCTTGCCAAGGCAGATGTCGCCCCCCTGATAATTCTCGACTATCTGGGGCACCACCTGCGCGGCCTCGTAATCGGCGGTATCCATGTGGGCGATGAGCCCGATGGCTGGCGCCTCTGGCTGGTTGCCCGGCAGGCAGGCGGTGAGATAGCCGTGTTCATCCAGGGTGACCTGGGTCAGCCCCAACTGCGTCATCTCCTCGAAGAGGGCGCGGGCGAAGACGAGCTGGCCCTCGCTGCTGGGGCAGGCAGGATTGGTCGCATCGGAGCGGGTATGAAAAGTCAGGTAACGCAGAAAACGCTCAAGCAGGGTATCCATTGGCAGGCCTCAAACCACAAAAGAGGGACCATTGTGGACAAGACGGCCAGCCTGATTATTGCGTCAGCGCATTTTTTGATGAATTTCTTGGGCAGGGATCCCGTGGGGGGCGCTGGGGGAGGGGGCCTAACCTGAAGGTGTTTTGAATAAAAATTCCGAATTTAAAACTGGTCATGCATATGCGAAAGGGCTGAATTTCCCCCCGGCCCAGCACTGGCAAGGGGTGGGGGAAAATGGCCGGTTCCCCTGTTATTTTCAGGGCCTATTCCGAGCGGCCTCATCCCTCGCCATCCCAGAGCCAGCCTTGCTGGCAGCAAGATTTGACCCATCAATCAAAACCCGTTTTTTAACACGATTTTTTATTGTCAGTGGCGCCGGTAAGTGTGTACACTCCGCGCCGATCCGAGGGTAACCCTGAGCAGGCAGAGGCCGCCAGACACCGACAGGATCAGACGCCTATAGGGCGAGGCACGCAGAAACGACAGACACTGCTGGGGAATGGTTTCTTTAATACCGGTTAGGCTCCGGTATCAGGGAGAACAACAGACTCTCATCACCTACTGACCGAGTGGGCCAACGGCTCATCATCTTCCCTTGTCATGGGCGGTCACTGGCGTTGAGCGGGCTGTGGTGGTTGTCGTTTATCAACACGCGTGCGTGCTGACGTCTACCCTTCTCTTCCTTGAACCTCTCTCCTTCTGTCGGGATGGCTGCCGAATGATGAACGAACGGCGTGGCTGATGCCGGTTGTCATCAAAGTACCGCGGTGCCCCATTAGAGTGGCACCGCATACCGTTGAGCTTGATGTAAAGCCACCAGCCCCACATCAAGACTCGTTACTTCCCAAGATCCACCAGGCAGCCTTGGCTTGCCGCGATGTGCAATAGATGATCTGGCTGTGACAAGGCCCAGGGTCAGGCGACAACGCCTCCCCCGCTGGCCGTGACGCACCGGGTGCCCGCAGGCAGCCTTTGCTCGCCGCATGTTGCAATCGATGGTCTGGATGTGATTGAGGGTAACGAAGGCGGCCTTCTGGCCGCTCATTTGCGAGGCATAGCCCATGACTAACTGGTCCAGCAAGGACTCCTTGAAGGTCTACAACGTTCCCTACTGGGGTGCGGGTTTTTTCAATATCAATGACGCCGGTCATGTGACCGTCTCCCCCGACAAGTCTCGTCCCGGGGCGCATATAGTGCTGTCCGAAGCCATCGAACAGCTGCGCCAGTCCGGACTGACTACCCCGGTATTGCTGCGTTTCCCCGACATCCTCAAGAGCCGGGTCGATGCGTTGTTCAACGCCTTCGGTCAGGCCATCGAGAAGTCAGGCTATGAAGGGGACTACCTGTGCGTTTACCCGATCAAGGTAAACCAGCAGCGTCGCGTCATCGAGACCATCAGTCAGTCCTACAGCGACAAGCCGCGGCTTGGGCTGGAGGCCGGCTCCAAACCGGAGCTGCTGGCCGTGCTGTCCCATCATCATGAGCAAGGTTCGGTGATCGTCTGCAACGGTTACAAGGACCGCGAATACATCCGCCACGCCCTCCTGGGCAACCTGATGGGCCACAAGGTCTACATAGTGGTGGAGAAGCCCTCCGAGCTGGAAATGGTGCTGGACGAGTCAGTTCGCCTCAACATCAAGCCCAACATAGGGGTGCGCGCCAAGCTCGCCTCCACCGGCTCCGGCATGTGGGAATCGAGCGGTGGCTCCATGTCCAAGTTCGGCCTCTCCGCCTCCCAGATCCTGGCGCTGGTGGAGCGTCTGCGCAGCCTCGGCAAGCTGGACTGCCTGCAACTGCTGCACTTCCACCTGGGCTCCCAGATCGCCAACATCCGCGACATCCAGGGCGGCATCCGTGAGTGCGGTCGTTTCTATGCCGAACTGCGCCGCCTGGGCGTGCCCATCGACGTGGTCGATGTGGGCGGCGGCCTGGGTGTGGACTATGAGGGCACCCGCTCCCAGAGCCACTGTTCCGCCAACTACAGCCTGTCCGAGTACGCCAACAACGTGGTGTGGGGCATCGGCGATGTGTGCCGCGAGTTCGACCTGCCGCACCCGACCATCATCAGCGAGTCCGGCCGTGCCCTGACCGCCCACCACGCCGTGCTGGTCACCAACCTGATTGGTGCCGAAGGGGTGGAGGTGAACGACATCAGCGCGCCGGATGAAGACGCCCCGACCATCTTGCAGAACATGTGGAAAGGCTGGCTGGACCTGCGCGGTGAAGATCCCTCCCTGCTGGAGATCTTCCACGATTCCGTGGCCGACCTTGGGGATGTGAACACCCAGTTCACCATGGGTCTCTTGAACCTGGAGCAGCGCGCCTGGGCCGAGATGCTGCACCAGAACACCTGCTTGGCGCTCAAGGAGCTGCTCAACCCGGTCAACCGCAACCACCGCGCCCTGGCCGACGAGCTCTCCGAGAAGCTGGCAGACAAGTGCTTCGCGAACTTCTCCCTGTTCCAGTCCCTGCCGGATGCCTGGGGCATAGGTCAGGTGTTCCCCGTGATGCCGCTCACCGGCCTCGAGCGTCCGCTCACCCGCCGCGGCATCCTGATGGACATCACCTGTGACTCCGACGGTCAGGTCGAGCACTACGTCGACGGTCTGGGTGTCGAGAGCACACTGCCGATGCCGGTCTACGGCGAGAACGAAGAGTGCCACGTCGGCTTCTTCCTGGTGGGTGCCTACCAGGAGATCCTGGGGGATCTGCACAACCTGTTCGGTGATACCCACTGCGCGGAAGTGTGGCTCGATGACGAAGGCAAGATGGACATCCGCAACGTGGTGCGCGGCGACACCGTCGACCAGCTGCTGCGTTACGTCAACATCGACCCCTCCGTCATCCGCGAGAACTACCAGCGGATCGTCTCCCACCCGGCGCTGGACGACGCGACCCGCAAGGCCCTGCTCGACGAGCTGGAGCTGGGTCTGCAAGGCTACGCCTATCTGGAAGACGAATAAGCCACGGGCTGGTTCGCCCCGTCGCGGCAAAGACGGGAATGAAAAACGGCGCCTTCGGGCGCCGTTTTTGTTGTCTCTCCGGCAAGGTGCACAATGCCTTGTTTACAAGAGGATGAAAGTCACCCCAGGTTAGCCAGGGCTGGCCGGTGAGCATCCTCGTCTTTGCTTCTGCCCTGTCTGAAGGCGTGCTGGAGCAGTACCAGGGCCACCCCCAACATCCCGCCCAGCATTGTGGTCAGGACAAGGATCAACGGACGTTTCGGTTTGTCTCTCGTCAATGGCTGGCCAGGTGTATCCAGATAAGAGAATGGACGAAAGGCCAGGGCATCAATGCGGATGCCTTCTAATCTGGCAAGCTGAACCTGCAGCTCCATTATCTCCGGCATATATGCTTCTGGCTTGAGTGACTTGAGGATGGCCAGTTTTTTAGCCAGCCCGTCTTTTCCAAGCATGATGGGGAAGCGATCACCGTAGCTGAAATTTTCCAATGGTTTATTCACCCCGGCCGCATTGGCGATACTCATGCTGTATTCAATGTTTTTAATTTCTTTGGCCAGCGCGCGCCTTGCGTCTTCCGTTTTCATCCTTATTCTGAGCAGGAGAGCACTGCGCTGGCTATTTCTATTATTTTCCAGGGCATCGCACAGCTCGTTATTTTGTAATGAAACGATGTAATTCATATATCCCGTCAAAAGTGAGGCAGCCTCCTCTTTGTTAAAGAAAGAAAAAGAGAGGCGTATGCCCGGCTGTTCCCCCTTCTTGTCTGCAGGCTCGAGCAGCATCCACTCTGACCATGTTCTCAATAGCCGCTGCTGCGCCAGAGGGCTCAGGCCCTGTTCCACTACGAATTGTTTAAATTGGGAGCGGCCGCGCAGATAGCTGCTGATATTGTCGTAAGACTTGAATTCCAGTAAGAAATCATTGTAGAGGGCATTATTGCTCTTGGGGCCGGCCAATCCTTGAATGTCGAGAGCGGTTCTTAGGCGATCGAGCTCCAGCGTGTCTCGCTGTTTGGGTTTATATATGATGGCGTGAGCCGTCCACTGCTCGGGAGTGACCATGGCATACAATAATCCCATGCTGCCACAGATCAATGCGCTAATAAGGATGCAGCGCTTTTTCTGCCACAACAATGCGAAAAGTGTATAGAGATCTATTTCATCGTCGGCCCTTGTTATCTGCAAGGGATAACCCGCTCTACGGGGGTTATTATCATTCGTCGCCAAATGGCTCATAGATTGTCACCGATATATGTCATGTAGCATTTGGCGCTCATTCCCACAGGCCCAAAGGCGGAGGCAAGGTCGCAGCACGGAGGAGATCCGGGTGGGATACTGGTTGATTTGCCATCGACTTTTCGAACATGGCGTGTATTGGTCGGTTATGTAGCCGTCTGCCCTGGATGCCCATGGTGGTGGCACTGGCTGAACCCGGCTGCATCTCAGGAGGATCAAGGTGGTCATCTGTCGTGGCACAGTCCCGTTGATGGGGGAGGGAGATTGTCCTTGCCACCACTCCTGCACCAGATCAGGCAATCTGTTCCAGTCGTACCATGGGATATCCGTGAGCAAGAAGGGGCTGCACCGCCGTACGCGGCACTAATTGATTAGAGCACCGGCTGTCTGTACGTGAACTGTACTGAGCCGCAGATCCCTCCGCGGCTCGGCTGCCGTGGGGAGGGGTGAGTGGATGGGAAAATATGACGCAGTGGGAGCCCTCTGCCCCGTCAGGCCGGTTCAGGCGGGCAGGCCGTACGACGCCGGCAGTGGCGCCTTGCAGTGAGCCAGCAGTTGCTCCCCCGCCATGGGGCGCCCCAGCAGATAGCCCTGCAGGGTGTCGCAGCCGAGCTGGGTCAGCAGGGCGCGCTGCTCCGTGGTCTCCACCCCTTCGGCCACGATGCGCATCCCCAAGGCCTGGCCCAGGGCTATGATGGCGCCGATGATGGTGGCATCGTCCCCCTCGTGCTCCAGGGTGGCGACGAAGCCCCTGTCTATCTTGAGTTCGTTGGCGGGGAAGCGTTTGAGGTAGAGCAGGCTGGAGTAGCCGGTGCCGAAGTCGTCGATGGAGATGCCAAGCCCAAGCTCTGCCAGGCGATTGAGGATGGCCAGGCTCTCCTCGGCGTTCTGCATGGCGGTGGATTCGGTGATCTCCAGGGTGAGGTGGCGCGCCTCGAGCCGGTGGCGGCGCAGGGCGGCCTCCACTTCCTCCAGCAAGCCGGGGCTGGCCAGCTGTATGGTGGAGAGGTTCACCGCCACGCTCCAGTCGTGATGACCCGCCTCCCGCCAGCGGCTCATCTGACGGCAGGCCTCATCCAGTACCCAGTTGCCGATGGGGATGATGAGCCGGGTCTTCTCCGCCAGGGGCAGGAAGCTCGCCGGGGAGATGGCGCCATGGTGCGGGTGTTGCCAGCGCAGCAGCGCCTCGGCACCGACCACTTCGCCGCTGTGGACGCTGTACTTGGGCTGATAGTGCAGGGCGAGCTGCCCCCGCTCCAGGGCATGGCGCAGCTCCTTTTGCAGCAAGAACTGCTGGTGGGCGTTGGCATTCATGGCGCTGTCGAAGTAGTAGTAGTCGTTGCGCCCCCGCTCCTTGGCGTAGTACATGGCGGCATCGGCGTTGAGGGTCAGCTCGTGCAGGCTGGTGCCATCCTGGGGATAGACGGCGATGCCGATGCTGGCAGTGATGTGCAGGCTGTGATGCTCCCAGGGATAGGGCTGGGCCAGGGTGGCCAGCAGCCGCTCGACAAAGGCCGTGGTCTGGGTGATATCTCCCGGCGCCAGGGCCAGCACGAACTCGTCGCCGCCAAAGCGCGAGGCGGTGTCGCTGGTGCCGAGCAGCCCGGTGATCCTCGTCGCCACCTCGGCCAGCAGTAGATCCCCGGTGTGGTGACCGTGGGCATCGTTGATGATCTTGAAGCCGTCGAGATCGAGAAACAACAGGGAGAAGCTGCGCTGATTGTGCTGGCACTCCTGGATGCGCTGCTCCAGCCGGTCGGCAAACAGCAGCCGGTTCGGCAGCCGGGTCAGGCTGTCATGGAGCGCCAGCTTGAGCAGCTCGTCGTGGGCCAGGTGCAAGGAGGTCGAGAGGCGGGCGGCGTGGGCATCCAGCATGGAGAGGACCAGGGCGATGGCGAACACCGCCAGGGTCACCAGGATGATGACGGTCGCCAGCCACTGGGTATTGAGGCCTGTGTAGAGGGCGCCGCACAGGCTCCCCTCGGGGAACTGGGCGGCGGCCATGCCGGTGTAGTGCATGCCGATGATGGCGGCCCCCATGACCAGGGAGGCGAGGGCCTTGCTGAAGAAGGCGCGCGGCGAGCTGTTGCGCAGGCGAAACGCAATCCAGAGGGCGGCGCCGGAGGCGAGCACGGCGATGAGGATGGAGAGGACGAAGAGGCCGCTGTGGTAGTGAATGCCGGGCTCTATCTTCATGGCCGCCATGCCGATGTAGTGCATGGTGGCGATGCCGGCCCCCATCAGCAGGGCGCCCCCCGCGACGTGGCGCCAGGGTAGCTCGGGGCGGCTCACCAGCCAGAGTGCGAAGGCCGAGGAGCCGATGGCCGCCACCAGGGAGAGGCCGGTCAGGGTCAGGTCGTAGCCCAGCGCTATGGGCAGGTTGAAGGCGAGCATGCCGATGAAGTGCATCGACCAGATGCCAAATCCCATGGCGAAGGCGCCCCCCGCGAGCCAGAGGGCGGCGGCCCGTCCCTGACTCTGGCTCACCCGGCTCGTCATATTCAGCGCCGTGTAAGAGGCGAGCACCGCCACCAGGATGGAGAAAAACACCAGATCCTGGCTGTAATAACTGTCGAGCATGGGGTGGGTCGCGGTCACTTGATTCACTCTGGGATGGATAACGGCCTGAGCCATGGCCGGGCTGGGAAATCGGGTGGCAGATTGTACACCAGGGGTGCCCCAAACCGGCCAGCGATACGCACCAAAATGGGCCCAGGATCAGAGTAAAAACACTGAATTTACCCCTTGATGGCAATGCCCTCCCGCCCCCTATCCAAAGGCGGGTTCCAAATTTTCCCGCTTGAAAAACAGGGGTATGGAAAATCTGGGAATAGATCGTTCCGGTCGTGACCTGTCATTGAAATACTGCTCGGGGAGAGTCCTGGAGGCGCTTTGTAGTGCTGGGCCCCATTCATGTGAGGCGCTTTGGGCATGGTAATTGTTGCCGTAGAGTTGCGTTCACCATGACCATTGGGATGTGATGTCACAGTGCCATATAGGTATCTGGCTTCGTCTGTGCCTTGGTTGACCCTCCACATCTGTTATCATGCGTCTCCCGCTTTCGTTATCTCGTTGAACCTGCAGGAGAAACCATGTCTCGAACCCTATATTTGCTGCGCCACGGCCAGACCCGCTATAACGCCGAGCTGAGGCTGCAGGGGCGTTGCAACTCGGATCTGACCGCCAGAGGCGAAGCCCAGGCCCTCGCCATGGGTGCCCGCCTGGCAGATCTCTTGACTGAGCCCGCGAGCTGGACCCTTTATGCCAGCCCCCTCGGTCGTGCCCGACAGACGGCGGAGCGGGTATGCCAGCAGCTTGGATTGGATAAGGAACTCATCGTCTGGGACGAACGGCTGGTGGAGCTGGGCATGGGGGAGTGGGAGAGCCGCCGGGTTCCTGAGCTGTTGGCGGCCCATCCCGAGCTCGATCTGGA
Source organism: Aeromonas rivipollensis (assembly GCF_037811135.1). NCBI lineage: Bacteria > Pseudomonadati > Pseudomonadota > Gammaproteobacteria > Aeromonadales > Aeromonadaceae > Aeromonas > Aeromonas rivipollensis. The sequence continues at coordinate 3,000,625 of NZ_CP149130.1, read as the reverse complement.
AGAGCCGGATTGGTATCTGCAGGCCCCGAATGGAGAGAGCTTCCAGAGCATTCAGCGCCGGGCCCATGCATGGCTGCAGGACGAAGGAATTGCCAAGCAGGCCATCGTCGTCTCCCACGGTCTGTTCGGCGCCATGCTGCGCGGCGCCTATGCCGATCTCGACTACACCACCACCTGGCTGCAGGAGCTGCCGCAGGATGCCTTCTTCAAACTCAGCGGCGGCCGCATAGAGCGGATTGCCTGTTAACGATACGAAGGCGGCCTGTCCTTTGTTGGGCTCTGTTGTGATTGGTCGTTCAACCAACCGCCAATTTGGCAGCTTCTTTCCACATAAAGGGCGGCATCGGGGTAGTGAGACGCCATTTAATGTTCATCGGTTGGCTGCCGCTGTGGGAGACGTACTCCACTTCACCAAAGTTCACGAAGCCGAGGGTTCGTCCAAACTCATCTCTATTCTGCTCACGGACGAACAAAAACAGGCGCTTCCCCTTCTCCTTTTGTTCGATGTAACTCAAACCCTTGCCACGATCGGGGCGAGCGCTGTTTTGACTCTGCCAATGGAAAAGCGACTCGCTGATGGCGTAATCGTGGTAGCGCGTGGTGGGGGAGAAGTGTTTCTCCGTTTTGTTCAAGGTCACAAAGAGCAACTCGATATTTTGCTCTGCGATGACGAAGACACCCTCACGGGCTAAGGGCTGCTGAGCAAAACGGGTAGCGCCAAATCCCACCAAAATCTGCTCTCTGGCATAACGAGCATGCAGTCGCAACGGGTTGCCGGGAAGATGAGGCATAGCTAATTGCTCGTGTTGCACTCGGTTGATCAACAGGGCTAGCAGATCTGCCAGCTCAACCCTGAGCTCCGGGTGTTCGAGCCGCTTAAGGCTCTGCGCCAGGGTGGCGAAACCCGCCTTGGGACCGCTCTGTTGCCAGAAGTCGTAATGGCACATCAAGGCCATGCGTTCATCTTGTTCAGAAGGGGGGGAAAAGTGTCCTGCAGCCAGCTCTTGCAGAAATTGCAAGTAATGGAGCGCATCACAGCCGAGCAAGCGGGTGTTAATGGCACGGGTGTAGAGGGTGTGTAGCTTATCGTCGGTGAACTCAGAAACTGTGTAGTTGTGTGCTTGCTTGACCAATGCGCTCCAGTTGCCGCGTTTGTAGACCTCCCCAAGAGTGATGTGAGGGTAAAACCTCAAAAAGTTCGCCAGGGTCAGCGGCAAATCACAATCCTGTGAGAAACGGCGGATCAGACCAATCAACCGTGCCGTATTAAGGGTGGCTTGGCGGATATTATTCAGTATCAACTCTTGGGTCTGCTTCGATAGCTCGATGCGACAACCCAAGGGGGCATGAGGGAAGCCCTGCTTGATTTCGTGGCTAATCGCCTTATTGGTTTTGCCAACCAGTGCTCGGAATTTTTGGGCAAAGTCATATTCCGCACGGGCATTGCCGACAAAGTCCAGCACTGTGCAGCACTCTTTATCGTTTGCCAGTCGCAGGCCACGTCCTAATTGCTGTAAGAAAATGGTTAGGCTTTCCGTTGGTCTTAAAAACAGCAAGGTATCGACTTCCGGAATATCGACACCTTCGTTGAAAATGTCCACTACGCAGAGAATGTTGATAACGCCAGTGCGCAAACCTTGTTGTTTACTATGCCGCTCGTCGCGGTTATCGCTGGTGAGAATGTCCGCCTTGATGCCCTTGAGTAAAAAGGCCTTACACATAAAGTCGGCATGGTCACGGCTCACGCAAAATGCCAGTGCTTTGATCTTGGTAATATCGGTGACGATCTCATCGAGGCTCTGGACTATTTTCTGCACCCGCTGCTGATTGTGGGTGTAGATATTGGTGAGCTCGGTGATGTCATAGCGGCCATTTTTCCAAGGGACTTGGCGTAAATCTGTATCATCGTCGATGCCAAAATATTGGAATGGACAGAGATGGCGACGATTGATGGCTTCTGGTAGGCGGATTTCGGCTGCGATCACGCCACAAAAATCGGCGAGAATATCACCGCCATCGTGGCGCTCAGGAGTGGCTGTCAATCCCAAGAGAATGTGAGGGGAAAAGGCGGCGAGCAAGCCACGATAACTGGCCGCCGTAATATGGTGAACCTCATCGATAACGATGTAATCGAAGTAATCAGGGCTAAGACGCAAGTTCGGTAGTTGATTATTCAAGGACTGCACTGAAGCAAAGAGTTGCTTGTAGTGGTTTGGTGTCACACCGCCAACCATCAACTCGCCAAAGTGAGACTGTTTAAGTACTCCTCGGTAAGCCGCCTGTGCCTGGCGCAAGATCTCCTCTTTATGGGCGACAAACAGCAACTTGGCATCGGGTTTTATTTTCAGAAAACGAGCAAAATCAAAGGCTGAGATCAGCGTTTTGCCTGTACCGGTTGCCGCAACGATCAAGTTACGAAAGCGTTGATGCAGAGAACGCTCCATTGCCAGTTGCTCAAGGATCTCCTGCTGATGAGGGAATGGTGTGATATCAAAGAAGTGGGCAGGATTGTGCTTGTCACCGTCGCTACGGGCTTCTTGTAGAGCATGCTGTAATTTTGTTCGGCTTTCGAGCTTGCCATCAAACAGCTCAAAATCATCGGATTCCCAATAGGTTTCAAAGGTACTGAGGGATTTCTCAATGATATGGGGGATCTCTTGCGAGGTGATTTTAAGGTTCCACTCTAATCCACTGGTGAGGGCTGAATGGGAGAGGTTAGAGGAACCTATATAACCAGTATGAAAGCCGGTCTCGCGATAAAAGAGATAGCTCTTGGCATGCAAGCGCTCACGTTGAGTGTTATAGCTGAGTTTGACTTCGGTATTAGGTAGGTTGGCTAAAAACTCTACTGCTTTGGCATCAGTGGCCCCCATATAAGAGGTGGTGATGACTTTTAACTTGCGGCCACTACGGGTAAATTCTTCCAGCTCATGGCGGAAAATACGAATGCCTGCCCATTTGATAAACGAGACCAGCCAGCAGATGCTATCTGCAGATAATATTTCCCGTTTAATCTCTGATTCCATCGACAAGCCCGCATTGCTACCGCAAAACAACTCACTTTGGGTCAGCCCAGTCAGAGGAAAAATATCCTCAGCATATTGCTTTAAATTGGCGGAGAGGGGGTTATCCAGTGCATAGAGGGCGGTGAGGATGTTGCCTTGGCTGCTAATCAGGTTTTCTTCAACAAAGCCAGGGTCTTGAATGTGATCTTTCAACCAGAGTAGTAATTGATTGGCCAGTTCAATCTGCCGTTGTAGTTGATCATCCCCAGCGGCTACCGAGCCCACCGCATATTCCAAAATGTGGCTAAGAAATCGAGATAACCAGACGGCAGCTTCGGAGGGGTCAAGCTGGCGCTCTCCTACGTAAAAGCGATCTCGGTCGAGTCGGGATGCCAGCAGTTGAGTAATGAGCTGTTCATAAATACCGCATTGTTGCATCACTATTGACCTTGAGCTTGTACATGAGGATGGTGGGAAGAGTATCATTTTTCGTAACTAAATCAGTAAGCTGTTGCCGCCTGTTACTCGTTTGAAAATCCATCAGGGTTTTAGCGGTGCAGAGCAGCAAAGCCAACCACAAGGAGGTGGTGATGGATCCGGTTTCCTATCTTTTTTCGGCTTATCTCAACTTGGTGCAGCAGCAGGTGACGGATATCTATGGCACCGAGGTCAAGGCGCTGGTGGTGCAGTATGAGGGGGAGCAAGTCCCCTTCTCTTATCAGCTCTGGCAGATCAAACAGAACAGCGTCTGTCGTCCCTATGAGCAGGATGTGCGGCGCTTTAGCCAGTGTACGGTCAAGGCAAGGGCGCTGTTTGGCAAGCTGTGCGATGAGTTATCGCGACAGGATGACAGTAGCTGGCAGCTCCCAAAGTACCGCACCATGTACTGCTCGGCCGCCATCGGCTATCGCCCCATGATTGCGGAGATCGCCGATGCCAGGCAGAGCCCGGCGAAGCTCGCGGAGCGAGCCTGCAATCAGGCCATTCTGGCGGCCATGGAGAGCGAAGACGAAGCCCTGCTTGCCCAGCGCGACAAGGCCTGTGCCGCCGTGCGATAAGGCGTATTCCCCTGATAAAAGAAATGCTTAGGGATAATGGATGTGCGCCAAGGCACAGTCTTTGCCAAGGGGGCTGGCTATGATGGGGCGCTAATCACCACCACAGGGAGGAAGCATGATCAGCCATATCGACCATCTGGTATTGACGGTCAGCGACATAGAGCGGGCGGTGGGATTCTACAGCCGCGCCTTCAAGATGGAGCCCATCACCTTCGGGGCCGGGCGCCGGGCCCTGCGTTTTGGCAACCAGAAGATCAATCTGCAACTGCTGGGGGAGGAGCCGCGCAACCGGGCACAGGTAGGTTCGGGGGATCTCTGCCTCATCACCCGCTGGCCCCTGGATCAGGTGATGGCCCAGCTCGAGAGCCAGGGGGTCGAGATAGTGGAGGGGCCCGTGACGAAGAGCGGCGCCTGCGGCCCCATCGAATCTGTCTATTGCCTGGATCCGGATCAGAACCTCATCGAGATCAGCCGCTATCGCTGAGTCCCCCGACGCATCATGGCCGGTTGTCCTCCCCTTTGGCGAGGGCCCTGCGCAGTAGAGGGCGCAAGCTGAGCACCATGCCGGTGAAGAGCAGCAGATAGCCCAGGGGCAGCAGGGCAAAGGGCTCGTGCAAGAATCCCTGTGCATCCACTGTGGTGCCAAGCAGGTTGAAGGCCACAAAGCAGCCGAGCCCGGCCAGGAGCAGAAGGGCGCCTATGGTCGTTGTCATCTCGTTCTCCTCGTTCGCCTATGGAAGAGGGGTGAGGATGTCATGGCTGGGTGAAGTGAGCGTGAAGTGACGCCGGGGCACACTACCGGCGATTGCCCTGATGAAAGCCACCTCGATGCAGATAACACAACAGGGCAGCCATGGGCTGCCCTGTTGCTTTGGGGGATGTCACGGGGAAGGGCGTGACTAGCAGACCCCTTGCGCCAGCATGGCGTCGGCCACCTTGACGAAGCCGGCGATATTGGCGCCGCTTTCGTAGTTCACATGGCCCTCGCCATCTTGTCCGAATCGGACGCAGGTGGCGTGGATGCTGGTCATGATCCCCTTGAGGCGGGCGTCCACCTCCTCCCGGGTCCAGGAGAGGCGCTGGGCATTCTGGCTCATCTCCAGGCCCGAGGTGGCGACCCCACCGGCGTTGGCGGCCTTGCCCGGGGCGAACAGCACCCTCGCCTCGTGGAAGACCTTGATGGCGGCGGCGCTGGAGGGCATGTTGGCCCCCTCGGCCACCAGTTGCACCCCATTGGCGACCAAGGCTGCGGCATCCTCTGCATCCAGCTCGTTCTGGGTGGCGCAGGGCAGGGCGACGTCCGCTTGCAGGTGCCAGGGAGTGCGACCGGTGAAGAACTCCAGCCCCAGCTCATGGGCGTAATCCGCCACCCGCTTGCGCTGCTCGTTTTTCAGTTCCATCAAGCGGGCCAGCTTCTCGGGGGTGAAGCCGTCCGGATCGTAGACGGTGCCACCGGAGTCGGAGGCGCTGATGACACAGGCGCCCAGGGCCATCGCCTTCTCGATGGCGTATTGGGCGACGTTGCCCGAGCCCGACACCGAGACCCGCATGCCGGCCAGGGACTGGCCACGGTGGGCCAGCATGGCCTCTACGAAGTAGAGCAGGCCGTAACCGGTGGCTTCCGGGCGGATCAGGCTGCCGCCAAAGGAGAGCCCCTTGCCGGTGAAGACGCACTCGGCGCTGTTGGTGAGCTTCTTCATCATGCCCGCCATGTAGCTCACCTCGCGCCCGCCCACCCCGATGTCACCGGCCGGTACGTCGGTATTGGCCCCCAGGTGGCGATAGAGCTCCAGCATCAGCGCCTGGCAGAAGCGCATCACTTCCCCCTCGCTCTTGCCCTTGGGATCGAAATCGCTCCCCCCCTTGCCGCCCCCCATGGGCAGGGTGGTGAGGGCGTTCTTGAAGGTCTGCTCGAAGGCGAGGAACTTGAGCACCGAGAGATCCACCGAGGGGTGGAAGCGCATGCCCCCCTTGAAGGGACCTATGGCGCTGTTGTGCTGGATGCGGTAGCCGCGGTTGACCTGCACCTGACCCTGGTCATCCACCCAGCTCACCCGAAACTGGATGAGGCGCTCCGGCTCCACCAGCCGCTCCAGCAGGCCGTGTTGCAGGTAGCGGGGGTGACGTTCCACATAGGGCCAGATGGAGGCGACCACCTCGCTCACGGCCTGGATGAACTCCGGTTGGTGGGGGTTGCGGCTGGCCACCTGGGCCAGGAATGCCTCCTGAGAGAGGGAATGACTCATCTGTAACTCCTGTAATAAAGGGAAATTGGCCTCTTGCCAGAGAAGGGTCGGCGCCGCACCCCGCTTTATATTCGACGTTGAAAGTGAATACGGATAAAAATTTGTTTCTTGGTGGCTATTGCCGACAATGATAGCGATGACACCGCTACATGGCCGAAAAGAGCGTGATAATTCGCGCTGACGAAAATCTTTTTATGCATTTTTGGTCAATAAATAGCAAGTTTTAGTTCATCCCTCTCTATGGGTATCCTTCGACGCTCTCTGCGGCCCTGGGCCTGTCGCTCCAGGCGGGGCAGGGGAGAGGAGGGGGGGAGCATGGGCAAGATGAAGGGGCGAAAGGACAAAGGGAAGCTGACCTGCGAGGCGGCATCCACCGGGCGGCGGTTCTCTTCGGGGCGGATAGCAGGATCCGGTGCACGGGGCGGGGCAAGGGATGGCGCAATATGCTACTGTAGCGGCGTTTTTTGATGGGTTTATTGATGAAAGGGCAGCCTTGCCCTTTTGAAGAGACTTTTTTGCAGGTGCTTTTGTAGATTCTTTTTGTAGATGGAACCGTATGCAGACTAACCCGACCATGACCCGGCTGACTCAGCCGACACTTCTTCTGAACTCCACGATCTGGCAGGTGACCCATGCTGGCCGATGAATCCATGCGCCTGAACAAATACATCAGCGAGAGCGGCATCTGCTCCCGCCGCGAGGCCGACCGCTTCATCGAGCAGGGCCATGTCTACATCAACGGCAAGCGGGCCGGGATCGGCGATCAGGTGTTTGCCGGGGATCTGGTCAAGGTCAACGGTCAGGTGATAGAGGCGCGCGAAGCCGACAGCCTGGTCTTCATCGTGCTGAACAAGCCGGTGGGCATCGTCTCCACCACAGAGGCGGGAGAGAAGGACAACATCGTCGATTTCGTCAACCACAGCACCCGCATCTTCCCCATCGGCCGCCTCGACAAGGACTCCCAGGGGCTCATCTTCCTCACCAACCACGGGGATCTGGTGAACAAGATACTGCGGGCGGGCAACGATCACGAGAAAGAGTACCTGGTGACCGTCGACAAGCCGGTGACCGATGACTTTATCCGGGGCATGGGGGCCGGGGTGCCCATCCTCGGGGCCGTCACCAAGAAGTGCAAGGTGAAGCGAGAGGCCCCCTTCGTGTTCCGCATCACCCTGGTGCAGGGGTTGAACCGCCAGATCCGCCGCATGTGCGAGCACTTCGGCTTCGAGGTGACCAAGCTCGAGCGCATCCGCATCATGAACGTCAGCCTCAAGGGGCTGCCGGTGGGGGAGTGGCGCGATCTCACCGACGACGAGCTGATCGAGCTGTTCAAGCTCATTGAAGACTCCTCCTCCGAGGTAAAACCGGCCAAGGGGGAGAAACCCAAGACCCCGGCGGCGCAAACCGCCAAACCGGCCCAGGGCAAGAAGCCGCGCCGGGACGACGATCACGAGATTGGCGGGCGCCCCAATGTGCCGGGCCCGGAGGCCTTCGAGAAGAAGAGCCCTGCGGGCAAGGGCGGTGCAGGCAAGGTCGCGGCCGGTAAAGGCGCTGCTGGCAAGGGCGCTCCGGCCAAGGGTGGCAAACCGGCTGCGGGCAAACCGCGCTCCCCCCAGGCCGGACGGCAGAAGAAGGGGCGCTAGTGCGCCCCTCATCGCCCTCTGATGTGCTCCCGATACACCGGCCCTAGGCCGGTGTATCGCTTTGTGCCGTCTGGGCCCTTTGGGTGAGAGGGGCGGGCTGCTCCAACGCCCTGGCCCCCATCACGCGAGCGTAGTGGCGCGGATCCAGGCGTAGCACCATCAGGCTCATCAGCACCAAACCGCCGAGCTGCCACTGCCAGGCGCTGGCGAAGTCACCGCTCAGGTGGTGCAGGCGGGCCGCCACCCAGGGGCCTGTGGCCGCCAGTATGAAGCCAAATCCCTGCATCAGGGCGCTCAGGCTACCGGCGCGTCTGGGGTCTGGCAGGTGATCCAGCGCCATCACCATGATGAGGGAGAAGCTGCCGCCAAGGCCTGCGCCGCACAGCAGGCACCAGAGGATGGGGGCGGCCTCCGGGGCGAGCCAGAGGCCGCCAAAGCCCGCCACCTGCATCACAATGGCCAGCCCCATCCAGGGGCGGCGGTCAAGCTTGCGGGCCGCCAGCAGCGGCAGACCCAGGCCGCTGGCGGTCTGGGCCAGGGCCAGCCAGGCCACCAGCTCGCCCCCCTGCTGGGGGCTCCAACCCAGCGCAAGGTAGGCGGGGGCCAGCCAGGCCACGACGATGCCGTAGCCGCTGTTGATGATGCCAAAGCAGGCGATCAGCAGCCAGGCGCGGGGCAGCGCGATCAGCCGCTGCTCCCCTGATTCGGGGGAGTGCGGCGCGGCGGCGGGCAGGCGCACCCGCCAGCCGAGCCAGAGCAGGGCCAGCAGCACCGGCAGGCTCCAGAGGGCCAGCGCCTGGGACCAGTCGAGGTGGAGGGCGACCCTGGGGGTGAGCACGGCGCCGAGCGCCCCGCCCCCCATCATGCAGGCCGAGAAGATCCCCATCACCAGGGGCACCTTGCCCGCAAAGGCCCCCTTGATGAGGCCGGGCAGTGTCCCCTGCACCAGGGCCGACCCCAGCCCGCACAGGGCGGCGCTGGCGATGAGCAGGGTGCCGCTGGACAGATCGAGGCGCAGGGCGCTGCCCAGCGTCAGTAGCAACAGGGCCGCCCCGAGCAAGGGGCGCGGCCCGGCCTTGTCGAGCAGGGCCGGGGTGAGCAAGACACCGACCCCGATCAGCAGCAGCGGCAGCAGGGTGACCCAGGCCAGCCTGTCCATGCCGAGGCCCAGCTGGGCGTCTATCTGCCCCGCCAGGGGGCCTATGGCGGTGAGGAAGGGGCGCAGGTTGATGCCAATCAGCACCACCAGCACCAGCAGGGCGCCGCTGCCGGAGGGGAGCAGGCGCTTAACCATGGGACTGGGGGCCGTAGAGGGCGGCGGCCGGTATGGGGCTTGGCAACTTGACGAGGGGCAGGGGCGGCGGGCAGAGCGGCAGGCGCAGCGCCGCGTAGGCCGCGCTGCTGTCAAAGCCGAAGGGGGCCGCGTCTTCGTTGTCGAAGGCGTAGTAGACGGCGCTGATGCCGTTCATCACCAGGGCGCAGAGGCACATGGGGCAGGGGTGGCCGCTGGCATAGACGATGGCTCCCGCAAGCGGGCCCTTGCGGCTCCCCTCCCGCAGCGCCTCCAGCTCGGCGTGACGGCTGGGATCCCCCGCTTCCAGCATGCGGTTGACGGCGCTTGCCACCAGCTGGTTGTCTCGCACCAAGAGGGCGGCGAAGGGGCGGCCCCCCTGCTGGCGGTGGGTCAGGGCCAGCTGCAGGGTCTGCTCCAGCCATGCCTGATGGCTGGGGGCCGAGACGGCACTGAGGGCGTTCACCGGGCGGGCACCGGACTGGGGAGGCTGTGACATGGGATCATCCTGGGAAAAGAGGGGGGTGACGGCAGCCTAACGGGCCCGCAAGTCATTTGGAAATTAAATGATAAAATGACTTTCAGTGATTTTATAAATGGAGAATCCCCCCATGGAGCGACCCTTGCTGGATCCCCACCTGCTGCAGAGCTTTGTCGCCATCGTCGAGACCGGCAGTTTCACCCGTGCCGGCGAGCGGATGCACCTGACCCAGTCCACCATCAGCCAGCAGATGCGCCGCCTCGAGCAGCAGCTCGGTTGCCCGCTGCTCGACAGATCCGGCCGCCAGGTGGTGACCACGGCCCAGGGGGAGAAGCTGCTGGGGCTGGCGCGCCGCATCCTGGGGCTGCTGGCCCGGGCGGGGGAGCGGGTGAGCGAGGCCAGTCACCCCCTGCGCCTCGGGGTGCCCGAGGATTTCGCCGCCGGCGCCATGACGGCGGTGCTGGCGGCTTTTGCCCGGCAATACCCCGAGGTGAGGCTGGAGGTGCAAAGCGGACTTAGCCACGCCCTGTGGCAGGCCTTCGAAGGGGGGGAGCTGGATCTGGCGCTGATCAAGCAGGGGCGGGGGCAGGGGGAGCCCATCGCCCGCTGGCGCGAGCCGCTGGCCTGGGTCGACAGCCGCGACTGGCCAGCCAGCCAGCGGGAGCCGGTTCCCCTGGTGGTGTTTCCGAGCGAAGGCCTCTATCGGCGCCAGATCACCGAGGCCATGGATGCCAGGGGGATCCCCTGGCGCATCGCCTACGTCAGTGCCAGCCTCGCCAGCCTGCAGGGGGCGGTGAGCGCGGGCATAGGGGTGAGCCTGCTGCCCGCCCGCTTGCTGCAGCCCGATCAGGTGGCGCTGGTGGACTGGCCGGCGGTGCGCTCGGTGGAGCTGGCCCTGCACCTAGGGGCCGGGGAGAGTGAGCCCCTCAGCCGGCTGTGCGAGGCCCTGATCGCGCTCTGTGACGAGGTGATGGGGCCCAGGTAGGTACAAGCCTGGCCCGAGGCCTCAGGCCAGGGATTGCTTCGGCACCACGGCGAGCCAGACTTCCACCTCGCCGCTGCCGCTATCCGGGTCAAAGGCGTCGCCGTAGCGCTCAAAATCCGGCTTGTTGGCGGATTCCCAGCTGGACCGAGCCAGCCAGTCGAGGGCGGCCTGCCAGGTCTGGGGCAGGGCATCGACATGGCCCAGATGGCGAAAGACCGCATAGGTCTGGGGGGCGATCCGCATCCGGCCCAGGGTTTTGGGCAAGACCTCCAGCGCCGCGACTTCTACCGCGCACATATATTCGCACTCGGTGGCGGTGGCGGCGCAGATGACACCGTAGGCGTGCTCCCCCAGCTGACCCGGCAGGGGGCCAAGGGCGCTGAAGTCGCGCCACTGGCCACCGAAGTCGCCGTGCTGGAAGCTGTGATGGCGGCGCAGGCCGCCAAGCAGCATGGCCTTGCCGGTTTCGAAGCGAACGGGTTCTGACATAGCGCCTCCTGGGTGGGAAGGGAAGGGGTGAAGGGAGAGGGTCGAGAGCAAAGCGTCAGTGCGCCCGGCCTTCCTCGAGCTTGCGCTCATAGTCCCGGCGGACGATGGCGAGCGCCGCCAGGGCGAGATCAGGGGCAATCTGGTTGGTTTCCAGCAGTTCTATCAGATCCACCGCGAGTTTGACCTCGGGCGGTGCATTTTCCAGTGACATCTTGGTTTCTCATGGGGGCAGAGTGGGCGCCATTATACCGCCGCGGGCCGTGAAGACACGCCCCGGTTGCCCGGGGCTTGAAGGGCCTCACATGTGCTGGCGCATCTCCTTGTCGAGCTCTTCGCGCAGGGCCATCAGTTTTTTGGCGTACTGCTGCAAGCTCAGATCCTGCTCGCTCACCGGCTGCCATTGGGGCACAGGGCTCGGCTTGCCGTGCTCGTCCATGGCCACGAAGATGATGATGCAGTGGGTGGTCTTGTGGCGCTGGGGATCAGTGGGGTGGCGGCTGTAGACATCCACCGCCAGGTGCATGCTGGTGGTGCCCGTGTGGATCACCCTGGCGTGCACCTCCACCAGCTGGCCTATCTGGATGGGGCGCAAAAAGCGGATGCCCCCCACATAGACGGTGACGGCATAGCCGCCACACCAGCCGGCGGCGCAGGCGTAGCCGGCCTGATCGATCCACTTCATCACCATGCCGCCATGGACCTTGCCACCGAAGTTGACGTCGGCGGGTTCGGCGAGAAATTGCAGGGTCAGCTCGTGGGGTGGGGTCATATTGTCTCCTCGGTTCATTGCCGGTCACTCTTGCGGTAGGCCTCGGCCTGCTGGCAGGCGGGTACCTTGGAAAAATCGGGGCGCTTGTTGCCCTCGCGCTGGCCGAAGCTGGCAAACTCCTGCTGGCAGCGGGTCGTTTTCCCCCCCTCCTTGATGCAGGCGTCGATGCGCTGCTGTCGACCCTGCACGATCAGCAGTTGCTGGGCGTTGGAACAGGCCCGATCCAGCCCGGCCTGATGGGTTTCCCGATCCTGTTCTATGGCGAGCAGGCCACTGGAGAGGGTGCCACCGAGCAGCAATATGACCATCTTCATCATGCTTTGTCTCCTTGTGGGGGGCGTCCTGTTATGACCAGGGTTATGCCCCCCAGAATGCCCAGTGATGACAATAACAACCGCAGCGACCAGGACTCATCCAACCAGATGATCCCGGCCATGAGCAGGGTCAGCAGCAACAGGCGGGGTAGTGACATCCATTCACCTTGAGTTCAGCGGCGGCGGCCCAGCATGGCAGCTCATGCAAATGAGGAGGCCCCATGAAACAGATGCTGGAGCAATTGATGGGAGCTGGCAAGGGCTGGCTCAACGATGGCGGTGACAGTCGCAAGGCCCAGATGAAGGGCATGGCCCAGGGGGGGCTGGCCGCCGGGGCCATGGCGCTGCTGCTTGGCAACAAGAAGATGCGCAAGTACGGCACCAAGGTGGCGGCGGTGGGCGGGGCGGCCGCCCTCGGCGGGCTGGCCTACAAGCTCTATCAGGACTGGCAGCAGAACCAGAGTGCGCCAGCGGCCGGCACGCCCCATCCCCTCAACGAGCTGGCGGGCGCCGAACTGGATGCCCGCGCCAGCTTGCTGGTGCGCGCCATGGTGGCGGCGGCCCGGGCCGACGGCCACATCGACGGCAACGAGCGCCAGAAGATCCAGCAGTACCTGACCGAGCAGGGCCAACCCGATGCCGCCCGCTGGATTGACGCCGAGCTGGCCCGCCCGCTGGATCCCCAGGCCCTGGCCCGGGAGGTGACCGACATGGAGCAGGCCACCGAGGTCTATCTCGCCTCCCTGCTCGCCGTCGAGGTGGATCACTTCATGGAGCGCGGCTATCTCGACGAGCTGGCCCGTGCCCTCAAGCTCGATGACAACCTGAAAACCAGCATAGAGCGCCAGGTGGCCCAGCTGGGCGCGCCGGGTTGAGCCCCCATTGCCATCAGGATTGTCCACAAGGCCCCGTGATGGGGCCTTGTTGTTGGTGTCACCCGGGTGAACCTCTGCCACAAGGGGATACATTCGGCGCTTCAACTTGGTGCCGGCACCTCCTATGATGGGTTTTTCCCCAGGCCACTGGGGTGAGGTCATCAGCCACAGGCAAGGAGCACCCATTGGAAATACGCAAGGCAACCGAGCTGGATCTCGACGCCATCGTCGAACTGGATCGGCAGATAGGGCAGATCCACTTCGAGCAGGCTCCCGAAGTGTTCTGCCCTCCCTCTTCACAGCAGCGGGCATTTCTGCTGGACGCCATCCAACGGGAGGGGCGGCTGTTTTGTGTCGCCCTGGTGGAGGGATTGGTGGTGGGTTTCTTGAGCGCCCGGCTCGACATCAATGACAGCATTCCGTTTCTTACCAAGCTGCCCGTCTGCCGCATCACGACAGTGGTAGTGGATGAGCACCACAGATCCCGTGGCATCGGCAAGGCGCTGATCGCCCATTGTGATGGCTGGGCCAAGGCCCATGATGCCAGCCAGCTCAAGCTGGAAGTCATGTCATTCAATGACAGGGCCAGGTCGCTTTACGAATCCCTTGGCTTTACCCGGCAGTCTGAAACGTACGCCAGATAGCCCGATGTCCGGTGAATAAACAAGGCCCCGTCATGGGGCCTTGTCGTTGGTGGTCTATTGATGGGGCACGAGCTGCTGGTGGACCAGGGCCGCCAGCCGGGTGAGGGTGGCCTCCAGCGCCGGGCTCCAGGGATGGGCGCTGTTGAGGCGCAGGCAGTGGTTGTGCTGGCCCTGGCTCGAGAACAGGGCCCCGGGGGCCAGTGAGAAACCGCTGGCCAGCGCCTGGGCATAGAGTGCCCGGCTGTCGAGGCGCTCGTCGAATGTCAGCCAGAGGAAGTAGCCGCCATTCGGGGTCGAGATGCGCACCTCGTCCTGGAAGAGGCGCAGCAGGGCCGCCCGCATCTGTTGCTGGCGCTGGGCCAGGGTGTGGCGCAGGCGGCGAAAGTGGGCATCCACCCCGCCCTGGCGCAGCATGTCGGCGAGTGCCAGCTGGCTCGGCACATTGGTGGAGAGGGTCGACATCAGTTGCAGCCGCTGGATGCGCTCGGCATGGGGTCCCGCCACTACCCAGCCGACCCGAAAGCCCGGCGCCAGACACTTGGTCCAGGAGCCGCACAGCAGGCTGTCGCCCCGGGCATCCCAATACTTGATGGGTCTTGGCCGCTCGCGGCCAAAGTAGAGTTCGGCGTAGACGTCGTCCTCCACCAGGGGCACCTCATGGGCGTTGAGCAGCGCCATCAGCCCCTGCTTGTGGCCATCCGGCATGGTGTGGCCGAGGGGGTGCTGGACGTTGCCCATCAGCCAGCACGCCTTGATGGGACGCTGGGCCAGGGCCTCGGTGAGCAGGGCAAGATCGATGCCCACCCCGGGGATCACCGGTATTTCCACCACCTTGAGCTGCAAGCGCTCTATGGCCTGCAGGGCGCCGTAGAAGGTGGGGGACTCCACCACCACCCAGTCCCCGGGTTCGGTCAGCACCTGCAGGCTGAGGGAGAGGGCCTCCATGGCGCCGGTGGTGATGATGATCTCCTGGGGGTCCACCGCCAGGCCGTCGCTGGCGTAACGCTGGGCGATGGCGCGGCGCAGCGCCTCGTTGCCTGGGGGGAGATCTGCCACAGTGCTGAAGGGGTCGAGGCGGCGCATGCAGCTCGCCAGTGCCCGGCCGAGCTGGGGATGGGGGAAGAGGGCGGGATCCGCCACCGCGAGCCCCAGCGGCACCAGCTCCCGGGACTTGCTCGCCTGCAACACCTCGAACACCAGATCGTTGATGTCCACCGAGCCGCTGTAGTGGGCCTGCTGGGCCGCGCTCGCCTGCAGCGGGGAGGTGGCGGCCTTGACGTAGTAGCCGGACTGAGGCCTGGCCAGGATGAGGCCGCGGCTCTCGAGCAACTGGTAGGCCTGCAGCACCGTCATGGGGCTGAGGTCATGGGTCTTGCAGCTCTGGCGGATGGAGGGGATGCGCTCCCCCGGCTGCCAGAGGCCGCTCTCTATCTGCTGCTGCAACAAGGCAGCCAGCTGACCGTAACGGGACATGGTGCGTCCTAACTGTTATAGGTGAATTTCACTATAACTGCATCTGTTATAGGTGTCATGGCACGTGTTGTACTTAACAGGCGAAAACCTGTCTGTTAAATGCAACATAGAGAGTCATGCATGATAAGCCTGGATGATGTGGTCAGCCTCTCCCGAATACAGTTCGGCGCGACGGCGATGTTCCACTTTCTGTTTGTGCCCCTCACCCTGGGGCTGTCCTGGATCCTGGTGATCGCCGAATCCGCCTACGTGATGACCGGCAAGGTGATCTACAAGGACATCACCCGCTTCTGGGGCAAGCTGTTTGGCATCAACTTCGTCATGGGGGTCACTACGGGGATCACCCTGGAGTTCCAGTTCGGGACCAACTGGGCCTACTACTCCCACTATGTCGGCGACATCTTCGGCACTCCGCTGGCGGTGGAGGGGCTGATGGCCTTCTTCCTGGAATCCACCCTGGTCGGCCTCTTCTTCTTCGGCTGGGACAAGCTCTCCCGGGGCCAGCACCTGCTGGTGACGGCGTTGGTGGCGCTCGGCTCCAACCTCTCCGCCCTCTGGATCCTCATCGCCAACGGCTGGATGCAGAACCCGGTCGGCGCCGAGTTCAACCCCATGACGATGCGCATGGAGCTGGTGGACGTGGCGGCGGTGATCTTCAACCCGGTTGCCCAGGTCAAGTTCGTCCACACAGTGGCGGCGGGTTATGTGGCCGCCTCCCTGTTCGTAATGGGGGTGAGCAGCTGGTATCTGCTGCGCCGCATGGAGGTGCGCTTCGCCCTGCGATCCTTCGCCATCGCCTCGGGCTTTGGTCTCGCCGCCATCCTCTCGGTCATCGTACTGGGTGACGAGTCGGGCTATCGCACCGGCGAGGTGCAGAAGGTCAAGCTCGCCGCCATCGAGGCGGAGTGGCATACCGAGCCAGCGCCGGCCTCCTTCACCCTGTTCGGCCTGCCGGATCAGCGCGCCGAGACTACCCACGCCGCGGTCAAGATCCCCTATCTGATGGGCATCATCGCCACCCGCTCCCTGGATGAGCAGGTGACAGGCCTTAAAGATCTCAAGGCCGAGCACGAGGTGCGCATTCGCAGCGGCATGTTGGCCCACGACGCCCTGGAAGCCCTGCGAGCGGATGGTAGCAATGCCGAGGCTCGTGCCACCTTCGAGCGCCACCGCGCCGATCTCGGCTACGGCCTCTTGCTCACCCCCTACGCCAAGGCGATTGGCAAGGCGGACGAGGCGGCCATTGCTAAGGCGGTGGACGACTCCATCCCCCAGGTGGCGCCGCTGTTCTGGAGCTTCAGGCTGATGGTGGGCATAGGGGTGGTGTTGCTGCTGCTCTTTGGTGCCGCCTTCCTGCAACTGTGCCGGGGCCGGCTGGTGCAATCGACCCGACTGCTCAAAGCCCTGTTCTGGAGCATACCGCTGCCCTGGATTGCCATAGAGGCGGGCTGGTTCGTGGCCGAGTTCGGCCGCCAGCCCTGGACCATCAGCGACGTGCTGCCGGTGTCGGCGTCGGTCTCCTTGCTGCAACCGGGCCAACTCTGGTTCAGCCTCATCTCCATCTTCC
Organism: Aeromonas rivipollensis; assembly: GCF_037811135.1. Lineage (NCBI taxonomy): Bacteria > Pseudomonadati > Pseudomonadota > Gammaproteobacteria > Aeromonadales > Aeromonadaceae > Aeromonas > Aeromonas rivipollensis. Next base: position 2,983,785 of record NZ_CP149130.1, on the reverse strand, counting down.
TCATCTACAGCACGTTGCTGGTGGTGGAGCTGTTCTTGTTGCGTCACGTGATCCGCAAAGGGCCCGCCAGCCTGCAGACGGGTCGTTATCAAGGTGAAGTGTTGAAAAACGGGAGTCCTGTCTGATGGATTACGAAACCCTGAAACTCGTCTGGTGGGGGCTGGTGCTGTTCCTGCTCATCGGCTTCGTGGTGATGGACGGCTTCGATCTCGGGGTCGGCATGCTGTTGCCCGTGGTGGCCAAGAATGACGAGGAGCGGCGGGTGCTGCTCAACAGCGTGGGGCCCGTGTGGGAGGGTAACCAGGTGTGGCTCATCGCCGGTGCCGGCACCCTGTTCGCCGCCTGGCCCCTGGTCTATGCCGCCTCCTTCTCGGCGCTCTATGTGCCTTTCATGTTCCTGCTGTTCGGCCTCTTCCTGCGTCCGGTCGGTTTTGACTATCGCAGCAAGCTGCCGGACCCTGCGTGGCGCCGCTGGTGGGACAGGGCCCTGGTGATGGGGGCCCTGCTGCCGACCCTGGTGTTTGGCGCTACCCTCGGCTTCCTGCTGCAAGGCTTGCCGTTTCGTTTCGACTCGGCCCTTCGCATCCACTATGGCGCCTTCGATTTCAACTGGCCGCTGCTCTTCACCTGCATGGGCACGGCGCTGGCCCTGCTGATGTTGCACGGCAGCAGCTTCCTGCAGTGCAAGACCCAAGGGGTGATAGCACAACGCTGCGCCCGCCACAGCCTCTGGCTCGGGCCCCTGGCGAGTGCTCTGTTTGCCCTCGGCGGCCTCTGGCTCAGCCAGATGCGTGGTTACCGGATAGCCGAGATTGGCGATCTCAACAGCGCCCTGACGCCCCTGATGAAAGAGGTGACGACGGCGCCGGATGGCTGGCTTGGCAACTTCGTGGCGCACCCAGTGCTCTGGGCGGTGCCGGCCCTCGGCCTCTTGCTGCCGCTCTTGAGCACGCTGGCAAGCGCCCTTGGCCGGGCGCGGCTGGCTATCCTTGCCAGCGGTGGTGCCTGCGCCGCCATGATGCTGACCATCGCCATCGCCCTGTTCCCGTTCGTGCTGCCCTCGTCCCTGGATCCGTCGAGCAGCCTGACCCTGTGGGACGGCACCTCCAGCGAGGGCACCCTCTTCATCATGCTGGGCATAGTCGCGGTGCTGATGCCCATCAACATTGGCTACACCCTCTGGGTCTACTGGGTGGCGCGGGGCAAGATGAGTACCGAGCAGGTGCGCGAGCAGGGCCATAGCCTCTACTAACACCGGAATTGAGGAGTCTTCGATATGTGGTATTTCACCTGGATACTGGGGCTGGGGTTTGCGCTGCTGTGCGGCCTGGTCAATCTGCTCTGGCTGGAGGCGCGCTGGGCCGCGGATGAGGATCTCAAGGAACCTTGATCCCCCCTGAAAACGAGAAAGGCCGACACCAGGTGTCGGCCTTTTTGTTTTTTTGCGCGGCGGATTAGATTGCCAGGGCCAGTCTGGCTTCGCGCTTCTCGCTTGCATGGGTGAGGCCATAGGCCAGCAGCACTATGAGGGCCCCGATCCAGGGGGTGTGCATCAACCCCAGGTGCTCCACCACAAAACCGCCAACGACAGAGCCCAAGGCGATGCCGACGTTAAAGGCGGCGATGTTGAGGCCGGAGGCCACGTCCACGGCGTTCGGGGTATGGCGCTCGGCCTGTTTCACCACCAGCACCTGCAGTCCCGGCACGTTGCCAAACGCAAAGGCGCCCCACACCAGCACGGTGAGCACCGCCAGCACCGGATGGGGCGCGGTGAAGGTGAGCATCAGCAGGATGAGTGCCAGACCGCCAAACATCAGCTTCAGGGCGGGCAGCGGGCCCATCTTGTCCGCCAGCTTGCCGCCCCAGATATTGCCGACGGCCACCGAGACCCCGTACACCAGCAGGATCAGGCTCACCGCATTGGCACCGAAGCCGCTCACCTGTTGCAAGATGGGGGCGAGGAAGGTAAAGGCGGTGAAGGCGCCGCCGTAACCCAGGGCCGTCTTGGCGTAGACCATCAGCAAGGGCTTGTGGGTCAGCACCGAGAGCTGTCCACGAATACTGGAGGCCGTGCCTTTTGGCAGGTTGCTTGGGATCAGCAGCAGGCTGCCCAACATGGCGATGATCCCGAGCAGGCTCACCACCAGGAAGGTCTCGCGCCAGCCGAACTGCTGACCAATCCAGGTGCCGAGCGGCACGCCTGTCACCAGGGCGACTGTGAGGCCGCTGAACATGATGGCGATGGCGCTCGCCGCCTTCTCTTTGGCCACCAGACCCGTGGCGATGGTCGAGCCCACCGAGAAGAAGACCCCGTGGGCCAGGCCGGTGAGGATGCGGGCGACGATCAGGCTCTCGTAGCCCGGTGCCTGCCAGGCCAGCAGGTTGCCGGCGGTGAAGAGCGCCATCAACCCTACCAGCAGCCACTTGCGCGGCAGCTTGCCGGTGAGCGCCGTCAGTACGGGGGCGCCGATGGCCACACCCAGGGCGTAGAGGCTGACCAGCAGGCCCGCCGAGGGGAGCGAGACCTGAAGCTGCTCGGCTATGGTGGGAATGAGCCCCACGATCACAAATTCGGTGGTGCCGATCGCAAAGGCACTCAGGGTGAGGGCAAATAACGCCAGTGGCATACAAACTCCTTGGATGGTGGCTCCCGACGGGAGAATGGCGCCAGTATGCCGATGAGCTTTGTTGGCAAAAATGACGGCAACGTCAAATTACTTTTGCCAAATCAGCAGCAATGGAGCCGTGGAATGGGGCAGTGGGAGTGGCTGAGGCTGCGCAGACAAGAGCGGGCCGTACAGCGCGAGTTGAGTGCAGAGGCAAAGCGCGTAGAAGCAAGGCGTACAGACCGAGCTAGGAACAAAGAGGAAAGGGGCAAGGGCGGGTTGCAGAGGTGGGGGTCAGCGGCGCGGGCGGCTGGAGCGATACTGGAGACAAAAAAGCGGGAGGCATGATGCCTCCCGCTGGGGTTCTCGCCGATGGTGTCGGGTTATCTGTGCTCCCTTCTCCCCTGGCGGGAGAAGGGCTGGGGATGAGGGGGCTCAATCCCAATTCGGGGCGAAGTCCGGGTTGGCGCAGCGCTCACCCCGCTCCAGGGTGGCAATCTGTGCCATCTCCTCGGGGCTGAGTTGCACCTTGAGGGCGGCCAGGTTGGCGGCCAGGTTCTCCCGCTTGGTGGAGCTCGGGATAACCGCCATGTTCTGGGCCAGCAGCCAGGCCAGGGACACCTGGGCCGCCGAGACGCCGTGGCGCTTGCCGATCTCCATCAGCAGTGTTTCGCTCAGCACCTTGCCATAGGCAAGCGGCATATAGGCGGTGATGGCGATGCCCTGATCCTGGCAGAACTCCACCACCTTGCGGTTTTGCAGCAGGGGATGGATCTCCACCTGCTGGTGGGCGATGGCACCCGGCCCCAGGATAGCGATGGCTTCTTTAAGCTGGGCGACCGTGAAGTTGGAGACCCCGATCTCCCGGGTCAGGCCCCGGGCTTTGGCCTCGGCCAGCTGCTCCAGATAGACCGCCATCGGCACCGCATCCTTGGGGGAGGGCCAGTGAATGAGCGCCAGATCCAGATAGTCGGTGCCCAGTTTCTCCAGGCTCAGCTCCAGGCTCGGGATCACCTTGCCCGGGCCAAATTCGCTGGTCCACACCTTGGTGGTCAGGTAGATATCCTGGCGGGGGACGCCACTTTCGCTCATCAAGCGGCCCACGTCGGCCTCGTTGTCATAGATCTGGGCGGTATCTATGTGGCGATAGCCGAGTTCCAGACCCTGCAGCAGGGAGTCGCGCAGGGGCTGATCTTTCAGGCGGAAGGTACCAAGACCCAGGTTGGGCATCTTCATCATCATATTCCTCAAATTATTGTTTCTACGCTCAATATTGTGTCGGCCCATCTTCGCATCCAGGGCGGGCAGGGGAGAGGCCGCAACTGGATTCAGGCTAGTTGATAGCGGCGAACGCTGGTGCTGGCAAACCAGCCCAGGGTGTTGGCCACGAAGGCGAGAAAATGGGGTTCTTGCTGGTGGGCGCTGAGGGCTGCCTCGCTCTCCCACTCCTCGTGGATCATCCAGCCGTGGGGGCTCTCCAGGCTCTGGTGCAGCCGGTAGCCAAGGCACCCGGGCTCTTGCCGGCTGGCGTTGACGAGCGGCGTCAGGGCGGCCCGACACTCGGCGGCGAATTCAGGTTTGGCCTCGAGCTCGGCAATCACGATCAGGGGGGATGACATGGGCACCTCCTTGCAAAAAACGACGGTCAGTATGCCCCCGGCAGACTGGGGGAAACAGGGCAGCAGTCACAAAACACTATTGAGATAAGAGCAGCAATAGATGGGCAGGGGCGAGGTGGAGGCGAGGAGGTAAAAAGAGCAGGGAGCGCCGGGACGCCCCTCGCCATCAGGCCGCCGGTTCGGACCAGACCGCAAACTCGTTGCCGCTGGGCTCGACGAAGTGAAAGCGGCGGCCGCCGGGGAAGTCAAACAGCGGGCGGTTGATGATGCCGCCATGGTGCTGCACCTTGGCCTGGGTCTCCTCGATATCGGCGCTGTAGAACACCAGGAGAGCGCCGCCCTGGGCGCTCTGGCCGCACAGATCCGCACGATAGAAGCCGCCATCCAGCCCTTCTCCCTCGAAGGCGCAGTAGTCGGGGCCGTAGTCGGCAAATTGCCAGCCGAAAGAGGCCTGAAAGAAGGCCTTGGTGGCGGCAAGATCCCTGGCCGCGAACTCCACATAGTTCAGTTTTTCATGGGCCCTGGTCATAAGGGTCTCCTTGTCGGTGATTATTTCGGTTGCCAGCGTTTTTGCGTGCGGATCGTGGCGTGGGGCAAGGTGTCCCAGGGGGTCAGCTTGAGCTGCTTGCGCCGAAACCAGAACCAGGTCCCCATCAGCAGACCGAGCCCGATGCCAAACAGCAGGCTCTGGAGCAGGGCAAACCCCGGGCTCACCTCATCTTGCCAGCCGAGGTACCACATCAACACCCCCCAGATAGCGCCGATGGGGAGTCCCAGGGCAAGGACGTTGACCAGAAAGCGTTCGTAGTGGGGCGGCCTGATGGTGAACCCCGCCTTTCGCAGCAGCCAGATGATCGGCGGGTTGTAGTTGAGTTCCTGCACGCCCTTGTCGGCCAGCTCCCGATGGGCGGCATCCAGCCTGTGTGCGAATACTAGGGGGTCGTCTCTGTGCATGTTTGGCTTCATACGGTGCTATTTGGCGGCATTGTACTGGCAAGGGCGGAGATAAAACAGGCGGTGCGTCACGATACGAAGCGACGCCTGTCTTGCCAGCTCCCGGCCATTGCGCCTATAAAGGCCCATGACTCTTGCCAGGACAACAACAATGAAGACCCATTCCGATGAATTGACCCTGTTCGTGGCCGTGGTGGAGGCGGGCAGTTTTCGCCAGGCGGCGGAGAACCTCGGCATGGACAATTCTGTGGTGAGCCGCGGCATCAAGCGGCTGGAGGAGAAGCTCGCCACGGTGCTGCTCAATCGCACCACCCGGCGGGTCAGCCTGACCGAGGAGGGGCGCTGGTTCTATCAGCGGGCGGTGAAGGTGCTGACCGAGATGAGCGAGGCGGAGAGCCATCTGCTGATGCGCCGGGAACAACCCGAGGGAATACTGAGGGTCGATGCCGCCACCCCCTTCATCCTGCACCGGCTGGTGCCCATCATCGGCGAGTTCCGCCGCCGCTACCCCGGCATAGAGCTGCAACTGCACAGCTCCGAGGGTTTTATCAACCTGATGGAGCGGCGGGTGGACATGGCCATTCGCATCGGCGAGCTGACCGACTCCTCCCTGCGCGCCCTGCCGCTCGGGCGATCCAAGCTGCGGCTGCTGGCCTCTCCCGCCTATCTAAGCGAGCGCGGCACCCCGCGCCAGCCGGCTGACTTGCTGGCGGGCCACGAGCTGCTCGGCTTTTTGCACCCCGATCACCTCAACCACTGGCCCCTGCTCAGCACGGAGCAGGGAGACAGGTTCGCCATCACCCCGACGCTTAGGGCCAGCAGTGGCGAGACCCTGCGCCAGCTGGCGCTCAGAGGTCAGGGGATCGTCTGCCTGTCGGACTTCATGACGGGAGAGGACAGGGCGAGCGGGGCTCTGGTGGAGGTGCTGGCCCGCAGCAACAGCGGCGCCTCGCGCCCCATTCATGCGGTCTTCTACTCCGATGCCCAGCGGGATATCCGGCTGCGGGTCTGGCTCGACTTCCTGAAAGAGCTGCTCGGCGCCGAGGCGTTGTAGAGGGCATGCCGACAGTGCCAACTCCCTCCCGGCCTCCCCCTCCACGAGGGGGAGGGGTCATTTTCTCCCATCCCTTGGCAAGGGGAGGGCTGGGGTAAGGTGCGGTCAGAACACCTGCGCTCGCCAATAAAAAGAGGCCGACATCGCTGTCGGCCTCGTTCGTTTTCATCTCAAGGATGCATCGGCTGCCCGATTAATCCTCTTCCGCCCAGCGGCGTGAGCGTTCGACCGCCTTCTGCCAGCCGCTGTAACGCTTGGCACGATCGGCTTTGTCCATCTGGGGAATGAACTCCCTGTCCACGCTGAACTTGTCTTCCAGCTCTTCTGAGCTCTTCCAGAAGCCGACGGCGAGGCCTGCCAGGAAGGCGGCGCCCATGGCGGTGGTCTCGATGCGGGTCGGACGCACCACAGGGGTGTGCATCATGTCAGCCTGGAACTGCATCAGGAAGTCGTTGGCGACGGCGCCACCGTCTACCTTCAGCGCCGCCAGCTTGATGCCGGAGTCCTGCTGCATGGCATCCAGTACGTCGCGGCTCTGGTAGGCGATGGATTCCAGCGCGGCACGGATGATGTGGTTGCGGTTGGCGCCACGGGTCAGGCCGACCATGGTGCCGCGAGCATAGGGATCCCAGTAGGGGGCGCCCAGGCCCACGAAGGCCGGCACCAGGTAGACGCCGTTGGTGTCGCCCACCTTGCTCGCGAAGTAGTCGGTGTCGCGGGCATCGTGGATGATCTTCAGCTCGTCACGCAGCCACTGGATGGTGGCGCCGCCCATAAAGACAGCCCCTTCCAGCGCATAGTTCACTTCCCCTTTCGGGCCGATGGCGACAGTGGTCAGCAGGCCGTTGCTGGAGCGGACAGGCTCTGTGCCGGTGTTCATCAGCAGGAAGCAGCCGGTGCCATAGGTGTTCTTGGCCATTCCCTTCTCGAAGCAGAGCTGGCCGAACAGGGCAGACTGCTGGTCACCGGCGATGCCGGCGATGGGGATGCGGGAGCCGCCGCCACGGGTGGTGTAGCCATACACCTCGGAGGAGGGTTTGACCTCCGGCAGCATGGAGGCGGGGATGCCCAGCTCGTCCAGCATCCGCTCGTCCCACTTCAGATCGCGGATGTTGTAGAGCATGGTGCGCGACGCGTTGGTCGGGTCGGTGACGTGCACTTCGCCGTTGGTCATCTTCCACACCAGCCAGGTGTCGATGGTGCCGAACAGCAGCTCGCCGTTCATCGCCTTCTCGCGGGCCCCTTCAACGTTGTCCAGGATCCACTTCACCTTGGTGCCGGAGAAGTAGGCGTCCAGCACCAGGCCGGTGTTCTCGCGTACGTACTCTTCCAGGCCGCGGGCCTTGAGTTCTTCACAGATGGCCGCGGTGCGGCGGCACTGCCAGACGATGGCGTTGTAGACGGGCTTGCCGGTGGCCTTTTCCCATACCACTGTGGTTTCACGCTGGTTGGTGATGCCGATGGCGGCAATCTGCTCGCTGTGCAGGCCGCTCTTGGCCAGCACCTCGGTGAAGACGGAGGACTGGGTCGCCCAGATCTCCATGGGGTCGTGCTCGACCCAGCCCGCCTTGGGGTAGTGCTGGGTGAATTCGCGCTGTGAGGTCGCGACTATGTTGGCGTCCTGATCGAACACTATGGCACGGGAGGAGGTGGTACCTTGATCCAGCGCGACGACAAATTTCTTTTCAGCAGACATGATGTTCTCCACGTTTGGGGGGACCGCTCTTAGGCGGCGGCCTCTTCTTTATTGGACAGCTTGGCGGCTTCTTCGGTCGCGACACGGTTGCCCGGGACGCAGGGAGCCAGCACTTTCACATACAGAGCGGTACCCAGCTGGGCGCCGACTATGGGGCCGAGGATGGGGACCCAGAAGTAGGGATTGTCGCGACCGCCGGTCAGGGCCACATCGCCCCAGCCTGCAAAGAAGGCGAACAGTTTGGGACCAAAGTCACGGGCCGGGTTCATGGCAAAGCCGGTCAAGGGGCCGAGGGAGGCGCCGATCACCGCGATCAGTATGCCGATCAGCAGGGCGGCGGCGAAGCCTTTGGGGGCACCGTTGTTGTTGTCACCCAGCGCCATGATGCCCAGCATCAGGACGGCGGTGATCACCAGCTCGACCGCGAATGCCTGCATGTTGGAGAGCAGGGCATTGGGGTAGGTGGAGAAGATGCCAGCGGTGCCGAGGCTCTCTACGCTGCCGCGCACCACGTTGTGGGTCAGTTCCCACTGGGTGAAGAGGTTGCCATAGAGGAAGTAGACCAGGGCGGCGGAGGCGAAGGCACCCGCTATCTGGGCGATGATGAAGGGCACCACCTTGCGCTTGTCGAAGCCGCAGAAGGTCATCAGTGCCAGGGTCACCGCCGGGTTCAGGTGGGCGCCAGAGATGCCGCCGGTCACGTAGATGGCGATGGCGACCCCCAGGCCCCAGGTAATGGAGATTTCCCATTGCCCGAAGTTGGCGCCAGCCAGCACCAGGGCGGCCACGCAACCGACGCCGAAGAAGATCAGCAGGCCGGTGCCGATAAACTCGGCGAGGCACTCGCCGAGCAGGGTATTGGGTCTTTGTATGCTCATAGTTGTTATTCCTTATATCCACCCAGAGTAGGTTTGATGTTCCGTTTCGTTATCTTGCATTCCCATTTTTTGCGTCCGAAAACGTTTCTTCTTGTTATTTGAGCTGACGCAAACGTTATGCTCGTTTGCGCTCGTTCTTGGACGAGAGAGAAAATAAACCTTCTGTGCCAATTCACCAGACCCCCGCCACCGGAAATGTGGACAAGATCCCATTCATTGCTAAGAAAATGTGACGAAAAGCAACTGTTAGCGGTGTTAATACTCCTTAGTGGGTGGCCGCATTCCTTGCCCTGCAAGGGCCGGCGGCCGATGAGCGATCACTCATCAGGTGACATTTTTTGTAATAAAACTGCAATAATTTAGCCTTCATCACAGATTGAATGTTCACAAATGAGCACAATAGGCTCGCTTGCGAATAAGGACTCATCTGGTCGCAGGCATGATCGGGGCACCCTCAACCGCCCATAACAACAATAAGGAAGCAGAACATGCTTAGTCTCTTCAGGCCTGCACCCCACATAGAGCGGCTACCAGCCGACAAGGTGGATCCCTTCTACAAACGCATGCGCTGGCAGGTGTTTTTCGGGATCTTCTTCGGTTATGCCGGCTACTACCTGGTGCGCAAGAACTTCAGTCTGGCGATGCCCTACCTCATCGAGCAGGGCTTCTCCCGCGGCGATCTGGGCCTGGCCCTGTCCGGTGTCTCCATTGCCTATGGTCTCTCCAAATTCCTGATGGGGAACGTGTCGGACCGCTCCAATGCGCGCTACTTCCTCTCCGCCGGCCTGCTGCTCTCGGCCGGCATCATGTTCATGATGGGGACTGTGCACTGGGCTACCTCCAGCATCGCTATCATGTTCGTGCTGCTGTTCCTCAACGGCTGGGTTCAGGGCATGGGCTGGCCGCCCTGTGGTCGCACCATGGTGCACTGGTGGTCACAGAAGGAGCGGGGCGAAGTGGTCGCGGTCTGGAACGTGGCCCACAACGTGGGTGGCGGCATGATAGGTCCGCTGTTCATCCTCGGCATGGGCTGGTTCAACGACTGGCGCAGTGCCTTCTATGTACCGGCTGCGGCCGCCGCCGCCATTGCGGTGATCGCCTTCTTCGTGATGCGTGATACCCCGCAATCCGTGGGTCTGCCGCCCATCGAGGAGTACAAGAACGACTACCCGAAGGATTACAACGAGAGTCACGAGCAGGAGTTCTCCGCCAAGGAGATCTTCATGAAGTACGTGCTGCACAACAAGCTCTTGTGGTACATCGCCATTGCCAACGCCTTCGTCTACCTGATTCGCTATGGCGTGCTGGACTGGGCACCGACCTACCTCAAGGAAGCCAAGGACTTCAGCGTGGATCACTCCTCCTGGGCCTACTTCCTCTATGAGTGGGCCGGTATTCCGGGCACCCTGCTGTGCGGCTGGATCTCTGACAAGATGTTCCAGGGCCGCCGCGCCCCGGCCGGCATACTGTTCATGGTGCTGGTGACCCTGGCCGTGCTGGTCTACTGGCTCAACCCGGCGGGCAACCCCACCATCGACATGATGGCCCTGGTCGCCATCGGCTTCCTCATCTACGGCCCCGTCATGCTGATCGGTCTCTACGCCCTTGAGCTGGCACCCAAGAAGGCGGCCGGTACAGCGGCGGGCTTCACCGGGCTGTTCGGTTATCTGGGTGGCGCCGTGGCGGCCAACGCCATGCTGGGCTACACCGTTGACCACTTCGGCTGGGACGGCGGTTTCATGGTGCTGACCGCATCTTGCGTGCTCTCCATAGTGCTGCTGGCCATGACCCTCAAGCATGAGAACATCGCCGTCGCTGCCAAGAAGGCCGCTGCCGACAAGGCATAAAACGTGATCCTGCCCTTATCAGTCCGAAAAGGGATAGGGTACACTGCCAAAGGCCCCGCAATGCCGGGGCCTTTTTTCGTCTCTCAAGCGGAGTGCAAGCGTGAAGCAAACCCAACGACATCTGGAGATCCTGGACGTTCTGACAAGGCAGGGATTTGTCTCGACCGACGATCTGGTGACCCATTTTGACGTCAGCCCCCAGACCATTCGCCGGGATCTGAACGATCTCGCCGAGCAGAACAAGATAAGGCGCCATCACGGCGGGGCCTCCCTGCATTCGAGTACCGTCAATACCGCCTACAGCGCCCGCAAGGTGATGCAGCTCAAGGAGAAGGAGCGCATCGCTCGCGAGGTGGCCGCCAATATTCCGGACGGCTCGTCCCTCTTCATCGACATCGGCACCACCACGGAAGCCATCGCCCGCGCCCTGCTCGATCACCGGGAGCTGCGCGTGGTCACCAACAACCTCAACGTCGCCAGCATTCTCACCGCCAAGGATGACTTCACCGTCATCATCGCCGGTGGCGAGATCCGCAACCGGGATGGCGGCATAGTGGGGGAGGCGACCCGTGACTTCATCGGCCAGTTCCGCATGGACTATGGCGTCATCGGCATCTCCGGCATCGACAACGACGGCTCATTGCTCGATTTCGACTACCACGAGGTGAAGATCGCCCAGGCCATCATCGCCCATTCCCGCCAGGTGTTCCTGGCCGCCGACCACACCAAGTTCGGGCGCAATGCCATGGTCAACCTCGGCAACCTCAACCAGATCCACGCCCTGTTCACGGATCAGGAGCCGCCGGAGAAGTTGATGCGACTGATGTCCCAGCATCAGATAGCCTGCCACATCTGCTGAGCTCCCCCACGCCGTATTAGCATCAGGCCGCCACCGGGCGGCCGCTTTCTTGTTGCCCTCTATTCAGATTTTGTCCCATGGCGGACGCCTTGCTCCTGCTGCCTTTCCCCATTTGTCCCTGTGCTCTGCTGGTCGCTGCGCGGCTTGAGCTAAAAGCTACGGCGCTCTCCTTATCTTCTGTGGTTGTGCGTGCTTCGGACCCGGATCCTGTGGGCCCGGGCAGCCGCGCCGACATCCGCTGTGGCAGATTCACCCTGACAGGAGGTGCCATGGCAAGGCTCGGGGTGGCATCTTGTCACCTGCTGGCAGCATTTTTAGCATTGTCAGAACAATCGCGATCACATTTCCCTCATAAAATGTTCGTTTATCATTTTTTCATGTTCTAATATGAGCGAAATCAAACATTGCCGGCATGGCAAACACAAAATAAGAAAGTAGGTGAACATGAGCGAACATTATGATCTGGTCGTCGTCGGCGGCGGCATCAACGGGGTCGGCATTGCGGCGGATGCGGCGGGGCGGGGGCTGAAGGTGGCGCTGTTCGAGGCGCAGGATCTCGCCTCGGCCACCTCGTCCAACTCCAGCAAGCTGATCCACGGCGGCTTGCGCTATCTTGAACATTACGAATTCAGGCTGGTGAAAGAGGCGCTGGCGGAGCGGGAGGTGCTGCTCGGCATGGCGCCGCACATCGCCCGTCCCATGCGCTTCCGTCTGCCGCACCGCCCGCACCTGCGTCCGGCCTGGATGATCCGTGCCGGCCTCTTCCTCTACGACAACCTGGCCAAGCGCGACAAGCTCAAGGGCAGCTGCGGCCTGCGCTTCCTGCCGCAAGATGGTCTCAAGAGCGGCATCAACAAGGGCTTCGAGTACTCGGACGCCTGGGTCGACGACGCCCGCCTGGTGGTGCTCAACGCCATGATGGCCCGGGACAAGGGCGCCGAGGTGCAGACCCGCACCCGCTGCGTCAAGGCGGTGCGCGGATCCAAGCACTGGACCCTGACCCTGGAGCGGGAAGGGGGCGAGCAGTTCAATGTCACCTGCCGTGGCCTGGTCAATGCGGCCGGTCCCTGGGTCAAGACCTTCTATGACGAGAGCCTGCACGAGAAATCCCCGCGCGGCATTCGCCTCATCAAGGGCAGCCACATCATAGTGCCGCGCATCCACGAGCGCGAAGAGGCCTATATCCTGCAAAACGAGGACAACCGCATCGTCTTCGTCATCCCCTACCAGCAGGACTACTCCCTGATCGGCACCACGGACGTGGAGCACCATGGCAGCCCGCGGGAGGCGAAGATCAGCGAGGCCGAGATCAATTACCTGTGCAAGGTGGTCAACGCCCACTTCACCCGCCAGATTGCGCCCTCCGAGGTCATCTGGACCTATGCCGGGGTGCGGCCGCTCTGCGATGACGAGTCCGACTCTCCCCAGGCGGTGACCCGCGACTACACCCTCGAGCTCTCCGGCGAATCCGACGGTGCGCCACTCTTGTCGGTGTTTGGCGGCAAGCTCACCACCTATCGCAAGCTGGCCCAGGCCGCCTGCAACAAGCTCAAGCCCTGGTTCAGCCAGATGGGGGATGACTGGACAGCCAGCAGCCGGCTGCCCGGTGGCGAGTTCGACTGCTCCACCACCGAGCTGGCTCGCGCCTACATGCTCGAATTCGACTGGCTGGATGAGCGCAGCGCCCGCCGCATCGCCGAGGCCTATGGCAGTCATGCCCGTCTCTGGCTGCACGAGGAGCGCGGCCAGCACTTTGGTGCCGGGCTGTACGAGTCGGAAGTGCGCTATCTGATCAGCCGCGAGTGGGCCCATTCGATGGAAGACATACTGTGGCGTCGCAGCAAGCTGGGGCTGCGCCTCTGTGATGCCGAGCAACAGCAACTGCACGCCTGGCTGGAGCAACACCATCACGCCCTGCCCAAGGCAAGCTGATGACAAGGCGGGCGGCCCTGGCCGCCCGCCGCCGTTAAACTGCAATAAACCTCTGCTATAACAACTACCTACATCCAATAAACAATAACAAAGAGCCGTTCTTATGAAACAACCTCACCTCTCCCTGGTGGCCCTCGGCCTCGGGGTTGCCCTCGCCTTGCCCGCCCTGGCCGCGGATGACGGCAAGATAGTGATCGCCCACCGTGGCGCCTCCGGCTATCTGCCCGAGCACACCCTGGAATCCAAGGCGCTGGCCTATGGCATGGGGGCCGATTACCTGGAGCAGGATCTGGTGATGACCAGGGATGACCAGCTGGTGGTGATGCACGATCACTTCCTCGACGGCATCACGGACGTGGCGACACGTTTCCCCGGCCGCGCCCGCCCGGACGGACGCTACTACGTGGTGGACTTCACCCTGGCCGAGGTGCACTCCCTGCGCATGACGGAGCCCTTCCAGCTGGTGGAGGGCAAGCAGGTGCCCGTCTATCCGGCCCGCTTCCCGCTGTGGAAGTCCGACTTCAAGATCCACACCTTCCAGGAAGAGATAGAGATGATCCAGGGGCTCAACAAGAGCACCGGCAAAGAGATCGGCATCTACCCGGAGATCAAGGCCCCCTGGCTATTCCGCCATGAGGGCAAGGACATTTCAAGAGCCGTGCTTACCGTGCTCAAGGAGTACGGCTACACCGGCAAGGGCGACAAAGTCTATCTGCAGAGCTTCGATGTGGACGAGCTCAAGCGCATCAACGGCGAGCTGATGCCCGCCTTAGGGATGGACTTGAAGCTGGTGCAGCTGATGGCCGAGACCGACTGGAATGAGACCATGGTTTACGACGCCAAGGGCCAGGCGACCCCCTACAGCTATGACTGGATGTTCAAGCCGGGCGCCATGAAGGAGATCGCCACTTACGCCGACGGCATAGGCCCCTGGAAGCCGATGATAGTCACCGAGCCGGGCACGCTCGGCAAGCCGGTGTTCACCGCCATGGTCAAGGAGGCCCACGCCGCCGGCCTCAAGGTGCACCCTTATACCTTCCGCCAGGATCAGGGGCAGATCCCGGCCTATGCCAAAGACTTCACCGACCTGCTCAACATCTTCCTCTATCAGGCGGATGTGGACGGGGTGTTCAGCGACTTCCCGGACAAGGCGGTGGCGGTCATCAAGGCCCACGGCAAATAATAAAAGAAGAGCAACAGGGGAACGCAAGCGGGGCCAGGTGCCCCGCTTTTTTATGGCGGCAGGCCAGCCCCGGGAGTGATGAGGTGCAGGGTGTAATTATTTGTTTACGTTTTTCGTGGTGCAGGGGGGCTTTGACACGCTACTTTCTGGCTATTTTGGTCACGCAGGTGGTCATTAATCCATCTCTTGATGCAGTAAACCGCTAGTTTCACTTGATTGTTTGTTTTTCCTTGGTAAGGTGAGGGCGGTTGCGTAACAAAGCGCTGACTTGTGTAAATAAATAAATACACCTTGGCGCGATTGGCTTAAATACAGTAGAGAGAATGAGAAAATGCAAAGAGACCCCCTGAACAACATCCATATCCAGTCCGAACAAGTGATGATCACGCCTGCCCAGCTCAAGGAGAAACTACCCATCTCCGATCGCGCGCTGGCATTCGTGCAAGGGGCCCGCAATACCATAGCCGACATCATCCACCGTCGCGATCACCGCTTGCTGGTGATCTGTGGACCCTGCTCCATCCACGACATGGACGCCGCCAAAGAGTACGCAACCAGACTCAAAGCGCTGCATGATGCCTACCAGGACTCTCTCTACATTGTCATGCGGGTCTACTTTGAGAAGCCACGCACCACTGTCGGCTGGAAGGGCTTTATCAATGACCCGAACCTTGATGGCACCTTCGACGTGGAGCTGGGGCTGCACCGCGCCCGCGAGCTGCTCTGCTGGCTGGCGGAGCTGGAACTGCCGCTGGCCACCGAGGCCCTCGATCCCATCAGCCCCCAATACCTGGCGGAGCTCTTCTCCTGGTCGGCCATAGGCGCCCGTACTACAGAATCCCAGACCCACAGGGAGATGGCTTCCGGCCTCTCCATGCCGGTCGGCTTCAAGAACGGCACAGACGGTAACCTCGGCACCGCCATCAATGCGCTGCAGGCGGCCTCCAGCCCCCACGCCTTCATGGGGATCAACCAGCAGGGCCAGGTCGCGCTGCTGCAGACCCAGGGCAACCCGGATGGCCACGTGATACTGCGTGGTGGCAAGCACCCGAACTACGACTCGGTCAATGTGTCGTTGGCGGAAGAGGCGCTGGAGAAGGCGGGCCTGCTGCCCGGTCTGGTGGTGGATTGCAGCCACGGCAACTCCAGCAAGGATCACCGCCTGCAGCCCAAGGTGGCCGACAACGTGATCCACCAGATCCAGGAGGGCAACCGCTCCATCATCGGAGTGATGCTCGAATCAAACCTGTTCGAGGGCAACCAGTCCAGCGAGCAGCCCAAGTGCGAGATGCGCTACGGCGTCTCCATCACCGATGCCTGCATCGACTGGGAGACCACGGCAACCCTGCTGGCCCGCTGCCACAGCCAGCTGGCGGCGCCGCTCAAGAGCAGAACCGCGCTGTAAGTCGTGGTATCTTGTCGTAACTGATTGAACCATAGAGGTATCACTGCCCACGCAGTGATACCTTGTTGCCTCTTGAATCACAGGGCGCCGCCGCCAGCGGCGCCGGCAGGGACTGGATATGGCTGAAGAGTTGAATGCCCTCAGGGACAAGATAGATGTGGTGGACAAGCAGCTGATCGATCTGCTGGCCGCCCGTCTGGCCCTGGTGGGGGAAGTGGGTGAAGTGAAGAGCCGCCACGGCCTGCCCATCTATGCGCCGGACAGGGAGGCGAGCATGCTGGCACGCCGCCGGGCCGAGGCCGAACTGCTGGGGGTGCCCGGCGATCTCATCGAAGACGTGTTGCGCCGGGTGATGCGCGAGTCCTACATCCTCGAGTCGGCCAGCGAAAAAGAGAACCACTTCAAGTGCATGAAGCCGGATCTTGGCAAGGTGGTGATCATAGGCGGCCAGGGTCAGCTTGGCCGCTTGTTCGGCCAGATGTTCGGCCTCTCCGGTTACCGGGTCGAGAGCCTGGAGCAGGGGGACTGGCCGCGCTCTGACGAGATCCTCGCCGATGCGGGTCTGGTGATGGTGGCGGTGCCCATCGACATCACCTGCCAGATCATCGACCGGCTCGGCAAGCTGCCTGCGGATTGCCTGCTGGTGGACGTCACCAGCGTGAAGGCGGCACCGCTCGAGCACATGCTGGCAGTGCACCAGGGGCCTGTCTTGGGGCTGCACCCCATGTTCGGGCCGGATGTGGCGAGCCTTGCCAAGCAGGTGATCGTCTGCTGTCAGGGCCGTGACGCTGCTGCCAGCCAGTGGCTGCTGGATCAGATGACCATCTGGGGCGCACGGCTGCAGCAGGTGGAGGCCAAGGCTCACGACGAGGCCATGACCCTCATTCAGGCGCTGCGCCACTTCGCCACCTTCGCCTACGGCTGGCACCTCTCCCGGGAGCAGGCCAACATCGACCGTCTGCTGGCCCTGAGTTCCCCCATCTACCGGCTGGAGCTCGCCATGGTGGGGCGGCTGTTTGCCCAGGATCCCCACCTCTATGCCGACATCATATTGTCGTCACCGCAGAACCTCGCGATGATCCGCCGCTACTACCAGAACTTTGGTGAAGCGCTGGGGCTGCTGGAGCGGGGGGACAGAGCCGGCTTCATCGAGGCCTTCTCGCAAGTGTCCGGCTTCTTCGGCGAACATGCCGACGAGTTCCTGCGGGAGAGCCGCACCCTGCTGGCCCAGGCCAACGACCGCCGTCACCACGACTGATGGCACGCATCCATAACAAAGGGGCCTCTTGGCCCCTTTTTTCATGTTGGTCAGGCTGAAGCCCGGCTACTCGGCGGATGGCAGCCGCAGATCGGCGCCATCCCAACCCAGCGGCAGGGTGAGCAGCTGATCGATCAGCTCCCGACGATCGGATTTCTCCAGATAGGCGAGGTAGAGCGGGCGGCTCAGCGCCTGCCCCCCTTCCACCAGGTGCAGTTGTCCCTGCTCCAGGAAGGGGCTCACCATGCGCCGCGGCAGATAGGCGGCGCCCCCATTGGCCAGCACGAACTGCAGCGCCATGCTGGCTGAGCTCGAGTGCAGCACAGGGGTCTTCTGCAGGCTCTGCAACCGGCTCGAGGGCGGCTCGAAACTGGTGCCCCAGTCGAGGTGAATATGGGGCATCTGCATCAGGCTGTCGGCATTGGCGGCCGGCTCCCGGCTCACCAGCTCGAACACCAGCTCGCCTATGGGGTGCAGGGCTATCTCGTCTATCTTGGTCGGCTCCGAGAGCAGGGCGAGATCGAGGGAGCGCTCCAGCAACTGGCGGCACAGGTGCTCGCGGGAGGCGGTCTCGAGCCGCACTGCCAGGCCGGGGGCCAGCGCATAGACATGGTTGAGCCAGTCATTGAAGTCGAGCTCCCAGAACACCGCGGGCGCGCCTATGGCGAGCTGCTGACTGAAACCGGGGGAGAGGGCCACGTCCTGCTTGGCGCGGCCTAGCGTGTGCAAGATGGCGTCTGCATAGGGCAGCAGACGCTCACCTGAGGCGGTCAGACGGATGTTGTTGCGATGGCGGGCAAACAGGCTGACCCCGAGTTGCTGCTCGAGCTGGCGGATCCGAAAGCTCACCGCCGACTGGGTCAGGTAGAGATTCTCGGCAGCCCGGCCAAAGTGCCGGGTCTTGCTGACCTCGATAAAGGTCCGAAGCAGCTCGGTATCCATTAATCGAGGGACTCGTCGCTGCCACCGCCGCCACCGCCTTCAAAGCTGCCGCCCGCATCTTCATTGGCGCCACCCGCGACTGTGCACAGACGGTGCACCCGCTTGGGACCAATCACCTTAAGGTACTTGAACCACACCTTGGCGTGGGGGTTGCTGCCGGCTGCGCCAGACTTGACCTGCTCGATGAAGGCACTTTCTACGTCATCGCGTGGGGCCAGGTTGCCCTGATAGAGCGCCAGCATCACAGTGCCATATTTTTCCAGACTGTCAGCTTCGGCCACGGTGAATTCGCCACTGCGACGCAGGCCACGGGGAAAATGTTTGAAGTCGTTGAAACGCTTGTCTGATTCGAAGCTCATAGTGCTCTTGTTCTGGTTAGTTTGACCTTTGCGGGCAAGTATCATCAGGCCGTCGCAGAGTGCAAAATCAATTTTCTTACTATGTTAATAAATATCTTTTATCGAACAGCCTTTGTCTCATCCTGGGGGAGAATTTTGCGGTCTGCAGCACAAAAAGCCTGAAAAATAGTGGAGTTATGTCAGGTTTTGTACAGCTGGACCCGCTCTCTGCAGGGTGAAAACCATAAAATAAAGGCGCCATACGGCGCCCTTGTTTGTTCATGAATTGGCTGAACCTGAGCGTCGGGCACTCATTCAATCATGGCTGGCTGGGCCAGGTTGTCGGCACGCCACAGACGGTAGCGCACTTCATACTCCTGGGGCACATAGATGACGAACGGCAGCTTGGAGTTGTAGTTCACGAAGAAGCCCTGACCATAGATCTGGACGAAGCTCTCTTTCTTCTGGCCATCCGGGCAGGCCATCAGGGTGCTGACGGGACCCGAGACCTGGCCCAGGGTCAGGTAGTTGTAGCCCCAGCCCTTGACACTGTGCTGCTCCAGGTTGCCGGCGAAGCGGGGCAGGTTGCAGTCCACCAGCATCTTCTTGCCCACTTGCAGCTCGACCATCATGTCGGCTTCGTTCTCGACTTCCGGCAGGCGGATCACGACACGTTCCTGGTTCACTTCGGCGGCAGGGAACATGCTGATATCAAATTTTTTCGGTTCGGCGGCGAAGGCATGGCCGCCCAGTAACAAGGCGCCCAGCAGGCTAAAACGCAATACGGTTTTCATCTGTACCTCATGGGATTGGTTCAACGCCGCTAGACTAACCGCTCTGCCGGTTTCACGCCAGCGCTCCGGCGCGCAAAACCGGCCTGAACCGGCACAGAGTGACGTAATTTGATGCTTTTTTGACGCCTTCCACCACAAAGGGGCCATTCGGGAGTAAACCGGGCAGGGGAGTCCCCGCCCGGACGGCTCACCTTACCAGCAGCACCTGCTTTGCCCAGGAACCGGGGGCCCGCATGCCGACGGCGCCACTGGTGATGTCCAGATAGGCGACGCCCTTGCTGGCGGGTACCGGAGTCGAGGACCAGAGGTAGACGTAGCCGTCGTTCACCTCCTTGCCGTCACCGGCCATGGCGCGGGGGAAGAGGGTTTCGTTGAGGGCGGGTTTGTAGCAGGCGGACTCCAGTATGCTGGTGAGTTCCTTGATGGTCGGCAGGCGCCAATCGGTGTGGCCGCCGAAACCGTGGAGGGCATGGCTCGGCTCGGTGCGAATCCGCTCTGCGGTCAGCAGGGCCTGTTGCCAGTAGAGCCGGGTCGGCTCGCCGCTGCAGCTCCCATTCTGCCAGGTCTGACCGAGCTGGCAGCGCATCCAGGTGAGGCCGGAGGCCCTGTCGGTGACTGTGCCGTTGCCGCGATCCAGGAAGCGGGAGCTGGGGCTGGTGCGCGGCAGGCTGTCGTCGCAGATGGCGATGGCCAGTGCCAGGGGGCTGCACAGGGTGAGCAGCAGGGTCAGAAGATAGTGGTTCATCGGGTTACCTCGGCCACCAGTCGCAGTTGCAGACCGTTGGCATCATCGCTGTTTTGAACTGTGGTGGCGTAGTCGGTGCCGGCATCCTCGCCGAGGAAGATGTGGGCAATGGCGCTCAGGGGGGCGCTCTCGAGGCGCCGGGACGGGGTCAGGGTCTGGCTCCAGTAGTAGCCGCTGAAATCCTTGGTCGTGGTGCTGACGTCGGGGAAGTAGCGCACATCCAGGGTGACGAGCTGACCATCCTGATGGGCGAGGGAGCCGTAATGCTGCAGGCTCATCAACTCGCGGGAGTGGGGCAGACGCCAGCCCTGGATGCCGCACAGCTGTTGGGTGTCGAGCCACTGACGATACTGCTCTGTGGTGCAGATAGCCTCCCCCTGGGGGCAGGCGTAGTCCAGCTCCTCCTGGGTGGGCGCATAGTCGCCGAGGGCCCAGGCGAAGGTGCGGTGCTTGTCTCGCGGACTGTCCGGATCATCGAGCTTCTTCTCCCAGATGAGGCCGGTATTGAGATCCTCCACGCACTCCCAGTCGGGGGCATTGTCCGCCAGGGGCTGCCCCTTGCCGTCCAGCTTGCGATAGCGCAGGGGCGCCTGGCCCAGGCTCGCCTCCTGGCCCGGGTGATCGGCAGGCTCCTGGGTCAGCAGGTAATCCGCCCCGTCCGTGTAGGTGGTGACGCCGCCGGCGGTCACCAGGGCCCGGGGTTGCTGCTGCATCAGCACTGTGGCGAGCCTGGCCTGCTGGCTCAGGAGCTCGGGGCTGGCGGCAAAGTGCCGGGCGAGCTCGGGCAGCAGGGTGACCAGCCCCTGCCAGATCTGGCGCTGGCGCTCGCCGGTGGCGAGAGCGGGCAAGGTGGCGGCGTCATCGCGTGCCGCCAGGGCGAGCGCTTCCAGTGCCCTGTTGAACTCCTCCTGTTGCGCCAGGGCCACGAGTCCCTGACCCGGTTGCAGCGGCGCCAGGGCGAGCAGCAGCTCGGCCAGGGCCTGGGCCGGCGGGATCCCGTCCGCGATCCGGGTCTGCAACAGCGTGCTCAAGGGGGTGGGGGTGAGGTGCTGATCATCCAGGCGCGCCGCCGGGTGGGTCAGGGTCAGGGCGCCCGGATCCCGGGGGATGAACAGCAAGGGGCTGGTGAGCAGGCCGGGGGCGCTGGTGCTCAGTTGGCGGGCACCGGCCTCGCCACTGACCAAGGGCTCGCCGGGCTCGCAGCTGTCGTTCTGGTTCAGGTTGGAGCACAGGGTGCCCGCTGCGGGCAGGTTGACCCTCAGACGGTAGTCGGGGGGGGTCAGGGGCGCCTCGTCGGATCCACCACCGCCACAGGCGCTCAGCAGGGGGGCCAGCAGGCAGGCCAGCGGTGTCATTCTCATCTTCATTTCTTGTCCTTGGAGGGGCCTCGGCCCCTCTTTGTTTCTACAGGGATGGATCAGCCGCGACGGCGGAGGCGGCGCCAGAGGGTCAGCGGCAGCAGCCAGAGCAGGTTGACAGTGCCGCCCCCGCTGCTGTCCGCGGTGTCGAAGTGGATGATGCCGTCATCCGGCGGGGCGACGGGCTCACCACACTGGGCGCCGATGCGCTGGCTGATGCTCCAGCCGTTGATGCGCCCCTGGTTGCCTGGCTTGCTGTCCACCACTTCCAGGGTCCAGCGACCGGCCAGCGGCTCTCCCACCAGGGGAGTGAAGGGTTGCAGGGGCAGCAGCTCGGTGGGGAAGATCCCTTTGAGCCGCGGCAACGGGCTGTACCCCTTGTCCCAGATCTGGATGCGGGTACCTGAGGGGGAGTTGAGCCAGATCTCCAGCTCATCGAGGGCCTGGTGCTGCAAGTCCAGGTTCAGTTGCAGGCGATCGCTCACCCGGGCGTCGCTCTTCTCCTGCACCAGGCTGGTTTCGCTGATGCCGCGCACCTCCTCGCTCTGGGCATCCTTGAGGGCCAGCGGCTGGCCGTTGGCCCGGCTGATGACGGGGGTGCCTATGGGCAGGGTGAGCGACTGCTGCCACTGACGCTCGGTCGGGCTGGTGCCGCTCATGGCGAGGCTTATCGGCAGGCTCACCTCGTCGCCACAGGCCAGCGGGCTGGTGGCCAGCAGCCGCAGGGTGGCGATGGTGCTGGCGCCGGCCGCCAGTGTGGTCGCTGACCAGGCCAGGGGATCGGCCTGCAAGCCGGCGGGCAGGGACAGGGTCAGGGCGTTGAGGGTCACCGGAGCGCTGCCGGGGTTGCTCAGGTTCAGTTGCACCGACTGGCGCTGATCCAGCACCAGGGCGTTGCCCTCTACCAGGGCGACGTTGACGGGCGCCTGCAACAGGCCGTGCTGGCGGAAGGCCTGCTCCAGATGGCGGGCATAGGCGCGCGCCGGGTAGAGCCGGGCTGCCGTGTCCACTGTGATGCGGGCCAGTTGCGGCATGCGGATGGCCGGGCCCAGCCCGAAGTGGGATTCGATGATGACGCGGTCAAACTCGTCCCGCGCCCCTTCGCCATGCTCGGCCACCGACGCCAGCAGGGCCTGGAACAGCGGTGTGCCCCACAGCTGATCCCCGCTGCTGCCGTTGATGGTGCGGTGGGCCGGGTAGTTGTAGTCCGGGTGGTAGCGGGCCCGAGCATCGTCCAGCTGGCGCGGGGTGCGGTCGGTGAAGCGGGCATCCCAGTTGAACACCATGGCGGGCTCGAACTGGCGGCCCGCCTCGCTGCGCTGGCGATGGCTGGCGGCCAGGAAGTCGCCGAAGCCCTCGCCGATGGCGCCCCAGTCACCCTCTTCCCCGAGATCCGGCAGGATGTGGTGCTGCACGCCGTGGCCGAACTCGTGCCAGATGACCATGGGATCCTCGGCATCGGGGACACCGCTGCGACCCAGCTCCAGCCTGCGCTCGAACGGATCGTAGAGGGAGTTGTCCTGGTAGCCTGCGTCCGTGTCGATGTCGAGGGCACCGGGGATGAGGTCGGTGAAGCCGAGCGCCTTGAGGTGGCGCTGGGCCAAGTCCAGGTGGTAGTAGGCGTTGATGTCGGCAAAGCCTGGATCGTCCCGGGTCAGGCGAAAGGCCTGCTGGTTGTCTGCCCCGTAGGGGGCAGTAGTGGGCTCGATGGCATCCACCACTCGAGCATGGGGGCCGCTCAGCACATAGTCAGTGCCCAGCAGGGTGACCGGCAGTTCCACCTTGTCCTGATAGGCGGCATCCGCCAGCACCAGGGCCTCATGCCAGATCAGGCTGGCGTCTTGCAGCTGGGTGCGGGGATCGGGATCGAACACCCGCGCCAGGACCCGCTGATCCCCCGCCTCTGGGGTGCGCACCGCCTGGGTGCTTGCCTGATCCCCCCAGCGGCCAAGTTCGCGATCGCCGTCGCAACTGGCAAACAGCTGGACTCGGCTGGCCTTGGCATTGCCCGCCTTGTGCTCGCTCACCCGCTGGCGCAGGGCCGGCACCAGGGTGTCGCCGTCACGCCAGTACCAGGCTTCGACCTGTCCCAGCGGCGCTATCTGGCTGCCGTCGGCGCGCAACTGGTCCAGCAGGGGATCCAGGCTGGTGTTGGCATCGCAGCCGGGCGCTGCGCTCTGCAGTGGGCGCAGATTGTGATAGAGGCGCCAGGGTCTGCCGGCGCTGTCTATGCTGACGGCGGCCTGGGTGGTGGCCACCGGCAGGCCGTTGACCAGCATGCGGAAGCTATGGTGGTGGCCGAGCAGGCTGGCCCTGTCGTAGTCGGGGGCGAGGGTCACGCCGAGGCGCTGCTCCAGCCAGGCCTGGGGCGTGGTGGTCAGGGGTTGTTCATCGACAAACTGCAGCTCGGCCGCCAGCAGGGGTTGGGCGAGCAGGGTCGCCGCCAGCCAGAGGGCTAGGGAGGAGGGTTTCATGGGTGACTCCAAAACAGAAAAGGTGAATGGGGGCATCAGTGACGGACCCCCGCCAGGGAGAGCAGGAAGGCATACTCCCGGCCTGCGCGCAGCTCGGCCGTGCGGGGATTGGCCAGGTGGCCCCCCTCGAGTTCGGTGTGCAGCAGATAGGGGCCGGCCCCTGTGCTGTGGGCTCGCAGGCGGGCCAGCCACTTGAGGGGCTCCCAGTAGGGCACCTGGCTGTCGTGCAGCCCGGCCGTCACATAGAGGGGCGGGTAGGGGGCCGCGTGCAGGTTGTCATAGGGGCTCAGGCGGCGCATGGCCGCATAGTCGGCAGGGATGGCCGGATTGCCCCACTCCCCGTACTCCTGGCGGGTGAGGGGCAGCTCGGGATCCTGCATGGTGCCGAGCAGATCGACGAAGGGCACCTGCAGCACAGCCCCTGCGAAGCGGGTCGGTGCCTGATTGAGGGCCGCCGCTACCAAGAGACCGCCGGCGCTGCCTCCCATAGCGAACAGCCGGGCGGGATCGATGGCGGGATCCCGGGCCAGGCTCTCTGCCACCGCCAGGAAATCGTCCACGCTGTGTTGCTTCTGCTGGCCACGACCCCCCTTGTACCAGGCCTCTCCCAGCAGACCGCCGCCGCGCACATGGGCGATGGCGTAGACGAAGCCGCGATCCAGCAGGCTCAGCACCTGGGGCTGGTAGTAGGGGCGCATGGGAGTGCCGTAGGCACCATAGCCGTAGAGCAGCAGCGCCTTGGGGGCCTGAATGTCCTTGCGCCACACCAGGGAGACAGGCACCCGGACGCCGTCCCGGCCGACCACCCAGCGCCGCTCGCTCCGGTAGGGAGAGGAGGAGGTAGCCTTCCCCTGGCTCCAGGTGCCGGAGGCGAGATCCAGCCAGCACTGGTGCGGCGCCTCGGCCATGCCCTGGCGGCGGATCAGGATCTGCTGGCTGGCGGGATCATGGGCACCCTGGATCCAGGCCGTGCCGGCCCCTTCGGTGAGCGCCAGGCTGTGGGTCAGCTTGCCGCCTGCATCCAGCACATCGAGCCAGTCGTCCCCGGCCTTGCGGTATTGCAGCACAGTGTGGTGGGCAAACAGGCGCCACTTCTCGAGCTCCCGGCCCTCGCCGGACCACAGGGGTTGCCAGGGCCCGCTCGCTACCTGAGCCAGGCTGGGCGCCTGATAAAGACCCATGGCCCCGTCCCGGTTGCTCTTGACAAGCACCCTGTCCCCCTGGGTATCCAGGTAGTATTCGAGCCCGCGCTGACGGGGCTTGAGCAGGGTGGGGCCGCCCTCATCCAGCAGGTATTGCTCCGAGCTGTCGTGGTTGTTGCTCTGCAAGATGAGGTGACGCTTGTCCGTGGTGCGATAGAGGCTGAGCAGCCAGGCGGGATCGGCCTCCTGGTGCACAAGCGCCTCCTTACCTGCCTGCCAGGCCCACAGTTGCCAGGGGCGCAGGGTGTGGCGCTCGTTGGCGACCGTATAGAGGGTCTTGCCATCCAGGCTCCAGAGCAGATCGCTGGCGCGGTGTGGCAAAGAGGCGAGCGTCTCGCCGCTCGCCAGATCCAGCAAGGTGATGCGGTAGTCCCTATCCCCTCGGTGGTCTTCGGCCAGGGCAAGCAGGCGGCCATCCGGGTGCAGGGCCCAGGCGGCAATCTCGTAATAACCCTGGTCGGGTTGACGGGGGGCCAGCCGCTGGCGGGGGGCGGAGCCTGCGTCGCTGCGCTGCCACAGGCTGCCGTCCGCCGCCATGCGCCACTGGCTGCCGGCCTCGGTTAGCCACTCCTCTGGCAGGGGTTCGCCCCGCTCTCTGGCCTGCCACTCGGCTTGCAGCGTCTTCGCAAGCGGCTGCTGGTCGGCGAGTTGCTGTTCGGTCCAGCGGTTCTGCTCGCGCAGCAGCGCCAGCAGCTCGGGGGAGCGGCGACTGTCGTCGCGCCAGCCGCCATAGGGATCGAGGCGGGCTATCTCCCCCTTCATCTGCAGTGGGCGCTCGGGGATAAGGGGCGCGGCCTCCTGGGTTGCCTCAGGAAGCGGGGCGGCAGGGGCCGGGATGGCCAGCAGGCTGGCCAGTACAAGCAGGCTGTGCATCAGATCCCCACGAAGGTGTAGCGCAGGCTGGCACTGAAGGTGCGGCCGCTCTGGGTGAAGAGTCCGGCGTCGGTCCCGGCTTCCAGCCCGGCCACGTCCTGATAGCGGATGTAGCGGGTGTCGAACAGGTTATCGAGCTTGAAGTTGACCTTGAGGGCATCGGTGATCAGCCAGTCCGCCGTCATGGCGAGGCTGAACCAGCCCGCGCTGGTGAGGCAGGCATCCTGGCGCTTGGTCAGGCTGTTGCCGCAGCTGGGCACCCTGTCCATGGCTGCGGCGTAGTCCGCCTGCAGCCCCAGGCTCCAGTCATTGGTCTGGTAGCTCAGGCGGGTGTTGCCCTCGAGCGGCGTCAGGGTGCGCAGCGCCTCGCCCTGGCTGTCTTCCCCGTCGACCCAGCCGAGCTTGGTGGCCAGCTCCCACTCCTGGGTCAGCCAGTAGCTGGCGGCGATTTCTGCCCCCCAGGTCTCGGCCTTGGCGACATTGCGGTACTGGCGCAGGATGACGCCGTCACTCAGGCGCAGCCCCACCTCGCGCCAGTCGATGAAGTTGTAGTAACGGTTGTAGAAGAGGGCGGGCTTGATGCTCCAGCTCTCCCCCTCGCCACTCAAACCCCACTCGAAGCTGTGACTGGTCTCCTCCTTCAGATCCGTGTTGGCGATGATCTGGAACGGCGGCAGGGCGAAGTAGTGGGGGATGTTGCCGTACACCTTGTCGTAGGAGGGGGCCCGAAAGCCGTTGGCATAGCTGAGCCAGCTGCGCCACTGCTCGTTGACGCGGTAACTGGTGGCCAGGCTCGGGGAGAGATGCCAACTGTGGTTCTCTCCCTGGTTGCCATCTTGCGGGCGCAGCCACTGGTGATCCATGCGCAGGGTGGGGGTGAATTGCCACCGGCCCAGGGTCGCCACGTCGCCGAGCCAGACCCCGGCCCGGTCGGTGCGGGCACTGCTGAAGGGCTCGGACTGGCTGGGCTGGGGCACGCCCGCTTCCAGGCTCAGCTTCTCCACCGGACGCTCGTGGCGGGTACGCTCCAGCTCGATGCCGTAGCTCAGCTTGTGGGAAAGGTCGCCGGTGACGAGATCCCGGCGCAGGTCCAGCTCGCTGCCGACGCGGTCTTCGGTGAAGGTGGCGAGCTCTCGCTCGCTGCGGTAGCGGGGATAACCGCTCAGCAGGTCGTTTTGCAGCAGGCTGCGCTTGTTGGCGCTGTTCTTGGAGTGGTTGCCATAGAGGCTCCAGGTGAACTGATCCGCCAGCAGGTTGCCGAGATCGCTCGCCTCCCAGCCAAGCTTGCCCCCCTGGGTGCGCTGGCTGCCCTGCTCGTGGTATTGGCGCACCTGCCACTTGCCGTCGGGCTGGGGCACTTCGCGCGGTCCCTGATCCCGCTTCGCATTGTCCTCGAAGTAGTCGAGCTCCAGGCGCAGCAGGTGGTGATCGCTTAACGGGAAGCGGGAGCTGGTGGAGGCGCTGAGGCCGTCCAGATCCGCCGGGATGCGGCTCTCGTCATAGTTGGCGGTCTCGTGTCCCTGCCAGCCGGAGACCCGCAGCAGGTGCTCGCTATCCAGTACCCGGGCTGCGCCGGTGGCGCTCAGCTTCTGCTTGTCGCTGCTGCCATCCTGCAACACCTTGCTGCCGAGATAGGCATCCTGCCCCTGCAGGTAGTCCTCCGGCTGCTTGGTGGAGATGACTATGGTGCCGCCGATGGCGTCGGAGCCATGGAGGGAGGAGCCGGCGCCTTTGGCGACCTCGATCTGCTTGACGTCATCGAGATCGAAGCTGAAGCGGCCCACCTTGTCGTTGAGGTCGTCGGCGCCAAAGCCGTCGCTGACCCGCACCCCATCCTTGATGATGAGCACCCGGTTGCCGCCCATGCCGCGGATGATGATGTTTTGCGGCCGACCTGCGGAGCCGGTCACCGAGACCCCGGGTTCGTTCTTGAACACATCGGTGAGCTCGGTGGCGACCTGGCGATCCAGATCTTCTTCCGTGATGACTGTGATGGAGCCGGAGACATCGGAGAGCTTCTGCTCGATGCGCTGCCCCTTGACCACAATGGTCTCGTGGGCCCTGGGTTCGGGATCAGTCCCGGCGGGATCGCTGGCGGCCAGGGCTGTACCGGACAGCAGCATGGGCCAGTAGTGAAGCAGTATTTTCATTGTTGATAATGATTTTTATTTAAGCCTGAAGGGCGCGGATTATTGCAGATGAATCCCTCCGTATCAACGATTGATAATCATTATCATCTTTGTTTTATGATCTTGATCGGACTGAGTTTTTTTGAGAGATGAATCAGTAGTTGCAGGGCATACGTTTGCGAATGGCACTGGCCGGGGGAGGGGAAGAGGGCGCCCCGCCTGGATCTCGAGACAATAAAAAGCCCGCCGAGAAGGCGGGCTGATTGGAGCCATCAGAGCATCTAGGGGGTGCGATAGAAGCGGTTGAGCTCGTTCATCACCTGGATCATGGCACCCATGTCCGGGGTGCCGTGCTTGATGGGGCGATAGGTGTTGCGATCCAGCAGCTCGAAGTCACCCTGTTTGTTGAACTGGGTGATGGTGTTGTCCTGATAGATGGCAAAGTCATTCTGATCGCCGGCCAGCAGCCAGGTGCGCGGGCTGGTGTCAAACAGGCTGCGCCCCGTGCTGTAGTCGCGAGGGGGGTTGCGTACCCCCAGCATGCCCTTCATCAGGGTCGGCACCAGATCCAGGTGGCTGCTTGCCTGCTCCTGTGGCTGGCTCTCGACGCCTGGCCAGGCGAGCACCAAAGGAACCTGCACCTGATAGGGGGAGTAGTTGCTGCCATAGCCCCAGCTGTTGCTCTGGGTTTCGTTGAACTCCTGGCCGTGATTGGAGGTGATGACGACTATGGTCTGTTCGCTCAGCCCCTGCTGCTGCAGCTGGGAGAGCATCTGCTCCAGCAGCTGATCGGTGTAGAACACCGAGTTCTTGTAGCGATTCTCCAGCTTTTGCAGGTTCTCGGGTCTATAGGCGGTGGCCGGGTTGAAGCGCGTCAGCTCGGGCTGGAAGGGGCCCTTGAGGCTGGCGGGCACCTGATAATCCCCCGGGCTCGAGAGATAGACCAGGGAGAACCAGGGCCTGTCCGCGGTGCGGGTGCCAAGCCACTGCTGCCAGTCGCCGATGAGGCGAGTGTCATCACTCTGGCGGGAGACAAACACCTGCTTGCGCAGGCCGGCGAGCAGGCTCTGCTGATATTGCTTGGCGTCTTCCAGCGCACCGAACAGGCCGAACTGGTAGTCCTGGCGCAGCATCTCGTCGAACAGCACCGGCGGGCGTTTGTCGGCACGGATATCGCCATAGTAGTGGCCGGGCAGCCCGTAGAAGAGGCCGAACATCCCCATGGCATCATCGTTGCCGCCACTCATGTGGCGTCTGTAGTTGAGGTGCTGATCCGCATAGCGCTGCAGATTGGGCATGTTGATGTTGTTGAGCATGTCGGCCCGCAGGGAGTCGACCACCACCACCAGCAGGTTCTTGTGCTCGCTCGGCGCACTCACGCTGAGGGGGCGCAGGGGATAGAGCAGCCGATGCTCGGCGCTGCCCTGGTTCTCGGCCTTCTTCTCATACTGCTCGAGATCGAGCCAGCCATGCTTGGCCAGGAAGCTTCGGGCTGTCATGGGGTAGGAGAGGGGGAAGTTGGCGCGCTGCATGGTGATGGGTTGATACAGGGTCGCATCGGCCCAGCTGTTGACCAGGTGAGTCAGCATGAAGCAGACCAGCAGGGCCAGCCCCACCTGATTGCCGTACTGGCGGCGTTTGCGCTTGTTGATCTTGCGCCACACATAGGCCGACAGCAGCAATTGCAGCAGGAAGATGGTGGGCACGGCGACGAAGATGATGCTCCAGATAGAGCCCTCTTCGGTCTGGGCCTGATCCAGCAGCAGTTGCCACACCTGACCATTCAAGTGGAACTTGAATAGCTGGAAGACCTGGGTATCGATGAGCAGCAGCACCTGCGCCAGGGTGGCGATGATGGCCGAAATGAAGCGCAGGGGCTTCTCCCTGGGCAGCACGAAGCTCAGGGGGAAGACGGTCAGCAGATAGGTGACGAAGCTCAGGAACGAGAAATGACCTATCCAGCTGATGATGAGATAGGTGACCCCGAGCGTGGTCGATGGCCAGCTGATGGAACCCAGATAGCGGGTCGCGATCAGCATGGCCAGGATGATGTTGAAGAAGGAGAACCAATGCCCCCAGGTGATCAGGCGAGAGACGTTATCACGATAGGGGTTGCCGGTTTCGACCATAATGATCCATCTGCTTGAAAAACATCAAAGAATGCGAAGAAACTCAGTGAGCATCGTGGCGATGATCCACCGAGGCGGTGAGCGCCTGGATGTACTTCTCGGTGATCGCCTGACGCTGGGCCGGGGCCATACCGTTGATGATGTTGGTGGTCAGGTTGCCAAGCACCATGAGACTGAGATCCACCGGCGCCTTGTGTTTCTCCAGGGCGGTGATCAGGTCGTTCATCAGGGCGTCAAACTGCTCGTTATTGTACTTTGATACGATGGGCATAATCTTGGGTTCATCTCGGTTCAAAGCGCCTTATAATACTTCACCCTTTCGGCTAACACTATGGCTTTGTGACATGAGTCTCGATATCGACAAGATCATTCTTCACTCCCTGCGCGCCGGCAATGACGGTCAGCCGCACGCCGATACCCGCAGCCAGACTCTGCCTGCCGACGAGGCGGTGCAAGGGCTGATGGCAGAACTGCATCGCATCTACAACGGCAAGGGTGGCAAGGGCTTCGGTTTCTTTGCCGACCCGGAAGCCGCCGTCGCCGAGCTGGCAGAAGGTGAAGAGGCTCCCAAGCAGCCGTCTCCGGCCTTTCGCATCGCCCTCGAACAGCTGCTTGGCGAGCAGACCGAATTCGTCCCCTTCTCCATCACCCTGACCCAGATGCTGGTCAAGCAGCTGGTGGAGCACGCCCTGGACGAGCAGGGCGTGCTGCTGATTGCCAAATACAACTATGTCGGGGTTGATTATCTGATGATTGCCCTGCTGGAGGGCAAGGAGAGCGTCACCGTCAGCGAGGCGCTGGACCTGCGTCACATTCATTACCTGGATATCGGCAAACTCAACCTGGTGGCCCGCATCGATCTGACCGAATGGAAAACTCAAGCAGATTCTCGCCGTTATATCACCTTCAGCAAGGGGCGGGTCGGCCGCAAGCTGGGGGATTTTTTCATGGATCTGCTCGGTGCCCGGGAGGGCATGGATGCCAAGGTGCAGAATAAAGGCTTGCTGCAGGCGGTGGACGATTACTGCGACAGCCGCCAGCTCGAACCCGCCGAGCGCAATGATTACAAGAAGCAGGTCTTC
This sequence comes from Aeromonas rivipollensis, assembly GCF_037811135.1. NCBI lineage: Bacteria > Pseudomonadati > Pseudomonadota > Gammaproteobacteria > Aeromonadales > Aeromonadaceae > Aeromonas > Aeromonas rivipollensis. Next base: position 2,952,428 of record NZ_CP149130.1, on the reverse strand, counting down.
AAATATTGCACCGAGCAGGCGAGCGCCGGTGAAGAGATCGAAATCAAGGAGCTGTCGGCAGAATTGCCTGGCGATGGCGATCTCGATTTCTACAGCTTCATCGGTCAGGAATATGAGCTGGAAGATCGCTTCCCGGCCGATCGCTCCACCCTGCGCGGCCTGACCAAGTTTGTCGGCTCCGGTGGCGGCCTCACCCTGAGCTTCGAGCAGAAATTGCTGAACAGCCGGGTTTTCTACGATCCTCAGACGGACACCCTGACCATCCGTGGCGTGCCGCCCAACCTCAAGGATCAGCTGCTGCGCCAGTCATAATGTGATCCAGTCACCATTTCTGGCAAAAAGGCACCGGAGTTCGCTCCGGTGCCTTTTTATTTAAGGGGGAGATGAACCTGGAATCCGGCTTGGTACTTTTGTTAACACATTAAACAAAATAATGGAGTTGAAAGGGTTTTCAATGGGGTGAAACCCCTTTCAATGGTGTAAATTTATTTCTTTTTGGTAATTTATTTTCCATGGAAGGCCAAAAATATGGCGACAAATCCCGATAAGTCGCTGAAATAAGAAAATGTTTTCATAACTTTCTGGAAGAAAATACGTAATTGCATTTCAAAAATGCGAGGCGTGTCATGTGAGGCGTTGCAGGCTTGGGATAATATTCATCTCGCACACAATGCTCTTACAGCGCGGAACTAATACAAGGAAAGGCTCATGAAAAAGAAATTGCTGTCATCCCTGATCGGTCTGGCTACCCTGGGTGTGGCTTGCTCAGCCACTGCTGCTATTGACGAAGGTCAGCTGACCATCTGGATCAACGGTGACAAGGGCTACAACGGCCTGGCCGAAGTAGGCAAGAAGTTTGAAGCCGAGACCGGCATCAAGGTGACCGTCGCGCACCCGGACCAGGTAGAAGTGAAGTTCCAGCAAGCCGCCGCCACCGGCAACGGCCCGGACATCTTCTTCTGGGCTCACGACCGTTACGGTGAGTGGGTCAAGGCCGGTCTGCTGGTGCCAGTGACTCCGAACGCCGCCACCAAGGCCAAGTTCGAGCAGTTCGCCTGGGACGCCATGACTGTCGATGGCAAGACCTATGGCTACCCGGTCGCGGTGGAAGCCGTCAGCCTGATTTACAACAAGGATCTGTTGCCCAATCCGCCCAAGACCTTCGAAGAGATCGCCAAGATCGACGAAGACCTGAAGAAAAATGGCAAGCGCGCCATCATGTGGGCCTATGACACCCCCTACTTCAGCTACCCCCTGGTGGCTGCAAACGGTGGTTATGCCTTTAAGAAGACCGCCACCGGTTATGACGTGAAAGACACCGGCGTGGCCAACGCGGGTGCCAAGGCCGGCGTCGGCTACATCTCCGAGATGATCAAGTCCGGTCACCTGGAGAAGGGCATCGACTACGGCGTCATGGATGCCAAGTTCAACAAGGGCGAAGTGGCCATGATGATCAACGGCCCCTGGGCCTGGAGCAACCTGGACAAGAGCGGTATCAAGTACGGTGTAGCGCCGCTGCCGACCCTGAAGGGTAATCCGGCCAAGGCCTTCGTCGGCGTACTGGGTGCCACCATCAACGCCGCCAGCCCGAACAAGGATCTGGCCATCGAGTTCCTGGAAAACTACCTGCTGACCGATGCCGGTCTGGCGCCGGTCAACGCCGACAAGCCGCTGGGTGCCGTGGCGCTGAAGTCCTTCCAGAAGACCCTGGAAACCGACCCCAACATCAAGGCCACCATGCAGAACGCCCAGAATGGCGAGCCGATGCCGTCCGTGCCCGAGATGAGCCGTTTCTGGTCTTCCTTCGAAACAGCCCTCAAGAACGTCACCTCTGGCCGTCAGAGCGTTGACGAAGCCCTGGATACCGCTGCCAAGCGCATCGTCCAGTAAGCTAGCACCAGGGAGGCCTTCGGGCCTCCCACTCTCTCCAATCTCTCTTGGCGCAATAAAGGTTAATTGGCATGGAAGTTGTACCTTCTATCGAATCCTATGCCGGTCCGAAGAAAGACAAGTACGTCTGGCTGAAGTGGACCATGGCGGCACTGATTGCAGTGCTTAATGGTTATGCGGCCGTGATGATGTATGCCAGCGGCGAGTGGGTGTTTGCCCTGCTCGATCTGGTGGTCGTTTCCGTCGGTCTCTATGTCTTCATGAACAAGAAGACCTATGCCCACCGCTATATCTTCCCCGGTGTGGCAGGCATGGTTGTTTTTATCATCTTCCCTCTTGCCTACACGATCGGCATCGCTTTCACCAACTATTCGGGGTCCAACTTGCTCTCCCTCGAGCAGGCACGGGATTTCCATCTGAAAAAAATCTATAAGGTGACCGGCGGTGAATTCGATTTCACCCTCCTGGGTGGTGAGAACAATCAGTTTCAGCTGCTGCTGCAACAGGACGACCAATCCTTTATCAGTCAACCCCTTACCCTGCTGAACAACAAGGCGCGTACCCTGGCCGTCCGTGAAGGACGGGTCAGTGACGAGCCACAGGTTGTTCAGTTGCAACCCCTGAACGGGGAAGCGCTCGACAAGGCGGCACCCATACGTGCCATCGTCGATCACCGCACTCACCTGAGCGCCCTGGATCTGGTACTGCCGGATGGCACCATCCACCTGACCCTGAGCAGCCTGCGCAAGTTCGCGGCGCAAAAGCCCCTCTATACCCAGTTGGTTGACGGGGCCGTGCTCAAGTCAGGAGTCGTTATCAAGGATGGCAACCTGCTGCGTGACAACCAGAACGGCGAGCTGATGCTGCCCAACGGCGATACCGGCTTCTATCAGTACATCGATGCTGACGGTCACTTCGTCGGCAAGGGCATGGCTCCTGGCTTCGTGGTGAGCGTGGGCTGGAAGAACTTCGTCCGCATCATGACAGACCCGGGTATCCAGGGTCCCTTCATGCAGATCTTCGTCTGGACGGTGATCTTCTCCGCCTGCTCTGTGGCCTTCACCCTGGCCATCGGCATGGTGATGGCCTGTCTGGTGCAGTGGGAGCAGCTCAGGGGGCGCGGTTTCTACCGGGTCATGCTGATCCTGCCCTATGCGATACCGGCGTTCATCTCCATCCTGGTGTTCAAGGGCTTGTTCAACCAGAACTTCGGCGAGATCAACCTGTTCCTGGAAGCGGCGTTCGGCATCAAGCCGGACTGGTACACCACTCCCTTCCTGGCCAAGGTGATGATCCTCATCGTCAACACCTGGCTCGGCTACCCCTACATGATGATCCTCTGCATGGGGCTGCTCAAGGCCATCCCGGAAGATCTCTATGAGGCGTCCGCCATGGACGGTGCGGGTCCGGTACAGAACTTCTTCAAGATCACTGTGCCGCTCCTGATGAAGCCGCTGACCCCCCTGTTGATTGCATCCTTTGCCTTCAACTTCAACAACTTCGTGCTTATCCAGTTGTTGACGAACGGGGCGCCGGACATCATAGGGGCCAGTACCCCGGCCGGGACCACGGATCTGCTGGTGAACTACACCTACCGGATCGCGTTCCAGGGCTCGGGTGGTCAGGACTACGGTCTGGCCAGTGCCATCGCCACCGCCATCTTCCTGATCGTCGGCGCGCTTGCACTGCTCAACCTGAAATTGTCCAAAGCGGACAAGCTGTAAGGAGGCTTCTCAATGGCTATCGTACAACCCAAATCAGTGAAATACCGGGTGTGGGCAACCCACCTGGTCATGTGGGGCTTCCTGGCGCTGATCATCTTCCCGGTGATCATGGTCATCGCCATCTCGTTCCGTAACGGCAACTTCTCGGTGGGGGAGATAATCCCCTCCAATCCGACCCTGGATCACTGGAAGCTGGCCCTTGGCATGTCCATCACCAACGCCGATGGCAGCATAACGCCGCCACCGTTCCCTGTGCTGACCTGGCTGTGGAACTCCATCAAGATCGCGGGCATCACGGCCCTGATGATAGTGGTGCTCTCCACCACCTGTGCCTATGCGTTTGCCCGCCTGCGGTTCCGTGGCAAGCAGACCATCTTGCAGGGGATGCTGATCTTCCAGATGTTCCCGGCGGTGCTGGCACTGGTGGCCATCTACGCGCTGTTCAACAAGATTGGCGACTACATCCCCTGGCTGGGTCTGAACACCCACGGTGGCCTGATCCTGGCCTACATGGGCGGCATAGCGCTGCATGTCTGGACCATCAAGGGCTACTTCGAGACCATCGACTCCTCCCTCGAGGAAGCGGCGGCCATCGATGGTGCGACCCCCTGGCAGGCATTCAGGTTGATCCTGCTGCCCCTGTCGGTGCCCATCCTGGCGGTGGTCTTCATTCTGGCCTTTATCGGTTCCATCACCGAGGTGCCCGTGGCCTCCATCCTGCTGCAGGATGTGAACAACCTGACCCTGGCGGTCGGTGCCCAGCAATACCTCTATCCGCAGAACTATCTGTGGGGTGACTTCGCCGCTGCCGCCGTGCTGTCCGGCCTGCCCATCACGGTGGTGTTCCTCATGGCGCAGCGCTGGCTGGTGGGTGGTCTCACCGCGGGCGGTGTGAAAGGTTAAGGTTTTAATGGCCGGGGGAGTGCTCCCCCGACTATCACGATTTGCACAGATTTCAGAGCGGAGCTCGTCATGGCTGAAGTAGTACTCAACAACGTTCGCAAAAACTACGATCCGGCTGTCCACAAGGACACGCTGCGCAACATCAACCTGGCCATCAAGGAAGGGGAGTTTATCGTCTTCGTCGGCCCGTCCGGTTGTGGCAAGTCCACCCTGCTGCGGATGATCGCGGGTCTGGAAGACATCACCAGCGGTGAGCTGACCATCGGCGGTCGTTACATGAACGACGTGCCGCCGGTGGAGCGCAACGTGGGCATGGTGTTCCAGTCCTACGCCCTCTACCCCCACATGAACATCTACGAGAACATGGCCTTCGGCCTCAAGCTCAAGAAGATGGACAAGGAGAACATCCACAAGCGGGTGATGCGTGCCGCCGAGATCCTGGGGCTCGAACCCCTGCTGGACAGAAAGCCCAAGGCCCTCTCCGGCGGTCAGCGCCAGCGGGTGGCCATAGGTCGCTCCATCGTACAGCAGCCCCAGGTGTTCCTGTTTGACGAACCGCTGTCCAACCTGGATGCCGCCCTGCGGGTCAAGATGCGCATCGAGATCGCCAAGCTGCACAAGGAGCTCAACTCCACCATCATCTACGTGACCCACGATCAGGTGGAGGCCATGACCCTGGCCAACCGCATCGTGGTGCTGAGCCCGCTCAAGGGCGAGGCGACCACCAACCTGGAGCAGTTCGGCACGCCGCTCGAGCTCTACCACAACCCGGACAACAAGTTCGTGGCGGGGTTCATCGGCTCTCCCAAGATGAACTTCCTGGCGGGGGAGCTGCTGGAGATAGGCGAGCAGGAGTGCGTGGTCAAGCTGACTTCCGGCGACACAGTGCGTGCCCGGGTCGATGCCCGCAGCGGCGCTGTCGGTGACAAGGTGGAGCTGGGCATTCGTCCCGAGCACCTGGTGCCGCTGGATCACGCCCACGCCGACAGCAAGGTGAGCGGGGTGGTGCAGGTAGCCGAGCATCTGGGGGCCGAGTCCTTCGTCTACATGGACGTGGATGGCCACGACTTCACCGTCAAGGCCAGTTCAGACGTGGACGTGGCCACCGGTGAGCAGTACAGCGTCGGCATTCCGGCCGAGGCCTGCTACCTGTTCGATGCCAAGGAGCAGGCGTTCCCCCGTACCGCCAGATATATCCGCACCTGATGGTGTTGCAGTGCAGGTTTCCGTAGTATTCAATGCCTTTTTGCCGGTCGAATGACCGGCTTTTTATTGCCTGCCGTGTGGGCAAGCGGGCAGGCAGGGTGTCGGGGTGAAGGCTTAGAGCTCGGCGGTGATGTCGGGCACGAAGGTCTGGCTGGCCAGGGGCGGGCGCTCATAGCCCTCGGTCTTGATGGGGGGCAGCTTGATGGGCTCGTAGTGGATCGCCTCGTAGGGCACCTTGCCGAGCAGGTGGGCGATGCAGTTGAGGCGGGCGCGGCGCTTGTCGTCGGCATCGACCACGAACCAGGGGCAGTCTTCCGTGTCCGTGTAGATGAACATGTCATCCTTGGCGCGGGAGTACTCCACCCAGCGGGAGCGTGACTGCAGGTCCATGGGGCTGAATTTCCAGCGCTTGATGGGGGTGTTGATGCGCTCCTTGAAGCGCTTCTCCTGCTCCTCGTCGCTGACCGAGAACCAGTACTTGATGAGGGTGATGCCGGAGCGAGTCAGCATCCGCTCGAACTCGGGACAGGCACGCAGAAACTCGCGGTATTCGGTATCGGTGCAAAAGCCCATCACCCGCTCGACCCCGGCTCTGTTGTACCAGGAGCGATCGAACAGCACCATCTCGCCCGCCGACGGCAGGTGGGCGGCATAGCGCTGGAAGTACCACTGGGTACGCTCCCGGTCCGAAGGGGCGGGCAGGGCGGTGACCCGGCAGACCCGGGGATTGAGGGGCTCGGTGATCGCCTTGATGACGCCCCCCTTGCCGGCGGCATCGCGCCCCTCGAACAGCACCACTACCTTGAGCCCCTCCTGCTTGACCCACTCCTGCAGCTTGACCAGCTCCTCCTGCAGCTGGGTGAGGTGGTGCTCATAGGTCTTCTTGCCCAGGCGCGGGCGTTTCTTGCTCTTTTCCTTCGGCATGATCTTCTCCTGTTCGAGTCCTTTCTGTGGGTCACCCCAGCTTGCACCAGGGAGGCGCCACTGCCAAGGCCGGCGTGTTACACTGCCGCCCCATCGCTGCCAGCAGAACAGAAGAAAACATGAGGCAATGTATGGCGACTGATACTGCCGTCTCATCATCAGCAGCGGGCAACAGAAAAAACATGAAGCCATTTGTGGCGATTTATACTGCCGCCTCATCAGCCGCTGGCAATAGAAAAAACATGAAGCCATTCGTGGCGATTTATACTGCCGCCTCATCAACCGCTGGCAATAGAAAAACATGAAGCCATTTATGGCGATGTGCACTGCCGTCTCATCATCGGCAGCTGGCAACAGGAGATAACATGAAGCATTTTATGGAGATAGCGGGTCGCCGCATGGCCTATCTGGACGAGGGACAGGGCCCTGTGCTGCTCTTTGGCCACAGCTACCTGTGGGACAGTGCCATGTGGGCGCCGCAAGTCGAGGCCCTCAAGGGGCAGTTTCGCTGCATAGTGCCCGAGCTTTGGGGCCACGGGAATTCAGACCCCTTGCCAGCCGGTCCTTGCTCCCTTGAAACCCTGGCCAGGGATCACCTGGCGCTGCTGGATGCCCTCGACATCGAGCAGTGCGTGCTGGTGGGGCTGTCGATTGGCGGCATGTGGGGCGTAGAGCTCGCCAGGATGGCCCCGGCGCGGCTCAAGGGACTGGTGCTGATGGATACCTTCGTTGGCTGGGAGCCCCAGATCCCCTGCGAGCGCTACCTCGGCATGCTGGCCATGATAGAGCAGCTTGGCAGTCTGCCGGCCCCCGTCATCGATCAGGTGGCGCCGCTCTTCTTTGCCCATGAGCCGGATCCCGCCCTGATGAGCGGCTTCAAGGCGCGGCTGGCCCAGTGGCCCGCCGACAAGGTGGCGAGTCTGGTGGCGGTGGGGCGCAGCTTCGTGACCCGGGAGGATCGCATCGAGTGGCTCGAAGAGATGAAAGTGCCGAGCCTGGTGATGACAGGCTGCGAGGACAAGGCGCGCCCGGTGCTGGAGGGCTATCTGATGGCCGAGGCGCTGGCCTGCCCCTTCAAGGAGATCCCGGCCGCGGGCCACATCTCGACCCTGGAGAACCCCGAGTTTGTCAACCGGACCCTGGCCGAGTTTCTGGCCGGACTATAAGGCCGGGCAGTCAGCGCCAGTCGCCTATCGATAACAAAGAAGGGAGCCTCGGGCTCCCTTCTTGTTACTGGCGTTTCTTGCTACCGGGCGCTGCGGTTACCAGATATAGCCGATCCCGAAGCCGGCGTAGAGCTCCCCCTTGTGCTGGACTATGGGGCTGTCCGCGATGTCGTCGTCGTAGCGCTCGTAGTTGGCGGCAAACATGCCGATCCAGTGGGGGCTGAAACGGTAGCTGGTGATGATGGCCGCCATGGGGGAGAGGGTGGTGCCCGTGTCCCACTCCGGGCGTTGCCCCCTGGCCTCGCCCCCCGAGACGCCGCCAAAGTAGTAGTTCGCCATCTTGCTGCTGCGGATCATCATCCCCATGCCGGGCATGATGAGCAGCCTGTCCCGCAATATGGGGAAGTCGGCCCACAGCAGCAGCTCCTGGCCGTTGCTGCGCCCGGTCACGTCCGTGCTGAGGCGGGTGCTGAGCAGGGCATAGGGGGTGATGAGACTGGCGCCGACACCCCCTTCCAGCTCCCACTTGCGCTCCTCCATGCCGGCCAGCTCGGGGGCATCGTCGGGATCCAGGTTGCCAAAGCGCATCCTGCCGTAACCGTAGGCGGCGAAACTGTCATCCTTGTGAAAGTAGTAGCGGGCCCTGTCCCCGAGGAACATGAACTGCTCGCCGAAGTAGATGAAGCCGGGCACGGCAAGGGCTGTGTCATCCTGGCCCTGATAGCGTGCATCGCCACCGATGACGGCGCCGCCCAGCACCAGCCCCTTGGGCACCGGGCTGGTGGGGCTGTCCTGCACGAAGATATCGAGGGAGCCGAGATCGACCTCGGCCCGGGCCGGGGTCGCGAACAGCAGGGTCAGGAGCGCGCCAAGCGCGGCGCTGTAAAGGGTACGAACAGGGGGCATGAACTGATCCTTCAGAGTCGGGGCTGGCAGAGCATACTGCCGATGACCTTGTCAGTGAAGCCCGTTTTCATTGGAAATTCAATTCGATAGCGTCACTGTATTTCACCTGGATTCAGGCGGGAACTGAGTCCGTGGTCGATGAGTTCGCGGTAATAAAAAAAGAGAGGCGAAAGCCTCTCTTCTCATCAGGGGGCGGGGCGGGGCGCCTCGTCCCGCTTGGGCCAGGCGTTGAGCACAGCTTTCACAAGGGTCGCCAGGGGAATGGCGAAGAAGACCCCCCAGAATCCCCAGAGTCCGCCAAACACCAGCACGGCGACGATGATGGCCACAGGGTGCAGGTTGACAGCCTCTGAGAAGAGCAGGGGCACCAGCAGGTTGCCGTCCAGCGCCTGAATGACCAGATAGGCCACCATCAGCCAGGCGAAGTCCGGGGTCAGCCCCCACTGGAACAGGGCCACCATGGCGACGGGCACAGTCACCGCCACCGCCCCTATGTAGGGGATGAGCACGGAGAAGCCGACCGCCACCGCCAGCAGCACCGAGTAACGCAGCCCCATCAGGGCGAAGGGGATGTAGGTCGCCACCCCGACGATGAGGATCTCGATTACCTTGCCGCGGATGTAGTTGATGATCTGGTCGTTCATCTCCACCCAGACCCGGTTGACCAGGGTGCGGTTGCGGGGCAGGAAGCGGCGCAGGCCGCCCATCAGTACCTGCTTGTCCTTGAGCATGAAGAACACCATCAGGGGCACCAGGATGGCGTAGATGAGGATGGCCACCACGTTGATGAGGGAGCTGAGGGAGGCGCTCACCAGCTGCTCCCCCCCGGCCAGAATGCGCTGGCGAATGTTGTCGATGATGGTCTCGACCAGGCTGACGTCGACTATCTCGGGGTATTTTTCCGGCAGGGTGCGGACCGCGTCCTGGGCATGGGCCAGCATGGAGGGCGCCTCCTTGGCGAGGTTGACCCCCTGGCTCACCAGTGTGGGGATGAGCCCCAGCAGCATCATGGTGGTCACACTGAGGAACAGCAGCAGCACCAGGCTGGTGGCCAGGGGGCGGGAGAGCCCGGTGCGTTGCAGGCGGCTGACCGGCCACTCCAGCAGATAGGCCATCACCACGGCCACCAGCAGGGGGGCCAACAGATCGCCGAACAGCCAGAGCACGGCGAAGCAGAACACCAGCAGCAGGAACAGGGCAACGGCATCGGGATCGGAAAAACGGGTCTGATACCAGCGCTTCAATACATCTAACATCGAGGCTTCCTTGGTTTTTACCGTGTCATTTCGATGGAAAGGGGCAGCCCGGGGCCTGGCATCATGATGGCCGGTTCCCGACCACGAGCAGCAAGGAGAGGCGGGCGGCGGACTCCTCCAGGGGACGGACGCTGTGACCCAGGCGTTGCAGGTAGGCCGGAATGTCCTGCCGGGAGCCGGCATCCCCCAGTATGAGGTGCAGGGATTGGCCGGGTCTTGCCTGGCGCAGCCAGAGCTTGAGCCGGATCAGCGGCTCGGGACAACGCCAGGGGGTCAGGTCGAGCTGTTCCATGAGGATTCCATCGCGTGCGTGGTGGTCATTATGGCCGTGATACCAGTATGAAACAACGCTTGTGGGCCTTGATGGGCAAGGGTATTCTGCCCGAGCCCCTTCTGATGGAGATAGAAACACTGTGGCCCGTTTTTCCCCCTTGATGGCATCGCTTCCCCTGCTGATATCCCTGATGAGCGCGACCTTTCAGGCTCAGGCGAACAACCAGCTGCCCGACATCGGCACCGCCGGGGTTGCCGCCCTGCCCATCGAGCAGGAAGTGCGCTATGGCAATGCCTTCATGCGGTTTGCCCGGGCGGGCTTGCCCATCATCGATGATCCCGTGCTGAGCGAATACATCGACGATCTGGGTCAGCGACTGCTCACCAATGCCGACGGGGTGCGTTTCCCCTTTACCTTCTTCCTCATCAATGATCCCAGCATCAACGCGGCCGCCTTCCTCGGCGGGCGGGTCAAGGTGCATACCGGCCTCTTCCTCTACGCCGACAACGAGAGCGAGCTGGCCTCGGTGCTGGCTCACGAAATCACCCACGTGACCCAGCGCCACATAGCCCGTTACATGGAGGCCCAGGCGAGCAGCTCGGCCATGACCCTGGCCGGTCTGGTGGGCTCCATCGCACTGGCGGTGATCAACCCCACCGCAGGCATCGCCGCGCTGCAGACCACCCTCGGGCTCTCCATGCAGTCGGCCATCAACTATACCCGGGACAACGAGTACGAAGCGGACCGCATCGGCATGAAGACGCTCTATGACGCCGGTTTCGATCCCATGGGCATGGCCAGCTTCTTCCAGAAACTGGCGGCGGAGTACCGCTACGCCAGCAAGCCGCCCGAGATGCTGCTCACTCACCCCCTGCCGGAGACCCGGATCAGCGAAGCCCGCGCCCGCGCCAACAGCTATGGCCGCCGCGCTCTGCCTCCCAGCCTCGACTTCTGGCTGGCCAAGGTGCGCATCCAGGTGCGTTATGGCACCGAGAGCCCCCAGGCGCTGCTCACCTATTTCGACAGCCGCCTGCAGAAGGGGGACTACCCCCTGAAAGACGCCGCCACCTATGGCAAGGCGCTGGCCCTGCTGCAGCTCAAGCGCACCGACGAGGCCGATACCCTGATGCAGAGCCTGGCCGCCCGCCATCCGGAAGATCTCTTCGTGGTGGATGCCCTGACCGACATCGATCTCGCCAAGGGGCGCAGCGCCCAGGCCATCGCCCGGCTGGAGCGCTTCCGCACCCGGATGCCGGACAACGAGGTGGTGGTGGTCAACCTCGGCAACGCCTATCTGGAGGCGGGCAACTACCAGAAATCCATCGCCCTGCTGGACCCTTATGCCCGGGAGCACGACGAGAACAGCCTGGCCTGGAGCCTGCTGTCGGATGCCTATCGCAAGGCGGGAAGGATGACGGACCTGCACATGGCGCGGGCGGAGACCCTCTCCCTGCGCGGGGACTACCAGGCGGCCATCGACGAGCTGATCGTGGCCCGCGGCACCACCAGCGACAAGCTGACCCTGGCCCGCATCGAGGCGCGCATCACCCAGCTGGAGCGGGCCAAGAAGGATCTGGACAGCCTGAAGGGCTAGTCCGGCTGACCACGCCTGAATGAAACGGGGTGCACCAGAGATGGTGCACCCCTTGTCGTCATGGGGCCATCAGGGCCGTGCCGAGGAGGCTTGTGTGGCGGCCCAGGCCCGGATGGCGGCGAGCTTGTGCTCATCGAGCTCCCCCACCAGGGTCTTTTGCAACTGCCCCTTGCCATCGAGCAGGTAGCTGGTGGGCAGCGCGCCAGGCCTTGGGAAGGGGAGGCTGGCCTCATCGAGAGGGACCATCAGGGGCACGGCTATCTGGTATCGCCGGGCCAGCTCGGCCAGCTCGGCGGGGGAGGCGGGATCATAGTTGATGGCGATCACCCCTATCTGTCCCTCCCGGTGCAGCGCCGCGAGCAGGGGCATCTCCCGCAGGCAGGGGGCGCACCAGGGGGCGAAGTAGTTGACCAGCAGGGGCTTGCCCGCCAGGGTGCTAAGGCTGAGGTTTTTGCCCGCCCCGTCGATGAACTGGGGGGCCGGCGTGCAGGCGCCCAGCAAGGCGGCCACAATCAGCCAACATATTCGTTTCATTTCCACCGCCCTCCCGCTTACCCTGCCCATCCGTTTCCCCTACAATAGCGCCATTTGTTGTCCCATCTTGCAATATCAGGGAGTTACCATGAGCGAGACCCAAATCTATCACAATCCGCGCTGCTCCAAGAGCCGTGAAACCCTGGCCTTGCTGGAACAGCACGGGATAGCCCCCGAGGTGGTGCTCTATCTGGAACAGGCGCCGAGCGAGGATGATATCCGCACCCTGCTGGGCCAGCTCGGGTTTGCCGATCCGCGCCAGCTGATGCGCACCAAGGAAGAGCTCTACAAGGAGCTGGGATTGGCCGATGTGCAGGGCGATGCCCTCATTCGTGCCATGCATCAGCACCCCAAGCTCATCGAGCGCCCCATCGTCATCAAGAATGGCCAGGCCCGCATCGGCCGCCCGCCCGAGCTGGTGCTGGAGATCCTCAAGTGAGCACCCGCTTCGCCCGCCTGCTGACCCTGGTCGGCTTTTTCGGCCTGCTGGCCTGGGTCCTGCTCTGGCATCTGTGGCTCTCGCCTCACCCGGGGCTCGCCCCCTGGTTGCTGCCGGTGATCTGGACTGTGCCGTTGCTGTTTCCCCTGAAGGGCATAGTGCAGGGCAACCCCTACACCCACGCCTGGGGCAACTTCGTGCTGATGCCCTACTTCCTCCACGCCCTGACCCTGATCACTACGGATGAGGGGGAGCGGTGGCTGGCGGTGGTGGAGCTGGTATTCACCACCCTGGCCTTCGTCGGGACCATCTATTACGCCCGCCAGCGCGGCCGTGAGCTTGGCCTCAGCATTCGCAAGAAGAAGGAAGATCGCTGAGCCGCTCCACCACTGGCGGTCATGCAGTACCCATAAAAAAGGCCCCTTTCGGGGCCTTTTTTTGTTATCGAAAGAGGTCAGAGGGTGTTCTTGTAGACCTTGCCGTCCTTCATGATCACCTTGAAGTTGGTCGCCGGATCGGCCACCAGGGAGAGCTCCTTGAGGGGATCGCCGTTAACCAGCAGCAAGTCGGCCAGGGCGCCGACTTCCACCACACCCAGCTTGCCCGGGTAGGGGTTGCGCGGGCCTGAGAGGGCCAGCAGCTCGGCGTTGTCATGGGTGGCCATCTTCAGTACTTCGGCCGGGGTATACCAGGTGCCCATCTTGGCCAGCATGGTGCCTTGATCGGCGGCAGCCTGGGCGCTGAACAGGGCATCGGTACCGAACGCCGTCTTGATGCCGTACTTCTTGGCCATGGCATAGGCGTGGTCGGTGCCCTTGTACATCTCAAGCTGCTTCAGACGGTTGGCCGAGCCTTCCGGGAAGGGGGACTTGCGATCGTCGGTGAAGGGTTGCAGGCTCCACCAGATCCCCTTCTCGGCCATCAGCCTGGCAGTGTCCTCGTCGAGCATCTGACCATGGTCGATGCACTTGACGCCAGCCTCGATGGCCTGGCGCACCGCCTTCGGGGTATAGGCGTGCACTGTCACATAGGTGCCCCAGTTGTCGGCGGCCTCGACGGCGGCGCGGATCTCCGGCACCGTGTACTGGGTCACATCGATGGGATCATAGTTGGAGGCCACACCGCCACCGGCCATCACCTTGATCTGGGAGGCGCCGAGGGCCAGTTGCTCGCGGGTGCGCTGGCGCACGGCATCCGGGCTGTCGGCGACCATGGCCGCGTTGGCCCGCTCGCCGAAGGAGTATTGTCCTTCCAGCGCCGGCAGTTCATTGGGCAGGCGGAAGTCACCGTGGCCCCCGGACTGGGAGATCATGGCGCCGGCCGGCCAGATGCGTGGGCCGTTGGTCAGCCCCATGTCGATCCCCTTCTTGAGGCCGAAGACGGGGCCGCCGAGATCACGGGCGCTGGTGAAGCCGCGCATCAGCATGTCGTTGGCCGCCCTGGTTGCCGCCACAGTGGTGAAGGTGACGTCGTTGGTCAGCACGGCGATTTGCGGCAGGGTGGCAAACATCAGGTGGGTGTGGGCATCGATGAGGCCCGGCATCAGGGTCTTGCCCTGGCCGTCGATACGCTGCACTTCGCCTTCCACCTTGATGCCGCCCTGGCTGATCTTGGTTATCAGGTTGCCTTCCACCAGGACGGAGGAGGGGGCGCTGAGGGTACTCCCCTTGCCATCGAAGATGCGCACGTTTTCAAACAAGGTGGCTGTATGAGCCGGTTCGGTGGCGTGAACGGTGCCGCCGGTCAGGAGGGCGCCGCACAGGGCGCTGCAGAATAATCGCAATGACATGAAGAGGTCTCCTTGGATCTTGAGGGGGCTGAGTCTGGCCCTGCCCTGCCCGTTCAGCCTGAGCCCGGGCTGATCGGCATCGCCAGTCTCCTCCTTTTTTGGGTGCCATAAAAGACCCAATCTGATCCAGCTTCAGTTTCATGCCTTGCCCCACCAGTCTTGCCTGAAACAGGGCCAGGGTATCTACCCTGGGGTTCCTTGAGGAGCCCTGGTGGCGCGGTAGCAGGTGAGTTGCCGCTCACTAAAGCGCATCACCTCGGGGTAGAAGCGCAGAAACCCCAGTTCACAGTCGCGCCAGCTGCCCTCATCCAGGGTATGGAGCGCCTCCCCCAGCAGCAGGGGACGACGCAGGCGCCGGCCTATGCCGTTGAGGGCCTGACCCAGCCCCTCCCGGCGTCCGTAGGAGGCGATCCAGTCCTGCTCCGCCATCCGCTTGAGGGCCATTGGCAACCCTTCCGGCAGGCGGGCGTGATCCGCCAGCAGCTGGCCATAGCTCCGCTGCAGGAAGCGGGGCAGGGGATCCTGACTGAATTGCTGCCAGTGGTGGCTCAGCCAGTGGTCGTAGAGCATGTCCACCAGGATGCCGCCAAAGCGGCGCCAGGGGGCCTCGAAGCAGGCGACCGCCGCCCTGTGCTCGGGGTGGGCATCGGTGAAGGCATCTATCTTGCGGTGCAGCCAGATCCCCTCGTCGAAGGGGGCCGCGAGACCAGTGGGCAGGGGCCCCTTGACGAAGTCCCCCAGCAGGTTGCCGGTGAGGGAGCTTCGGGTGTGGGCCGCCAGATGGAGATGCGCCAGGTAATTCATGGAATTGAGGTCGTTTTCAGGTCGATGACAAGGTGCTCAGAGCCTAGAGGATCCTGATTCTGTTGGCCATGATCAGGATTTTTCGATAGCCCTGCAAGCCCCTCTTGCAGGGCAAATTTGGGGCGTGCTAAGGTGGTTTCCATCTTTGTCACAGGACGCGACAGACCATCATGATGCGCAAAGCCAGAGGCTTTTTTCTGGCCTTCTACTTCAAGCCTTTCTACCTCTCCGAGTGGTTCGACGAATAGATCGAGGCCCCGGAGCAGTTCATTGACGCCCGCCGATCATTGATACCCGACGGTCATTGATATCTGTCGATCATTGATACCCACGGGGGCGTGATCTCGCTCATCCGCGTTTTGCCGTTTGTTGGCCATCGCCTGCCCAGGCTTGCGATGCCTTGACCGCGCCTGTGCGCTTTCTATGTAATGGAGTACTCATGATGAATACCAAACTGACCCTGTCAGCCCTCTTTGCTGCCTGCCTGCTCACCACCCCCGTCACGGCCAAGGAGTGGAAAACCGTGCGCTTCGGTGTGGAGGGCGCCTATCCCCCCTTCTCCTGGACCGATGCATCGGGGGAGATCAAGGGGTTTGATATCGATCTCGCCAACGCCCTGTGCCAACAGATGGCCGTCAAGTGCGAGCTGGTGGCCCAGGATTGGGACGGCATGATCCCGGCCCTGTTGTCGCGCAAATACGATGCGATCATCGCCGCCATGTCGATCACCGACGAGCGGCGCAAGAAGGTGGATTTCACCGCGAAATATGCCCATATCCCCAACCGCTTCGTGGCGGCCAAGGGCACAACGCTGGAGCTGACCCCGGCGGGGATTGCAGGCAAGCGCATCGGTGTGCAGCGCGCCACCACCCACGACAAGTACCTGACGGATAACTTTGGATCCGACGTCACCATAGTGCGTTACGGCAATGCCGATGAGGCCTATCTCGATCTGAAGGCGGGCCGGGTGCTGGCCTTGCTGGCCGACGCCTCGGCCATCGATCAGGGGTTGCTCAGCAAGGCGGGCGGGGAGAAGTTCGAGTATGTGGGGCCGGCCCTGACCGATCGCCAGTGGTTTGGTGACGGCATGGGAATTGCGGTACGCAAGGGCGATCAGGATCTCAAGGCCAAGCTGGACGAGGCGATCAAGACCCTGCGGGCCAATGGCAAGTATCAGGAGATCAACCAGAAGTACTTCAAGTACGATATTTATGGTGGTTGATGGGGGAGGGAGCTTGCTCCCTCTCTTTTTTCCGCAGCAAGCGGTGATGAAACAAGGAGATGCCCATGTTGACCCTGATCGAGGGCGCGGAAATTCATAGCCCGGCCCCGCTCGGCCAGCAGGATCTGCTGGTGGCCGACGGCCGCATCGCCTGGCTGGGCAAGGGGTTGACTGTTCCCCCTGACTGGCCGCTGGTGCGCGTCGACGGCCGTGGCCGCTACCTGGTGCCCGGGCTGGTGGATCCCCTGGCCCACATCACGGGGGGCGGTGGGGAGGGGGGCTTTGCCTTCCGTACCCCCGAACTCGCGGCGGGGGAGGCCCTCAAGGCCGGGGTCACTACGCTGGTGGCGGCGCTCGGCACCGACAGTCTGACCCGCACCCCGGCCCAGGTGCTCGGCAAGGTGCGCGAGTTTCGCGCCGCCGGGGTGAGCGCTTACATGTACACCGGCTCCTATCACCTGCCGGTCAAGACCCTCACCGGCAGGGTGGAATCGGACATCATGCTGATCCCCGAGGTGCTGGGGGTGGGGGAGCTGGCCATCAGCGATCACAGATCCAGCGCGCCCACCCAGGATGAGCTGGCGCGGCTGGTGAGCGAGGCGCGGGTGGCCGGGCTGCTCACGGGCAAGAGCGGGGTCAGCTTCTTCCACGTCGGGGACGGCCGCGGGGCCCTGGCACCGCTGCGGGCCCTGCGCGATGGCACCGACATTCCCCTGCGCCAGCTCTATCCCACCCACTGCAACCGCAACCCCTGGCTCTTTGCCGAGGCCATCGACTGGGGCAGGGCGGGGGGCTGGATCGATCTCACCACCTCGAGCTTCCCCGAGCTGCTGGACGATGGCGAGCAACTGGCGGCAGAGGCGCTGGTGGCGCTGCTGGCGGCCGGCGTGCCCGCCGATCGCATCAGCTTCAGCTCGGATGCCAACGCCAGCCTGCCGCGATTTGACGGTGAGGGGCGCCTTGTGGAGATGCGCTGCGGCCAGATTGCCAGCCTGTGGCAGGAGTGCGTTCGTGCCTGCGCCCTCGGGGTGTCGCTCGAGGTCGCCCTGGGGGTGGTCACGGCCAATCCGGCGCGAGCCCTGGGGCTGGCTGGCAAGGGGATGATAGGGGTGGGGCAGGATGCGGACCTGCTGCTGATAGCGCCGGAGCACCTCGCCATCGAGAGGGTGATGAGCGGCGGCCAGTGGCGAACCTAGAGATGGCGCACCCCTGAACCAACAAAAAGCCCGGCACTGCTGCCGGGCTTTTTTTCGCCTGGGTGGTTTATCCAGGCTCAGATAGCGAGGAAACCCAGGATCAGGATGGGACCGAGCAGGCTCAGGATAAAGCCCGAGACGATGGCCACCGGCACCACCTGGATGCCGCCGGATTTCTGGATGACCGGCAGGGTGAAGTCCAGCGCGGTGGCGCCGCCGTAGCCGATGGCGGCAGAGGGGTGGCGACGCATCAGCACCGGAATGATGAGGATGGCGATAAGCTCGCGCCCCAGATCGTTGATGAAGGCGGCGGAGCCGAGCACGGGTCCCAGCTTGTCGGCCACCAGTATGCCCGACAGCGAATACCAGCCGAAGCTGGAGGCGAGCGCCAGGGCGTGGCTCGAGGGCATCCCCAGCAACTGGGCCGCCAGCAGGCTGCCGAGCCAGCTGCTGAGGATGACGGTGGCGGCTATCTTCATGCCCCAGGGGTTGAGCAGGATCTGGCGCAGGCGCATGCCGGAGTTGCGCATCTGGATGCCGATGAGCAGCAGCAACAGCATCAGGGCCCACTCGCTCCACTTGTCGATGGGCAGGGCGCGCAAGTCCACCAGCAGCCCCAGCAGCACGCCGCCGAGCACCACGAAGCAGAGCTGGAGTGACTCCCAGAGCAGATGCAGCTTGCTCGGCATCCTGGCGTCGCTCGCCTCATGGGTGGGGGGGCTGCGTCTGTCCAGCCACCAGAGTGCCAGCAGGTTGCAGGCGGTGATGGCGGCCAGCATCACCCCGGCCACCTTGAAGATCACCGCCAGGTTGCTGCCGAGGTTCTCCACATAGGCCAGCCCCAGCCCCATCAGGAACAGGATGAGATAGACCATCTTGCCCAGCGACTGATTGATCAGCTTGATGAGCCGGGTGGAGGATAGGGGGACAAGATAGCCAATCACCAGCGGCAGCAGGATCAGCAACACATTCAGCAACATTGGGGCCTCGGTCACAAAACTGGGAAAACGACACATTACCACTACTTATTGGCCAAGAGTCATAAATCCATGAGTTTGTATGTTTCATTCGACCCTTTTTTTATCGGTTTGTTACTTTTGCATGGCGAGGCCATCTTCCCGGAGCCCTCTGCTCTCGGGTCGTCATCGCCAATAAAATCAATTTCATTCAGAAAAAAGTGCGTTTTGTTCAGCTGAACCTGGGTGAATAAAGTGACTCTGAATGGCTTCTGACTGAAATGGCTTAATCTTCTTGCTACTGGTGCGTTCCGGGTATAAAAAGGCGGTATCTCAGAGGTGGCGAAAAGCAGATTTTATGCAGACAAAGTGCTGAAAAATACCGCCAAGGCCAATAAAAATACAGATAAACCACTAAATACCTCGGTTCTGTATTGTTTTTTAACTACCTGAATGATATTTTCGCTGAAGGTTGCCATCGGTTAACTTTTTGTTAAATTTGCGATGGTGGAGTCACGCCGTAGCGGCGTCTAGGGACAGACAAGGTTGTAATGGATGAGCGACGTTGCCGCACTGGAAGTTCGTGAACTGCACAAGTATTTTGGCACCCACGAAGTGCTCAAGGGCATCGATATGACGGCCCGCAAGGGGGATGTTATCTCCCTGATCGGCTCCTCGGGTTCGGGGAAGTCGACTTTTCTACGCTGTATCAATCTGCTGGAAACCCCCTCTTCCGGCACAGTGTCACTCCATGGCGAGCTGATCCGCATGAAGAGCAATCGGGCCGGTGAACGCCTGCCTGAGGACATGCGTCAGGTGGAGCGGATTCGCAGCCGTCTGGCCATGGTGTTTCAAAGTTTCAACCTCTGGTCGCACATGACCATCATGCAGAACATCATCGAAGTCCCCATCCAGGTGCTCAAGGTGCCCCGTGCCGAGGCCATCGCCAAGGCGGAGCAACTGCTCAACCGGGTGGGCCTGTGGGAGCGGCGCGACTATTACCCCGGTCACCTCTCCGGCGGCCAGCAGCAGCGGGCCGCCATCGCCCGTGCCCTTGCGGTCGAGCCCGAGGTGATGCTGTTCGACGAGCCCACCTCTGCGCTCGATCCCGAGCTGGTGGGCGAGGTGCTCGGCCTGATGCGCGAGCTGGCCGAAGAGGGGCGCACCATGCTGGTGGTCACCCACGAGATGTCCTTTGCCCGTGACGTGTCCAACAAGGTGATGTTCCTCCATCAGGGGCGGGTAGAGGAAGAAGGCAATCCCAAGGAGATCTTCGCCCATCCCAAGTCGGAGCGATTCAAGCAATTCATCTCTTCCATTTATTGATGGGGGAGCGGTATTTTCAATATTCTGCGTTTTCAACGATCGACGTGTTTATCAAGGAGAGATACATGAACAAGCTGATGCTGGCGACTGCCGTGATGACGGCCCTGTGTTCCGGTAGCCTGATGGCCAAGGAGTGGAAAGAGGTACGGATCGGGGTGGAAGGTGCCTATCCTCCCTTCTCCTGGACCGAGCCGAGCGGCGAGGTGAAAGGCTTTGACATCGACATCGCCAACGCCCTGTGTGAAGAGATGAAGGTGAAGTGCACCCTGGTCAAGCAGGACTGGGACGGCATCATTCCTGCGCTGCTGTCACGCAAGTATGACGCCATCATCGCCACCATGGACATCACCGAAGAGCGTAAGAAGAAGGTGGACTTCACCCAGAAGTACCAGCACATTCCGGCCCGCTTCGCCGCCAAGAAAGGCACCGAGGTGCAGCTCGACAAGGCCTTCATGGATGGCAAGACCATCGCCGTGCAGCGCGCCACCTCCATGGACACCTACATCACCGACAACTTCCCCAACGCCACCATCAAGCGCTACGGCACCGCAGATGAGGCCTATCTCGATCTGAAATCGGGCCGGGTTGACTATGTGATGGCCGACTCCGCCGCCATCAGCGACGGTCTGCTGAAGAAAGAGGGTGGCGATGCCTACGAGTTCGTCGGCCCGAAACTGACGGATCCCAAGTGGTTTGGCGAGGGTGCCGGCATAGCGGTACGCAAGGCTGACAAGGATCTGAAAGAGAAATTCAATGCTGCCATCCTGGCCCTGCGCGCCAACGGCAAGTACAAGGAAATCAACGACAAGTACTTCGACTTCGACGTGTACGGCGAGTAAGTCAACGTCAGGCGAACAACGACAGGTTGATCCCGTCAGTAGTCATCGGGCCCGTTGCCTTCCGCTGGGAGTGACGGGCCCGATTGCGATGGAGCTGCATTGCATATGTTTGATTTGAAAGGATATGAAACCTCCCTGCTGGAGGGGGCCTGGGTCACCCTGGAGGTGGCGCTCGCCTCCTTGCTGCTGGCGCTGGTGCTGGGCATGCTGGGTGCCCTGGCCAAGCTCTCCCCCTACAAGTGGGCGCGCGGCATCGCGACCGCCTACACCACCGTCATTCGCGGCATTCCGGATCTAGTGCTGATGATGCTGCTGTTCTTCGGCGGCCAGGTGCTGATCAACGGGATCTGTACCTGGGTCAACGAGGCTTACAACAACTACCTGCTGGAGAGCAATCCGAATCAGGAGTGGGTCTCCCTGCTACCGGATTACATCGACATCAGTCCCTTTGCGGCCGGGGTCGCCACCATAGGCTTCATCTTCGGTGCCTACATGACCGAGACCTTCCGCGGCGCCATCCTGGCGGTGGACAAG
This sequence comes from Aeromonas rivipollensis, assembly GCF_037811135.1. Classification (NCBI taxonomy): domain Bacteria; kingdom Pseudomonadati; phylum Pseudomonadota; class Gammaproteobacteria; order Aeromonadales; family Aeromonadaceae; genus Aeromonas; species Aeromonas rivipollensis. The sequence continues at coordinate 2,930,946 of NZ_CP149130.1, read as the reverse complement.
GGGGAGCTCGAGGCGGCACGCGCCTTTGGCATGCGGGCAACCCAGGTGTTTGTGCGGATCCTCTTTCCCCAGATGATGCGCCACGCCCTGCCGGGCTTTGGCAACAACTGGCTGGTATTGCTCAAAACCACGGCCCTGGTCTCCATCATCGGGCTCGATGACATGGTGCGAAAGGCGTCCCTGGCGGCGGGCTCGACCCAGCAGCCGTTTACCTTCTACATGGCGGTGGCGTTGATCTTCCTGATCTTCACCGCGGTTTCGACCTCGGCGCTCAAGTGGGCCGAGCGTCACTACGCCATCAAGACGAGGTAAGCCATGCCGTATTCAATGCAGTCATTCGTTTACTGTGATAGTCGCGGTGTCAGTGCCGAGCGTATCTACATCACGATCAAGACGAGGTAAGCCATGGATTTCTCCATCATTCTCAAGGAGTGGCCCACCTACTGGGAGGGCTTTTACACCACCATCTGGCTGGTGGCAGCCTCTCTCATGCTCGGCCTCATGCTGGCGGTACCCATGGGCATTCTGCGCAACAGCCGCAACTGGCTGATCAAGGGGCCGATCTGGGCTTATATCTACTTCTTCCGCGGCACCCCGTTGCTGGTGCAGCTGTTCATCATCTACTACGGCGCCGCCCAGTGGGAGTGGCTCAAGAACGGGCCCGCCTGGGCGCTCTTCTCCGAGGCCTGGTTCTGTGCCCTGCTGGCGTTCACCCTCAACACCGGGGCCTACACCGCCGAGATAGTGCGCGGTGCCGTGCTGAACATGCCAAAGGGGCAGATTGAGGCGGCCAATGCCTTTGGCATGAGCCGCTGGCAGACCCTCACCCGCATCATCTTGCCCAACTCGTTTCGCCGTGCGCTGCCCGCCTACAGCAACGAGGTGATCTTCATGCTGCAGGGGTCGGCGGTGGCGGGCATCATCACCATCGTCGACCTGACAGGTGCGGCGCGGATCATCAACTCCCGCTACTACAGCCCGTTCGAGGCCTTCTTGACCGCAGGCCTGCTCTACATGCTGCTCACCTTCGCCATCGTCTGGCTGTTCAAGAAGTGGGAGGCCCGCTGGCACGCCCACCTGCGCCCCCGCAGCGTGTGACAGAAATGAAAAAGCCCGCAGCTGCGGGCTTTTTTTATGGCGCCGGCCTCTGCTGGCTCACCGCCCCAGATATTCCCTGTCGAAGAAGGTGTTGACCCAGTGGGGTCGATAGACGGCGAGCAGTGTCATGGCCATGCCGTTGAGCAGGGCCTCGGGGAAGAGCAGCAGCGGCCAGATGGAGAGGTAGTCGGCACTGATGGTGTGCCAGGGGTAGGCGCCGCTTATCCCCATCAGCAGGGCACTGGCGAGGATCTTGACCGAGATGCTCAGCGCCCCGCCGAGGAAGGCGGCCACGAACAGGTAGACGAAGAGGTGGCGGGGCAACCAGGCCCAGCTTGCCAGAAACAGCAGCCAGCTGGTGGCCACCGGCAGCGCGACGCCGATGAGCGCCTGCCAGCCGAACTCCGCCAGATCGGTGACACCAAAGGCCCCGAGGATCAGCAGGGTGAGGCAGGGGGCCAGCAGGGCGAGGCGCCAGCCCAGCAGCAGGGTCAGGCTGGTGAGGCCGAGAAAGTGGATCTCCAGCCCCTCATGGAGGCCCGCCCGCAAGGTCCAGAGCGGCACCAGGACGATGGCGCCCCCAAGGCAGAGGTGTTGATAGAGGGGGTGGTCGTGGAGGGTGCGCAGCAGGGAGGCGTTCAGGCTGAAGGCGAGCAGCACCAGCCAGAGCAGGAGGGCGGCGACTTGTCCTTCACTCATGACATGTTCCCTCGGATGTCATTGCCCGGTGATGAGCCCGGGCGCTGGCGGTGCAGTGAAAAGAGGCCGCCCAATCCCGGGCGGCCTCCTGTCTCAATACTTCACGTTGGGGTGGTACTTGCCGAGGATGGCCTGGACCCTGTCCATGGTCTCCTTGCTGGGGGGCTTGATCCCGGTCAGATCGTAAGTGTCTCCCAGCACGTCCCATTTGTGCTTGCCGAGTTCGTGGTAGGGCAGCAGCTCCACCTTCTCGACGCACTCCCCCAGCTCTGCGATGAACTGGCCGAGCCCCTCGGCGCTCTCGTCATCGTCGGACCAGGTGGGCACCACCACGTAGCGGATCCACATGGTCTGGCCGCGGGATGCCAGGTAGCGGGCGAACTCCAGGGTGTACTTGTTGCTGACGTGGGTGAGGGGGATGTGCTTCTCGTCGTTGATCTGCTTGATGTCGAGCAGCACCAGATCGGTGTTGTCGAGCACCCGATCGAGCAGCTCGTCGTAGTGACGCACGAAGCCGTTGGTATCCAGGCAGGTGTGGATCCCTTGCGCCTTGCAGGCGGCAAACAGCTCGGCGATGAACTCTTGCTGCAGCATGGCTTCCCCACCGGAGGCGGTGACGCCGCCGCCTGAGGCATTCATGAAGTGGCGGTAGCTGGTGAGATCCTGCATCAACTCGGGCACTGTGACCTCGCGGCCACCCTGGGTGTCCCAGGTATCCCGGTTGTGGCAATACTTGCAGCGCATCAGGCAGCCCTGCATGAACACGATGAAGCGGATGCCGGGGCCGTCGACTGTGCCGCAGGTCTCGACGGAATGGATCCGGCCAATGATGTCGGGATTGCTGGTGTCGCTAACGGTGGCGGCAGGGATCCGCTGAGTGCCCTGATCGGCAGGGCCGCTGGTTTCAACGGCAGGGATCCGGTTAATGACTGACATAGACGACTCCAATTGTTCGGACAGGGTTCGAGCGGTCGTTATTTTATGACATAAAGCCCTATAAATCCTACCAGTTTAGCCCGCCGGGGTGGCACCCAGCAGACTCTCCAGTGCCTTGACGGGGAGCGGGCGGCTGGTCAGGAAGCCTTGGTAGTGCTGGCATCCCAGGGCCTTGAGCACGGCCAGCTGCTCCTCGTCCTCCACCCCTTCGGCGGTTACCGTGAAGCGAAACACCTTGGCGAGATCCAGGATGGCCTTGACGATGGCCTTGTCCTGCTCGCTGTGCACCAGTGTCTGGATGAAGCTCCTATCCAGTTTGACCTCATCGGCGGGCAGATCGCGCAAATAGGCGAGAGAAGAGTAACCAGTACCGAAGTCATCGATGGAGATGAGGATACCCAACTCCTTGAGCTGGCGGATCTTGGCGATGCTGTCCAGCCGGTTTTCCAGCACCACTGACTCGGTGACCTCCAGCAGCAAGCGCGACGGCGGCACCCCGGTATCGCGCAGCACATACTCCACCTGCTGCACGAAGCCGGCGGTGTGGAACTGGCGGGCGCTGACGTTGACCGACAGATGGGGGATGGCGAGGCCGTTGTTGAGCCAGAAACTGTACTGGGCGCAGGCGGTCTTCATCACCCAGTAGCCTATCTCCTGGATCAGGGTGGTCTCTTCGGCGATGGGAATGAAGTCCCCGGGGGGGATCATGGTGCCGTCCATCTTCTGCCAGCGCAGCAGGGCCTCCACGCCCGAGAGGCTGCCGTTGTCGACTCTGTACTGGGGTTGATAGTGCAGCACCAGCTCGTTGTTGCGCAGGGCATCGCGCAGCTGGTTGCTCAGGGAGAGCTTGCTCTTCTCCTTCTCCGCCATGGCCTCGCTGAAGAAGATGTGGTTGCCCTGGCCGGCCCGTTTGGCCATGTGGACGGCGGTGTCGGCCTGCTGCATCAGGATCAGATGATCCTTGTCATCGTCGCTGAACAGGCTGATCCCCACGGAGGCGCTGCAGTGCAGCTTGTGATCGCCGATGTCGAAGGGGAGGCGGAAAATCCCCATCAGCTCCCGGGCGAAGTGCTCCGCCAGTATCTTGGCGGTGACATAGCCCTGGCCCAGCGCGGTGAACAGCAGGGCGAACTCGTCTCCCGAGGTGCGGGCCAGCACCAGGTTCTCCTGGGGCAGGGACTTGAGCCGCACCACCACCGCCTGGAGCAGCAGATCGCCGCAGGCGTGGCCGAGGGAGTCGTTGATCGACTTGAAGTTGTCGAGATCCAGCAGCAGCAATGCCCCCCACTGCCCGTTCGGGCTCTGCAGAGTGCGCTGCATGATGTCGTTCAGGCTGCGCCTGTTGTAGAGGTCGCACAGATCGTCGTAATAGGCGAGCCGCTCTATGTGGCGGGCCGCCTCTTTCTCCTGGGTGATGTCGTGGAAGCTGCAGACGAAGTGGCTGATCTCGTTCTCCTCATCCTTGACACCGCTCACCATCAGCCGCACCGGGAAGAGATGGCCCTCCTTGTGCAGGCACTGCTCCTCGCCAAGCCAGTATCCCTGCTTATCGACGGCGGCGATCACCTCCTGCTTGAGGCTGTCGCCATAGTAGGTGGGTCTCAGGGCCTCGATATGCTGACCGAGCATCTCGTCGTCCCCGAACCCTGTGATGCGGCTGAAGGAGTCGTTGACCTTGAGGATGATGCCGCCGTGATCCATCACCAGCAGACCGTCGTGGGTGTTGAAGGCCACCTCGGCCAGGCGCAGGGCATCGTCGTTGGCGAGGCGCTGCAGCTCGATGGCGGCCCGCTCACGCTGCTCGTAGAGGGCATCGAGCAGGGGAATGGGGTCGGCCAGTGGTCCGTCGAGCAGCAGGGTGATCTGACCCAGGGGGACGCCGCCCTGGCCCTGGAGGGGAATGCCGATGTAGGCCTTGGCGTTGAGGGCCAGCAACTGGGTGGCCTGGGGATAGCGCAGGGGCAGGTCTTCCACATAGAGGCTCTGGCCGTGCTGGAAGATCTCCCGGCCCGGGCCTATCTCCATCCGCATGGGCTTGACCGCGGAGAAGGTCTCTCCTTCCAGCACGCAGCGAGGAATGAGCCAGAGATCCTGGCCGCGCAGCTGAAACTCCCCGAGCCAGCCGATGCGGGCGCCGCTCGCCGTCATGGCCCAGCGCACCAGGGCGCGGCAATACTCATTGCCGGTCTTGCAACTGAGCCCGCGGGGCAGGGTGAAGGGAGAGGCCTCGGTCACCTCGGGTTCGGGCTGCCAGTGGCCCAGCAACTGGGCGCAGTGGCGCACCAGTTGCAGTGTCTCTTCGCCAATCAGGGTCGTCTCGGCGTATTCGAGGCTGAGCACGCCGATGAGCTTCTCCTGCTCCAGCAGGGCGCCGTCCAGGCGGGAGCTGACATTGGCATTGGCCAGATAATAGTGCTGGCTCAGCATGGGCTGATGGGCGGCCTCCGAGAAGCTCAGGGCGCCCCGGGTACGCAAGGCCCGGATGTAGCGGCTGTCACCGCGAATGGCACCGACAGAGTCCGCATTCAGGGTGAAGACAGGGGTCAACTGCTCGCTGCCGAGGGGGCCATTGGCCTGGTAGTGCCAGAGGATCAGGCGATCGGCCCCCAGGCACTCCCTGAGGCTCTCCAGCATGGGGGCATACTGCTGCTGGCTGGCCATCTGGCTCAGGCGCGGCAGTTGCAGCGACAAGCTGGCCGCACTCTCCTGGGGTTGGGTCTGCAGGCAGATGAGCCAGAAGGCGTCCTGCTCATGGGAGAGGGAGATATGCCACTGCTGGGCGGCAAAGCGCAGCAGCAGCTTGCCCCCCTTGCCGCTGGCGAGCCGCTGCTCTATGGGCTGGCGCAGGGCATCGGGCAGCTGGGCCGGCCAGGCACTGCGGGGCTCATCGAGCCAGTGGAGCGGGGTCTGCATCACATCGGTCAGGGCGACCAGCCGTTGACTACGGGTATCCAGGCGAAAGAACAGGGGGGCCTGGCTGGCTGTCGGGAGATGACTGAGCGCGGTAGACGACATGAACTGACACTATCCTGTTGAGCAATTGTCGGAGGGCAAGAATACTGCAAATCCGCGGCAAACAAAATTTCATTGAAATCTAAATTAGTGTATTCTAATTTAAAGTCAATTTCTCGTTGAGTGGAGTCTTGCAGATGAAACGGATCCTGATTGTGGGTGGTGTCGCAGGGGGCGCATCGGCGGCGGCCCGCGCCCGTCGTGTGAGCGAAGAGGCAGAGATAGTGATGTTCGAGCGGGGCGAGTTTGTCAGCTTCGCCAACTGCGGTCTGCCCTATCACATCGGAGGGGATATCCCCAATCGGGATGCCTTGCTGCTGCAGACGCCCCAGAGCTTCAAGCGCCGTTTCAACGTCGATGTGCGGGTCTTCCACGAGGTGATCGAGATAGACAAGGGGGGCAAGAGCCTGCTGGTGCGCAACCTGCAAAGCGGCGAGGAGCGGCGCGAGCCTTATGATGTGCTGCTGCTGAGCCCGGGGGCGGCGCCTATCCGTCCTCCCTTCCCCGGCATCGACAGCCCGGGCGTGCACAGCCTGCGCAATATCCCCGACATGGATCGCATCCTGGCGGCCCTGGCGCATGAGCAGCCGCGCCACGTCACAGTGGTGGGCGGCGGCTTTATCGGGCTGGAGATGATGGAGGCGCTGCACCAGCGCAAGCTGGCGGTCACCCTGCTGGAGCTCTCCGATCAGGTGATGGCGCCGGTGGATAAAGAGATGGCCAACATGCTCCACGCCCGCATCCGCGAGGAGGGGATCGATCTGCGCCTGCGCATCGGCCTCTGTGCCATCGAGCCTCTGGAACTGCCGGCAGAGAAGGGGCCGGCGGTGCCTGGTGGCCTGCGGCTGACCCTCAATGACGGCTCTCACCTCGATACCGGCCTGCTGATCCTGGCCATAGGCGTCAAGCCCGAGACCCTGCTCGCCGCCAAGGCGGGGCTGGAGCTGGGACCCCGCGGCGGCATCAAGGTGGATGCCGGCATGCGCACCTCGGATCCCTTCATCTATGCGGTGGGGGATGCGGTGGAGGAGACCGACTTCGTCACCGGCGAGTCCGTGCTGATCCCGCTGGCGGGCCCCGCCAACCGGCAGGGGCGCATCGCCGCCGACAACATGCTGGGGCGAAGCGAGACCTACAAGAAGACCCAGGGCACCGCCATCTGCAAGCTGTTCGATCTGGCGGTGGCCAGCACGGGGCTCAACGAGAAGCGACTGGTGCAGCTGGGGCTACCGTTCGAGAAGGTCTATGTCCACCCGGGCAGCCACGCCGGTTACTACCCCGGCGCCCACCCGGTCAGCCTCAAGCTGCTGTTTGCCCCCGATGGCAAGATTTACGGCGCCCAGGCCATCGGCAAGGATGGCATCGACAAGCGCATCGACGTGCTGGCGGTGGCCCAGCGCGCCGGCCTTACCGTCTTTGACTTGCAGGATCTGGAGCTCACCTATGCGCCGCCGTTCGGCTCGGCCAAGGATGTGATCAACATGGCGGGCTTCGTGGCGAGCAACCACCTGAAGGGGGACAGCATCCTCTGCCATGCGGCCGAGGTGCAGGCCCGCAACCCGCACCAGCAAGTGCTGGATGTGCGCAACGCCCCCGAGCTCGACAAGCTGGGGCGCATACCGGGGGCGCTGCATATTCCTCTCGACGAGCTGCGCGGCCGCCTCGATGAGCTGCCAAGAGACAAGGAGCTGCTCATCAGCTGTCAGGTGGGCCTGCGCGGCCATGTGGCCTGCCGCCTGCTGAGCCAGCACGGCTTCAAGGTGAAGAACCTCTCCGGCGGCTTCAAGACCTGGCAGCTGGCCATCGCCGAGTAGATCTGCCCGGCCGACCTGGCCCAATCGCCTGCATTGCATGAAAATGGGCCACTCCATGGAGTGGCCCTTTCTTACATCATGCGCACTGCCCGATCAGGGGGCACTGTCACTGAGCTGCTTGCGAATGTGGTGCTGCAAGACCGTCAGCATGGAGGCACCGGAGAGGCCTATCATCAGGGCGCCGTTGACCGCCTCGAGGGGGCCGAGCAGCTTCCACTGCGGGCTCATGACGATGTCGCCATAGCCCAGGGTGGCGAAGTTGACACCGGAGTGGTAGACGGCCTCCTGCAGGGTGTCGAACTCCCCGAGCCACAGGAAGAGCCCGCCCCAGACGCCGATCTGTGCCAGGTTGCCCAGCATCACCAGGGTGATGATGCCAAACAGCGCCAGCATGCCGGCCACCACCCCCTCACGCTTGCCGAACCGCTTGATGTAGAAGCGGATGCACCAGACGGATACCAGGGATTGCAACAGCATGTTGATCAGGATCACCGGGATGCCGACCATAAATATGAGAAACATGTCAGTCTCCTAACTTGGCTTCTGCCAGTGGGCGGCCGACCGGCCACCACTGCTCGAGCAGCAAGATACACAGCCAGCCATAGCCGGCCACCACCAGATAGAGGCCGCAACGCATGGCCGCCGCCAACCACACATCCTTGCCGGTGGCGCTGTCCTCTATGGCCGGGCCAAACAGGATGAGCGCCGTGATCCAGGCGTTGCTCCAGAATGACGGCGAGCAGCGGCTCGCCACCAGCCGGATCAGACGCCGCGCCAGCCACAGGGTCATCAGGGCCAGCATCAGCACCAGCATCAAGAGCGAAGGCCAGAGGCTGAGCCCCAGCCAGAGTGCACAGGCCAGCAGGGCGCCCATCAGGGTCGAGAGCACCAGCTCCTGGCCCGCCTGTCTGGCGTTGAGGGAGGTGCTCTGCTGGGCCAGCGCCACCGTCTTCATCACCGCCGGTATGTAGAATGCCGGGTTGCCGAGGGCCAGCAGCCACACCGGCAGTACGATGGCGACGGCGCGCAGCGCCAGCCGCTCGGGATGTTCGGGGGGCAATGGCATGGGCCTTGCTGCCGCTCCCGCCACCGGCAGGGGAGGGAAGAGTGCGTGAGCCATGCGGTTGACCAGGGTGCCCACCAGGATCCCCAGTCCCATCATCTGGGCAATGGCGATGGCAAGGGACTGCTCGATGAGCCCGGCCACCGGGATCACCGTAATGGCCATGATGAGCAGCATGGCGGCGGCCCCCTTGCCGGCCATCGACTGCTGCATCAGCAGGTAGAGCAGCAGGCCGATGAGCAACACGGCCGCCAGGGCATAGTGGGTCAGCAGGGGGACCAGCAGCACCCCGGCGGCCATGATCCCCAGCAGCAGTAGCCCCCCTGCCAGCCCCTTCTTCAAGCCGAGCGGCTCCCCGGGTCGGCACAGCACCACCCAGGCCATGATGATGCCGAGGTGGGGCATGGGCAGGGCCAATCCGTAACAGATCCCCGCCGCTAGCCCGATGCCCGTGCCAATGCGCAGTACAGCCCTGTCGGCGTTATGCATATGGCGCCTCAATAGAGGAAGGAGAAGAGGCTCATCAGCCGGATATAGAGCGCCCCCAGGAAGTGCATCACCCCGCTCTCGCCGGTGTAGACCAGCACATCGGCCTGGCCGCCGACCCGCAGCGCCTCGGCCGGTGGAAAGTCGTCACTCCGGAAGGCGACTTTGACCGGGAAACGCTGCGCCTGACGCAGCCAGTCGCGGTTGTTGTCCACAGTGGGCAGGGCGCCTGCGGGCTGGCTCTTGCCATCGCCCACCCCGTAGCCGACGCTGCGGATCTCCCCCTTGAACAGCTGTCCGGGCAAGCTGTCGAGCAGGATGGTGACCTTGTCCCCTGGCCGGACGTTGCCCAGGTTGTTCTCCGTCAGATCCGCCGACACCCAGACGTCGTGGATGGCGATCAGTGTCATGGCCGGTGCGCCGGCCCCGATAAACTGGCCAGTATCGGTGTTCAAGTCGGTGATAAGCCCGCGTCCTGGAGCCGTGACCAGGGTGTTCTTGCGATCCAGCTCGGCCTTGTGGACCGCCGAGCGGGCGCTGAGCAGCTGGGAGTTGTCATCACCGCTCGCCCCTGCGGCCTCGATGGCGCGGCGCACGTCGGCCTCTGCTGCCGCCACCTGGCTTTTGGCCGTCTCGCGGCTGGCCTGGGCCACCTCGAGGCGACGCACCGAGATGGCGCCCGGATCCTCCCGATAGAGCCGCTCCTGGCGCTCCGCATCCTTGGCCGCGTTGTCATAGGCGGCGCGCATGGCCATCAGGGAGGCCTCGGCCGCCTTGACCCCTTCGGTGTTCGCCTTGACGCCGCTCAGGACCGTCTGGTAGTCGGATCTGGCCTTGGCCAGGGCGATGTCATAGGGCTCGGGGTCGATCTCGAACAGGGGGGAGCCTGCGTCCACGTCCTGATTGTCGTGAACATAGACCCGCTTGATCTGGCCGGACACCTCGGCGGCGACGGGGACCACGAAGGCCTGCACCCGGGCCTGGGAGCTGTATGGGGTCAGCCGGTCCGCCAGCAGATACCAGATGAGCAGGAGGAGGATTGCAGCCAGCAGCCCTAGGGTGGCGCGGCGGCTGGCCTGGCCGGGAGATGCAGTGCTGTCAGTCATGGGAGCTTGCCTTCTGTGTCAGGGGGGAGTGGGTTGCGTCGAGCAGGGGAGCCCAGTCGGCGCGCGTGCGCAGCTGGGCCTCCACCTCCGGGGTTACCAGGGGGCGTTCACGCCCCTGTTCCCAACCGCCACCCAGTGCCTTGTAGAGCGTGATGAGATCGCGCATCCGGGCGCCACGGCTGTTGACCAGGCGCTCCTGCTGGTTGAACAGGGCACGCTGGGAGTCGAGCACCCGCTGGAAGTCCGCCATCCCCTCGCGATACTGGGTGTTGGCTATCTCTAGGGAGCGACGGGCGGCCTCGCCGGTCTGGGTCAGCAGGGCGATCTCGTCCTGGCCGTTGGCGTAGGCCACGGCCGCGTCATCCACCTCGCGGGCCGCCTTGAACACGCTGTCACGATAGCGCTCGTGCAGCTGCTGGAAGCGGGCGTCCTGCACCAGGATCTGGTTGCCGAGCCGTCCCTGATCGAGCAGGTTCCAGCTGAGCGAGGGGCCGAGGGCCCAGGAGAAGGTGCCGCTCTCCCCATTGGTGGCGTTGACGCCCAGGGTGCCAAGCAGGGTGATGGAGGGGTATAGCTCGCTCTCGGCCACCCCTATCAGGGCCGACTGGGCGGCCAGTTGCCGCTCCGCGACCCGCACGTCGGGACGTCGGCGCAGCAGATCGGCCGGCATCTCGGTGACCAGGGCCAGCTCGCCCTGGGGGATCTTGCCGGTGTTGGTGGCCATCTCGGGCAGGGGGCCCGGGGGCCTGGCAATCAGGGTTGAGAGGGCATTCTGGCTCTGGCGCAGGCTGGTCTCGAGTTGCGGAATGCCGGACAGGGTGCCGAGGTACTGGGTCTTGGCCTGCTGCACGTCCAGCTCGGCGCTGTTGCCGCTCTTGAACAGCCGTTCGGTGATCTCCAGGCTGCGCTGCTGGAGGCGGGCATTCTCCCGGGCTATGTAGAGGCGAGCCTCCAGGGTGCGGATGCTCACATAGAGCTGGGCCACCTGGGCGGCCATCAGCACCTGGATGTCATCATACTGGGCCAGGGTGGCGAAGTAGCTGGCATCCGCCGCTTCGATGCCGCGTTCGAACTTGCCCCAGAAGTCGAGCTCCCAGCCTAGGTTGAACCCGGCGCCATAGCTGCTGCCGGCGCTGCTGTGGCCCCCCCGGGTCTGCCCGGCTTGCAGGAACTCGCCCGTGCCCACGGTGGCCTGGGGGCCGAGCAGGCTCTCGGCGATGCCGAGCTGGGCCTGGGCCTCGAGGATCCGCAAGCCGGCGATCCGCACGTCCGGATTCTTTCGCAGCGCTTCCTCGACCAGGGCACTCAGCACGGGATCGTTGAGCCGGTTCCACCATTGGCGATAGTCAGCGGTTGCGCTCGCCTGCTGACCCTCGCTGGCGCTGTGCCAGCCGGCCATCTCCTCGACTCTGGGGGACTGGTAGTCGGGGCCCAGCACTGTGCAGGCACTCAATAACAGGCATGCGCCCCCCGTGAACAGGGGGCGCATGGTGTGACGTTGGACGGCCATGGGGTTATTTATCCGCAGAAGCCAGACCTTCGTTGACCCAGGCCATGAAGATGCGATAGCCGATGGAGAGCAGGGTGGCGCCGATGAACATGCCGAGGATGCCACTGGCCGCCATGCCGCCAAGGGCGCCCAGCAGCACCACCGGCATGGGGGCATCGACACCGCGACCCAGCAGCAGCGGTTTGAGGACGTTGTCGGCCATGCCTGCGACGATCAGCAGGACGCTGTAGATGATGTTCACCGCAGTGCCGTGATCACCCGTGCTCCACATGTAGGCGATGGCGGGAGCCGTCACCAGGATCACGGGTACCTGGGCGATGCCGAGGATCAGCGCCAGGACGAAGAAGATGCCGACGGCCGGGATCCCCGCCAGCATCATGACGATGCCTGCCAGCAGCGCCTGGATGAAGGCGACCCCGATGACCCCTTGAGCGACGGCACGTATGGTGCTGGTGCACAGTTTGGTCAGCGCCAGCCCCTTGCGTTCATCGGTGATGCGCATGGCGATGCGATCGGCGCTCGCAGCACCCGGTGCGCCCCAGGCCATCATGATGCCGGCCACGATGAAGGAGAGGACGAAACCGAGCAAGCCACCCCCCATGCTGGCCAGGATGCCGACGACCTTCTTGGCCAGATCCCCGAGCTGTGGTTTGTAGCTGACGATGAGGCTGGGCAGATCCGCCGAGGCCTTCAGCCAGACGGCATGGAGCTTGGCGCCCACCAGCGGGATCTCGGCGATGTCGGCGGAGGGCGCCGGGATCACCAGGGTGTTGTTGTTCACCTTGTCGACCAGGGAGCTGACGCTGTCACCCAGGGAGCTGACCATGACGACGGTAGGGGCCACGATGAGCAGCACCCCCAGCAAGACCAGCAGGGTAGAGGCCTTGCCCTGTTTCCCGCCCAGGCGCGCGGCAAAGCGCTGGTGGAGGGGATAGAGGGTGACGGCCAGGATCAGGGCCCACAACATCATGTTCATGAAGGGGGAGAACACGGTGAAGCAGAAAGAGCCCAGTGCCAGGATAAGGCCAAACTTGATGAACATATCCAGGAATCTGGCAACCAACCTTTTTTCGACTATGGACAGATCATTATTTTCCATTCTGGTATGACTCCGACGGGGGATGAGCACACAACCATGCTGGCCCAACACAGGTGTCGGGCCAGCAAGCAGGGGTTGTGCAGTAATAAATAACACTGAGTTCAGCGTGTGGGGGTCACTCTGACCTTGCCTGCATTTAATTTATGGCACAGGAATTCAATGTTTAAAAAGTTTTTAACTGGTTGATATTAGGTTGATTGATGCAACCTCTTCAGAGGGGCTAGAGAATAAAGAGTCCCCACCTGCCGCACAAGCGAACAGTTGTTCCCAGTTTGGCTTGGGTTCAGAAAACGGGGAAAGTTTGCCTATAAAAAATAGCCGTCTAAAAAAGAGTTTCGAATGAGAAATATTATTTTCTACCTATGAATGGCTATTTTTCGCGACCAATATCGGTACACGGTGAATGAGCAATGGAGAGCACTGAGCTTTGTGTTAATGGGGGCGACGTTTTATCCTGTTGGCTCCTGCGCTGCGCTGGCGGCGACTCAACCCGGGATCAAACCTATGCGTCTCCTCAAGCCCTCTCCTGTGTCTCGCGTCCCTTGCTTATTGGCCTCGTTATTGGCGGGCTTGGGGGCTCTGCTGCTGGAAGGCTGCGGCCCGGACACCCCGGCGCCCTCATCCTCTCCAACCGAGGCGCAGCAGGAGGCCGGGGCTCCGACCTCAGTGGTGCAGGCCAATGCCCGCCAATATCGGGATGCCCCGGCGCTGGTACTGGTCTTCTCCGGCCCCCTGGTGCCCAAGGCGAACTGGCAGAGTTGGCTGACGGTCAGTGAAGGGAGCAAGCAGGTGCAGGGGGAGTGGATCCTCGCCGAAGATGGCCGCACCCTCTATTTCCCGAACGTTCAGCCCAACAAGCGTTATGAGGTGACCCTCACAGCTGGCCTGGGTCCAGCCCCCCAGGACTGGACCCTCCAGACCCGGCCGCTTGAGGCGGGGGCCTCCTTTACCGCCAGCGGCATGGTATTGCCCCTGCGCGAGGAGCTGCGCCTGCCCATCAGCGCGGTCAACGTGGACGAGGTCAACATCGATTTCTTCCGGATCGATGCCGACTATCTGCCGCGCTTCCTGGCCGAGTATCGCCCCGGCGCCGGCATGGGCAACTGGGATCTGGAACAGGTCACCCAGCGTGCCAAGCGGGTGTTCAGCGGTCGTTATGCCCTGGCGCTCGATGCCAACCGGCGCGAGACCCGCCTCATCAATGTGAAGGAGCCGCAACTGGCCGAGGCCGGGGTCTATTTCGCGGTGATGTCCCCGCTTGGCAACTACGACTGGCGCAAGGAGACCACCTATTTCGCGGTGAGCGACATGGGGCTCAGTGCCCGCCGCTACCGGGATCGACTGGAGGTGTTTGTCAGTTCCCTGGCAACCGCCGACCCCCTCAAGGAGGTGCAACTCTCCCTGCTCGACGAGAAGGGCAACCGGCTGCAGGTGCAGCAGACAGATCCGCGCGGTCACCGGCGTTTCGAGCAGGTGCAGGGGGCCCGGCTGCTGCTGGCCGAGCAGGGCAAGCACCTGGCGGTGCTGCGCCTCGATGGCGCGGCGCTTGATCTCTCCACCTTCGATCTGGGCACCCAGCCCTGGCAGGCACAGCAGCTTTATCTGTTCAGTGGGCGGGATCTCTACCGCCCCGGCGAGCGCCTCGACAGCGAGATCCTGCTCAAGGGGCAGGATGGCCAACTGTTGCCCGGCATGGCGGTGGAGCTGGAGGTGAAACAGCCGGACGGTCAGTTGCTGGAGCAGAAACGGCTGCTGCCTGACCCTCTGGGCGCCGCCCACTACGGCCTGCGCCTGCCGCAGGATGCGCCCCTGGGACGCTGGACCATCACCCTCAAGACATCGGCAGGCAGCCGCTTCGAGTGGCCCTTCCTGGTGGAGGAGTTCCTGCCCGAGCGGCTGAAACTGCAGCTCGGCAAGGGGCCGGATGGGGAATTGCAGAGCCCTGAAGCGGCCCTCACCCTGCCGCTGCAGGGGGACTACCTCTATGGTGCCCCGGCGAGCAGTACCAAGGCGAAGGCGGAGGTGAAGATAAGTCGCGCCACCATGCCCTTCACCCAGTGGCAGGAGTTTACCTTAGGGGACGTGCTGCTCGCCGAGCAGGCCAAGGATCTCGAGCCCCGTAGTCTCACTCTCAATGAGCAGGGGCAGGGGAGCTTCTCCCTGGTGGATGAGCTGGATGGCGTGCGTGCCCTCGGGCCGCTGGAGGTGGCCTACCGTGTCTCTCTCTCCGAGCCCGGTGGCCGCGCCGTCAATCGCAGCCGCACCCAGTACGGCTGGCCCGCCGGCAGCCAGTGGCCCGCCCTCAGGGCCGATTTCATGGCGGAGCGGGCAGAGGGGGGCAAACCGCTGCCCTTCCAGATCCTCAACCTCGACGACAAGGGCCAGCCGGTGGCGGGCGAGGTCAAGGTGCGCCTGGTCAACGAGTACCGCGACTACTACTGGCACTACGCCGACGGCGAGGGGTGGAAGTACGAGTTCAACAGTCAGCCCTATCTGGAGCAGGAGCAGACCCTGCAACTGGACGGCAAGGGGCCGACTGCCCTCAGCCTGCCCCTTGCGGCCGGCTGGTATCGCCTCGAGGTGGAGAACAGCCAGGGCCATCAATCCAGTCTGCGGCTGGAGATCGGCAGCTACGCCTGGGGCGGCGGTGGCGAGCAGGCGCGGCCCGACAAGATTGCCATCACCCTCGACAAGCGCGCCTATCAGGCTGGCGACAAGGCCAAGGTGACCCTGGTGGCGCCGCGTCCGGGCAAGGGGTTGCTGCTGGTGGAAGATGGCGACGGCCTGCGCTGGTGGCAGCGCATCGAACTGAACGCCGAAGGTGCCGGGCAAGGGGAAGGGCGTGGCGAGTTCGAGATCCCCATCAGCCCCGAGTGGCAACGTCATGATCTCCATATCTCGGCCCAGATCGCCGTCCCTGACAGCGAGTCGAGACCGGCGAGCAGCAAGGGCATTCAAAGCCTGCGCTCGGTCGGCCTGGTGCCGCTGACGCTGGACAGAGAGGCTCGCCGCCTGCCGCTCACCCTGAGCGCACCGGATAAGGCCGTGCCGCTCACCCGGCTCGAAGTGACCGCCATCTCCACCCCCAACAGTCAGGGGCGGGTGGTGCTGGCGGCGGTGGACAGGGGCGTGCTCAATATCAGCGACTACAAGCCCCTCGACCCCTTCGAAATCTTTTTCGGTCGCAAGCGCTTCGCACAAGACTTGTTCGACAACTACGGTCAGGTGATCCCGCCCCAGGACGGCAAGCTGGCTCGCCTCAACTACGGCGGCGATGCCCCGGCCCTGAAGAAGGGGGGCGCACTGGAGAGCCGGGTCGAGGTCGCTGCGCTCTGGAGTGGCGAGGTGAGTTTCGATGAGCAGGGCAAGGTGCTGATCCCGCTGGATCTGCCCAACTTCAACGGCGAGCTGGCGCTGATGGCGCTGGCCTGGAACGAGCAGCAGGTGGGCCAGGCCGAGCGCGCCGTCAAGGTAGTGGCGCCCCTGGTGGCCGAGATAGGCTGGCCGCGTTTTGGCGCTCGCGGGGATCAGACCCGTGCCCTGGTGCAGCTGCGCAACATGAGCGGCGAGGATCAGAATCTTTCGCTTGAATGGACCCTGAGCGGCGGCTTGCAGGCGGGGGGCGAGCTGCCCGAGACGCTTTCCCTCAAAAACGGCGAGGAGCAGTGGCTGACCCTGCCGCTCACCGTCAGCGGAGCGAGTGGGGTGGCCCGCCTGCAACTGGCGGCCAGCGGCAAGGGCTTTGCGGTAAGCCGCGACTGGTCGCTGCCGCTGCGCTCCCCCTGGCCTGCCGAGACTCGCCAGCGCTACCAGATGCTGGCCCCCGGCCAGCAGATGAGCTTTGCGCCGGGCGAGCTGGCGGGACTGGATAGCACCAACCTGCAGGGGCTGCTCAGCCTCTCAGGTACGCCCCCCTGGGATCCTGCCGCCCAGTGGCAGGCGCTGGCCGACTACCCCTATGCCTGCTTGGAGCAGACCCTCTCCCGCGCCTGGCCCTACCTGCTGACCACGGCGGATGAGCGTGCCGCCTGGGCCAAACCTGCAGAGGGGAGCAAACCGGTGAGCGAGGCGGATCTGCAGCGCGCCCTGCTGCAACGCTTGCAGCGGTTGCAACTGCCGAGCGGCGGTTTCGGCCTCTGGGATGGGCGCTCCGACGAGGAGCAGTGGCTCACCGCCTATGCAGCCGACTACCTGCTGGCCCGCAAGGAGGCGGGTGATGCCGTGCCGGAGGCCATGCTCAATCAGGCCATCAACCGGCTGCAAAGCTATCTCACCGACAGCCAGTACGGGGAGCGCTGGAGCAGTTCCCCCGAACACAGCCGCCTGGCCTATCAGGCCTACAGTGCCTATGTGCTGGCGCGGGTGGGCAAGGCGCCGCTCGCCACCTTGCGCCTCATCTGGGAGCAACAGGCGGATCACGCCCGCTCCGGTTTGCCGCTGCTCCACCTCTCGCTGGCGCTCTCGGCCATGGGGGATGAGCAGAACGCCGCCAAGGCCCTTGTCCGGGCGCTAGCGACCGAGCGCGGTGAGGACTATCTGGGGGATTACGGCTCTCCCCTGCGCGACCAGGCCCTCGAGCTATCCCTGCTTCGTCAGCACAAGCTGGCCGAGGAGCGCTGGTCAGCGCTGAGCGCCAAGGTGGCCGATACCCTGGCTCACCGTCAGTGGCTCAGCACCCAGGAGCGCCTCGCCCTGCTGCGACTCGCCCGCTTTGACCCCGCCGCCGACTGGCAGGCCAGGTTGCTATCGGCCGATGGCGAGCGCCCCTTTGCCGGCGAGGCCAGCGTGCAGCTCGGCGCCCCGGAGGCGTTGACAGCCAGCGCCGTTACCAATGAGGGCAAGGGCTCGCTCTATGTGCAGCGAACACTGATCGGCTACCCCGAGCAGGCGCCCGTGCGCGTCAGCCAGGGGATGAGTGTTACCCGCAGCTGGTTCAACGGCGACGGTAAGCAGCTTGATCCTGCCAAGGTACGGGTCGGCGATCTGGTGGTGGTGCGGCTCAATGTGAGCAGCGAGCAGGCGGTGCCCGATGCCCTGCTGGTGGAGATGGTGCCGGCCGGTTTCGAGCTGGAGAATCCGGCCCTTGGCAACAGCATCAAGCTGGAAGAGCTTTCGATTGAGGGGAAACCGGCGTGGCAAAGCGAGTGGAACGACTACCTCAAGCATCAGGAGTTTCGTGACGATCGCTACACGGCGGCACTGGATCTGAGTGCGGGGGGCAATCAGCAGCTGGTCTATCTGATGCGAGCGGTGACGCCGGGCCGTTATCAGGTGCCGCCGACCCAGGTGGAGGATATGTATCGGCCTGAACTGCGTGCCCTGGGGGAGGATATTCACGAGGTGAGCATCTCTGAGTAATCTTTTCTCCCTCGAGCGGCTTCGCCCGCTCACCTTCTGGCAGCGCGGTTTGCTGAGGCTTTGCCGCAGTGGCCGCGTTTGCCGTGCCTGGCTTGGCCGTTTGCCACCCTGGCTGCGCTGCTCGGGGATGGGGGCAATCTCCCTTATCCTGTTGCTGCTGGTGCTGGATCGCATTTTCCCGCCGCCGCCGCTGGATCCCGCCTACGCGCGGGTAGTGCTCGACATCAAGGGGAGGCCGCTGCGCGCCTTTGCCGATACCAGCGGCGTGTGGCGCTACCCCGTGACCCTGGAGCAGGTCTCCCCCCGCTATATAGAGGCACTGCTGGGCTACGAGGATCGCCATTTCTGGCGCCATCCCGGGGTCAACCCGGTGGCCATGGTGCGCGGGGTCTGGCAGTGGCTGCGTTACGGGCGCGCCGTCTCGGGGGGCTCGACCCTCACCATGCAGGTGGCCCGCCTCATCGAGCCCTACCACAGGAGCGTGCCCGGCAAGCTGCGCCAGATGGCGCGGGCGCTGCAACTGGAGTGGCATTACGACAAGCGCACCCTGCTCACCGTCTACCTCAACCGGGCCCCTTTTGGCGGCAATCTGGAGGGGGTGCAGGCGGCGAGTTTCGCCTATCTGGGCAAGAGCGCGGCCAAGCTGACCCACGCCGAGGCGGCGCTGCTGGCGGTGCTGCCCCAGGCCCCCAGCCGTTACCGGCCGGACAGGCATCCCGAGCGAGCCCGCGCCGCCCGCGACAAGGTGATGCAGCGGCTGGTGGCGCAGGGGGTCTGGCCCGAGGTGGTGTGGCAGGAGGGGCGTATCGAGCCTGTGCTGGCCCGCGGTCACTTCACGCCGATGGAGGCGCCGCTGTTTGCCCGGCTGGCGGCTGGCAGCCAGCCGGGGGCCCTGGTGCACACCACCATAGACGGGGATCTGCAGCGCTGGCTGGAGGCCCGGGTGGCGAGCTATATCCGCCGCTTCCCCGAGCAGACCTCAGCCGCCTTGCTCCTGGTGGACAACAGCACCATGGCGGTGCGCGCCTATGTGGGCAGCGCCGAGTATGGCAACTTGCGCCGCCACGGCTACCTCGACATGGTGCAGGCGATCCGCTCCCCCGGCTCCACCCTCAAGCCTTTCATCTATGGCCTGGCCCTGGACGAGGGGCTGGTGCACTCGGCCTCCCTGCTCTCCGATGCCCCAAGACTGGGTTCGGATTATAGACCCGCCAATTTTACCGGCGCCTTTCAGGGGCCTGTGACCCTCACCCAGGCGCTGCAGCAATCCCTCAACGTGCCGGCGGTGCAGGTGCTGGAGGCGCTTGGGGCCGACAAGCTGGTCAGCCGCCTCGACAACGCCGGGGTGCGGCTGGCGCTCTCGGACAAGCCCAACCCGGCCATTGCGCTGGGGGCGGCGGGCATTCGGCTCGAGCAGCTGGTGGCGCTCTACAGTGCCCTCACCCGGCAGGGACAGGTGGCGATGCCGGTCTGGCTGGCGGGGCAGCAGGCGGTGCCCCGCCCCTTGCTGAGCCCGGGGGCCGCCTGGATCATCTGGCAGATATTGAGTGCCCAGGGGCGGGCGGATCAGCCCTTCGCCAGCGAGGCGACTGGCCGGGTCAACCGGCTCGCCTGGAAGACCGGCACCAGCTACGGCTATCGGGACAGCTGGGCCATGGGGGTCTCCGGCCGCTGGACCATCGGCGTCTGGCTGGGACGCCCCGACGGTACCCCCTTGCCGGGCTTTTATGGCCAGAGCGCGGCTGTGCCGCTGCTGCTCTCGGTCTACTCGCGGCTCTCGGACAACAGCCCCTTGCCGGCGCAACCCAACACGGTGAGCGAGGCCGAGATCTGCTGGCCGCTGGGGCGCAAGGCAAGCGCGACCCTGCCCGAGACCTGTCTGCAGCGCCAGAGTGCCTGGCTGCTGGATGAGCGGGATCCGCCGACCCTGCCTGATCCCATGGACTGGCCCTCACCCCTGCGGCAAGTGGCATTGACCTCTGAGGGCAAGCCGACCCTGGCGCGCTGCCCGGATGCGGCCCAGTCCGTCCTTCGGGCGCTCTGGCCGCTCTCCCTGGAGCCTTGGCGGGGGCCCGGCGAACGCCGTCAGGCGCTGCTCGCCAGCCACTGTGCGGGGGAGGGGCGAAGCGCCGACTTGCAGGCTCCCATTCGCATCCTGGCCCTGGGGGAGGGCAACCTCATCCGCAGTCAGCGCTACCGCTTGCAACCCAGGGTGCTGGGGGGCGTGGGCAAGCCGCACTGGTTTCTCAACGGCCAGCGGCTGCGCTGGGACGGGGATCAGGTGCTGAGCAAGGCGGGGCGCTACCAGCTGGTGGTGGTGGACGAGGCGGGCAACAGTGATCGCATCGAGTTTCGGCTGGAGAACCCCTCCTGAGAGAGGCGGGTCAGGGGAGCACCCGTTCGGGGCGACAATATCTTGGCGGCAGCCCCTGTGCTGGATCAGGGTTTGACCTGACCCAGCCGGGTGAAGAAGTGCTGACTCTTGCGCTGGTGAAAGTGGCTCTTCTTGATGGGATGGAAGACCAGGTGGCTGTCCGGATGACTCTCCTTGAGCCTGTGGATCATCGCCATGGCGGGCAATGAGCTACTGACAAGGGTGGTGAGTGGCAGGCTGCGGGTCTCCGGGCCCAGCAGCTGGTTGAGCCCCTGCTGTGCTTGCTCGAAGCGGGCCAGTACGGCAGGGTCGGCGTAGCCGCTGCCCAGCA
The DNA here is from genome assembly GCF_037811135.1 of Aeromonas rivipollensis. Classification (NCBI taxonomy): domain Bacteria; kingdom Pseudomonadati; phylum Pseudomonadota; class Gammaproteobacteria; order Aeromonadales; family Aeromonadaceae; genus Aeromonas; species Aeromonas rivipollensis. Next base: position 2,910,060 of record NZ_CP149130.1, on the reverse strand, counting down.
TGGCGAGCAGGGCATCCAGAGCCTGGTGGAAGGCCGTCAGCTGCTGGCGAAAACCGCTGCGCTTGCGCAGGGCAATCAGCTCATCGAAGGAGATCTCGGCGAGGTGAGTGGGCACTTGCAGCGGGATCTCGAGGTGGAAGCAATCCTGGCCGCCCCGGTTGTGGTAGCGGGATTCCAGCAGGTGAAGCAGCCTGTCCAGATAGTCGTGATCCGTGATGAGGGCCCCCTCATTGGCGAGCGCCCACTCACGGGCGAGGCGCATGGAGAGCAGGTTGGCGAAGCGCCGCGCCATTCTGATCCCCCCCTCGTCCTGGGTTGCAAAGCCGTGGCTCAGGCAAAAACCGTGCAGCCGCTCCAGACCCGGCTGGGCGGGGCAGAAGCAGTCGTGGTTGGTGATCGAACGCCAGCGTGCGATCAGCTCCTTGTTGCCAAACACCTTGTGGCGGACGAAGTCGGGGGCGATAAGGCCGGTAATCTGATTTTCGATTTGGGGGGTGATGCCGGCAAAGAAGGCCGGTGCTGGCCGCTCGGCAAGCAGATCGCTCTGCTGGCGCAGGGTATCGAGCAGGGCGGTGAGGCCGCTCTTCTCGCTGACGGTGAAGACGAAGGCGAGCCGCTCCAGATAGACAAGAGCAAACTTGAGCCAGAGTTCATCCCGTACTTCCATGCCGGGGTAGTAGATATAGGTCTTCATCGGATCGTCAGTGTTCAAGCCGGTGGCCAAGGCGCAGGCTCGGGAATATACGCAAGATTGCCGTCTTGCGGCAAATATTGTGTGGGAAAATCTGCCGTCACCTGGCCAGTAGGCGCTGGCGCCAAACTTCTGATATAATTCGCGCCCTTAAATCAAGGCCACCCGAGTCAACACCATGAAGTTCATTATCAAGCTGTTCCCCGAAATCACCATCAAGAGCAAGTCAGTGCGTCAGCGTTTCACCAAGATGCTGCAGGGCAACATCCGTAACGTGTTGCGCCGCTTTGACGAAGACGCCCGCGTGCGGATGGACTGGGACAAGCTGGTAGTGAGCTCCCGCAACGATCAGTTCCATGCCCGGTATCTCGAGACCCTGGCCTGTATCCCGGGCATCCAGTATTTCCTCGAAGTGAAACTGAGCAACTTTACCGATCTGCACGACATCTTCGAGCAGACCCGCGCCGTCTGGGGCGATCGCCTGAAAGGCAAGACCTTCTGCGTGCGCGCCCGTCGCGTCGGCAAGCACGACTTCAGCTCCCTGGAGCTGGAGCGCTATGTGGGCGGTGGCCTCAACCAGCACTGTGAAACCGCCGGTGTGCGCCTCAAGAAGCCGGATATCCAGGTCAATCTGGAAGTGGAAAACGACGAGCTCTACATCATCAGTGCCGTCCACCACGGCATGGGTGGCTTCCCCATGGCGACCCAGGAAGACGTGCTGAGCCTGCTCTCCGGCGGCTTCGACTCCGGTGTGGCCTCCTACCAGTTCATCAAGCGCGGCTGCCGCGTGCACTACTGCTTCTTCAATCTGGGGGGCGCCGCCCACGAGATCGGGGTCAAGCAGGTCGCCTATTACCTGTGGAACAAGTTCGGGGCCTCCCACAAGGTGCGTTTCACCGCCATCGACTTTGAGCCCGTGGTGGCCGAGATCCTCGAGAAGATCGACAATGGTCAGATGGGGGTGGTGCTCAAGCGGATGATGATGCGTGCCGCTGGCCAGGTAGCGGAAACCTTCCAGATCCCGGCCCTGGTGACCGGCGAGTGCGTGGGCCAGGTCTCCAGCCAGACCCTGACCAACCTGAACGTCATCGATCGGGTGACTGACAAGGTGATCCTGCGTCCGCTCATCACCTGGGACAAGCCGGACATCATCAGCGAAGCCCGCCGCATAGGCACCCTGGAGTTTGCCGAGACCATGCCGGAGTATTGCGGCGTCATCTCCAAGAAGCCGACCGTGAAGGCCGAGCTCTCCCGCATCGAGGCGGAAGAGGCCAACTTCGACTTCGCCATCCTGGACAAGGTCGTGAGCGAAGCCCGCTACCTCGACATTCGTCGCATCGGCGAAGAGACCGCCGCCCAGGTGCAGGAGGTGGAGACCACCCAGGTGCTGGCCGCCAACGAAGTCATCCTGGACATCCGCTCCAGTGATGAGCGCGACGAGAAGCCGCTGGTGGTGGAAGGGTGCGACGTCCTGCACATCCCCTTCTTCAAGCTGGCGACCGCCTTTGGCGATCTGCCCAAGGAGCAGACCTACCTGCTCTATTGCGATCGTGGCGTGATGAGCAAGCTGCAGGCGCTCTATCTGAAGGAGCAGGGCTTTGACAACGTCAAGGTGTACCGCCCCTGATAGCGGTGTGCATGCGCCCATAAAAAAATCCGGCCAAGGTGCCGGATTTTTTTATTTCACATCTTCGGTGATGATCAGGGGCAGGGGACGGGGGTAAAGGTCTCCTGACCCTGGCAGCGCCAGCCCATCTCTGCCTGACGCATCTGCCACAGGTTGTCGCTGCGAAACAGGGTCAGGATGTAGAGCATGTCGCTCTTCTGGCCATCGAGGGCCACCGAGAGCACCAGATCGTTGTCCAGCTGCTGGGCATGGATGCGGGTGGGCACGTCTTCATGACCCACGAAGCGGCGAGCCACTTCGCGATAGTCGTTGACCCAACCCTGCTGACTGCTGCTCGCCTGACGGATCTGCTGGTTGAACTGCTGCACCGGGGTGGATGCCAGGCGCCCGAACAGGGCCTGTGCCCCCGCATGAGCCGCTGCCACCATCATCAGAATCAGCGTGGTAATGAGCCCAAGTTTTTGCATGAGGTAATCCGGCTTGAAACGACCACTCTATGACAACAGAAAAGCGGGCTTGGTTCAATCTTGCCCCTGCAAGGGTGGGATCTCGCCCACCCAGACCCGGTTCAGTTGCGCTGCAACGAGAAGGTCGGCAGGGAGAGGTGCCAGTAGATGGCGGCAACCCGCAGGCCAAAAACGGCCGTCATGCAGATGAGCATGGCGGTGACCCTGTCCATGTTGACCTCCAGCGCCAGGGTATAGAGGATGCCCCCCAGGATGCAGGCGGTGGCATAGATCTCCTTTTGCAGCACCATGGGCACTTCCCGGGCCAGCACGTCCCGGATCATGCCGCCAGCCACCCCCGTCATGGTGCCCATGAGCACCGCAATCAGCCCCGAGGTGCCGAAGTTGAGCGCCTTCTGTGCGCCAATCACGGTGAAGAGCGCCAGCCCGAAGGCATCGGCCACCGGCAGCACATACCAGGGCATGCGGCGGGGCAACTTGACCATCCACATGCCGATGAGTGCCGTGGCGATGACGACCCAGATGTAGAGGGGGTCGCGTACCCAGAATACCGGGGTGGCGCCCAGGATCATGTCACGGATGGTGCCACCGCCGATGGCAGTCACCGCAGCCAGCACCATGACGCCGAAGCCGTCCATTCTGAGGCGCCCTGCCACCAATACCCCCGAAAACGCGAATACCGCAGTACCAAACATGTCGCTGATGTAAACAATCTGCTCAACCAGTGTCTGCATGGAGAACAACTCACGTCCAATAAATGATGGGGCGGCGATTTTAGGGGCAAGGGGCGCGCGTGAGCAATGCCGGTATGCAAAAGTGGGAGCCAGAGCCGGTTTCTGGGGACTGAAGAGGGCGGGTGACTGGCAGCACAGACCCAGCGGTTGCGGGATCTGACCACCAGTCTGCGGGTTGGTTGGGATGCAGTGACAAAAATTCTGATTTTTTTCTCAAGGCTGGGAAATAGAGGCCGATATATAGGTTAGGCGGCGATTACTGCCAAGAAGGCAGAAAAAAGAAATTAAAGTCTTACCAAACAGCGCCGTTAACTAAACATATCAGGCACAAAACAAAATAAAGCCTGAGTGAATTAAAGATAAAATTTAATAGCTTAGGAGAAAAATTATGAGTCTGTATATCAATACCAACGTTTCATCGCTCAACGCTCAGCGTAACATGATGAACAGCACCAAATCTCTGGATACCTCCTACACTCGTCTGGCCTCCGGCCTGCGTATCAACAGCGCCAAGGATGATGCGGCGGGTCTGCAGATTTCCAACCGTCTGACCTCCCAGGTCAACGGCCTGGATCAAGGCAACCGCAACGCCAACGACGGTATCTCCCTGGCGCAGACAGCTGAAGGCGCAATGGACGAAGTGACCGGCATGCTGCAGCGCATGCGTACTCTGGCCCAGCAGTCGGCCAACGGCTCCAACTCCGCCAAGGATCGTGAAGCCCTGCAAAAAGAGGTGGATCAACTGGGTGCCGAGATCAATCGTATCTCCAGCGCGACCACCTTCGCCGGCACCAAGCTGCTCGACGGCTCCTTCGGTGGCACCTTCCAGGTCGGTGCGGATGCCAACCAGACCATCAGCTTCAGCCTGAGTCAGGCCGATGGTTTCAGCATCTCCGGGATTGCGGCAGCGGCGGCAACCACCATTGCTGGTACCGCAGCTGCGGTCGGTATTTCTACAGTCTTTGTTGGCGGTAGTGCTGGTGGCATCAGCATCAGCAGTCAGAGCAATGCCCAGAACGTACTGGCAGCCGTTGACTCCATGCTGACCGTAGTAGATGGCAAGCGTGCCGAACTGGGTGCGGTGCAAAACCGGTTGGATTCAACCATCCGCAACCAGTCCAATATCTCCGAGAACGTCAGCGCCGCGCGCTCCCGTATCCGTGATGCAGACTTTGCCACCGAAACCGCCAACATGACCAAGCAGAATATCCTGCAACAGGCGGCTTCCAGCATCCTGGCTCAGGCCAACCAGCGCCCGCAGTCTGCACTCTCACTGCTGCAAGGCTAAGCTGACTGACTGCAAGAAAAAGAAAAGGGCGGTTGTTCAGGCCGCCCTGGTAAGCAAGATGGAACAATGGGGTGTTCGGATTTACGCCTTGTCCTATCGAAAGAGAGTTTCTCTTATTGGTATTACCCCTCGAGTGTTGCGCAGATCGTTCACTCTGTCATCCTCGAGGTTGTTCTCCTGAGCGTAAGCTCTTCTTTGGCCGACATTGTCGGCCTTTTTTATGGGCGCCGATAAACTGGCGACACATAAACTCCAGCATAAAACATGCCAATTTCTATTGCGCAGACATGCATGAGTGGCGCCGGAGTGTCTCGTGAGGGCCAGGCTATGCGGCCATGTCGCCTGGAACAGCGCTGTTGCCAGTTTTTTGCGTGGGGAGGTTGAATAAATTGCTTAAAGCTTCTGATGGGACTGCCGTTACAGAGAGTGAAGCAAATCGAGGGGTGTTCGGAAAACCAACATTTGCGCAACTGCGGGTCCTGTGTCCGTTCAAACAGGGGACCCGCCAGATGGTACAGACCGTTCAATCTGTCCATCTGAACGGTGGGACCCTGGCTGCATAGATGCAAACAGAGCCCGCAGTTTCTTGTTCATCAGGAGAAATCTTTTATGGCCATGTTTATCAATACCAACACTTCATCATTGAACGCCCAGCGTAACTTGATGAACACCACCAAGTCGTTGGATACCTCATACACCCGCCTGGCATCCGGTCTGCGTATCAACAGCGCCAAGGACGATGCGGCGGGCCTGCAGATCTCCAACCGTCTGACCTCCCAGGTCAACGGCCTGGATCAGGGCAACCGCAACGCCAACGACGGCATCTCCCTGGCGCAGACCGCAGAAGGGGCGATGGATGAAGTGACCGGCATGCTGCAGCGTATGCGTACCCTGGCACAGCAATCTGCCAACGGCTCCAACTCCGCCAAGGATCGCGAAGCCCTGCAGAAGGAAGTGGATCAGCTGGGGTCTGAAATCAACCGTATCTCTACCGATACCACCTTCGCTGGTACCAAGTTGCTGGATGGTAATTACAACGGCAGCTTCCAGGTCGGGGCGGATGCCAACCAGACCATCAGCTTCAGCCTTTCCCAGGCGGGGGGATTTAGCATTTCCGGTATTTCTGCCGCGGCGAACACAACTGTGACGGCAGCGAGTGGCGGTACCCTTGCCGTAAGCACCATCTTCTTGAGCGGTAGTGCAGGTGGCATCAGTATCAGTACTCAGACTAATGCGCAAAATGTCCTGGCCGCAGTTGATTCCATGTTGGGAATAGTCGATGGCAAACGTGCCGAGCTGGGTGCGGTGCAGAACCGACTGGATTCGACCATTCGCAACCAGTCCAATATCTCGGAAAACGTCAGTGCCGCCCGCTCCCGTATTCGCGATGCGGACTTCGCCACCGAAACCGCCAACATGACCAAGCAGAACATCCTGCAACAGGCTGCTTCCAGCATACTGGCCCAGGCCAACCAGCGTCCGCAGTCTGCCCTGTCACTGCTGGGCTAATCAGCAAAAAGAACAGGGCGGTTGTTCAGGCCGCCCTGGTAAGAAAAGATGGAACAATGGGGTGTTCGGATTTACGCCTTGTCCTATCGAAAGAGAGATTATCTTGTTGGTGCATCTCCTCGAGTGTTGTGCAGTCGTTCACTCTGCCACTCTCGAAGCGGTTCTCCTGAGCATAAACTCTTCAATGGCCGACTTTTGTCGGCCTTTTTATTGGCGCCAGAAAAGTGGCGACGAGAATTATCCAGCATAAACTATGCCAGTTGAACTTTCTTGACTGAGTTCAGTATGAACAGGAGCCGCCTGCTCTGGACGGGAGCGACCCATAGCCTGATTAACAGCCATCAGCCTCTGAGCGGAAGGCATTTGCCTCTTTGTTGATGAGAGCGGCAATAAATGTCCTAAAGCTTCCGATGGGGCTGCCGCTACAAAGGATGAAGCAAATTGTGGGGTGTTCGGAAATCCAGCATTTGCGCAACTGCGGGTCCTGTGTCCGTTCAAACAAGGGACCCGCCAGATGGTACAGACCGTTCAATCTGTCCATCTGAACGGTGGGATCCTGGCTGCATAGATGCAAACAGAGCCCGCAGTTTCTTGTTCATCAGGAGAAATCTTTTATGGCCATGTTTATCAATACCAACACTTCATCATTGAACGCCCAGCGTAACTTGATGAACACCACCAAGTCGTTGGATACCTCATACACCCGCCTGGCATCCGGTCTGCGTATCAACAGTGCCAAGGACGATGCGGCGGGCCTTCAGATCTCCAACCGTCTGACCTCCCAGGTCAATGGCCTGGATCAGGGCAACCGCAACGCCAACGACGGCATCTCCCTGGCGCAGACCGCGGAAGGGGCGATGGATGAAGTGACCGGCATGCTGCAGCGTATGCGTACCCTGGCCCAGCAATCTGCCAACGGTTCCAACTCAGACAAGGATCGCGAAGCCCTGCAGAAGGAAGTGGATCAGCTGGGGTCTGAAATCAACCGTATCTCTACCGATACCACCTTCGCTGGTACCAAGCTTTTAGACGGTACTTACACCGGTTCTTTCCAAGTGGGGGCTGACGCCAACCAGACTATCGGTTTCAGTTTGAATCAGTCTGCCGGTTTCAGTATCTCTGGTATTGCGGCGGCGGCGGGAACAACCATTTCCGTATTGAATGCTGCCAGTGCAGTGACCACGGTCGCTATAACAAACATTTTCGGTAGCGGCGCTGCGGGTGGGATCAGTATTAGCACTCAGAGTAAGGCTCAAGAAGTATTGGCCGCGGCAGATGCAATGTTGGGTGTGGTGGATAGCAAGCGTGCCGAACTGGGTGCGGTGCAAAACCGTCTGGATTCGACCATTCGCAACCAGGCCAATATCTCCGAGAACGTCAGCGCCGCGCGCTCCCGTATCCGTGATGCGGACTTTGCGACCGAAACCGCCAACATGACCAAGCAGAACATTCTGCAGCAGGCCGCGTCCAGCATACTGGCCCAGGCCAACCAGCGTCCGCAGTCGGCTCTGTCGCTGCTGGGTTAAGTCGGTTCAACCGTCAATTGACATAAGGAGCAGCAGATGGCCAATGAATCGATAGCCATGCCTTCTGTTACTTCGACGCTGACTCAACATGGCGGCCCCCAGGCCGCCATGGCTGTTTCTCCATCCACATCCAGCGGAGAGGAACTGGCCGAACAGACAAGTGTCGAGCCGACAGCCAAGACGCCACAGGCACAGGCCAAGGTGTCAGAGCCGCGTATGGACAAGGCCTACATGGAAAAACAGGCCCAAGAATTGCAAGAAAGATTGGACAATTTGAGCAAGTTGAAGGGATGGACCATCAATTTCAGTCTGGTCCCCGAATTTGACCAGCCGGTGATCAAGGTGATAGATGCGGAGACCAAGCAGGTTATCCGTCAGATCCCGAGCGAGGAAATGCTCTTGATAAGCAAAAGGTTGCAATCCATGGATCAGACGAATGGCAATAGCTCCGGTCTCTCCGGGCTGCTGTTCGATGGTCAGGTGTGACCCAATTTAAAGTCGATAGACAGGAGGATGTATGGCAATTACCTCTGCGGGGGCGGGATCCGGGCTCGATCTTGAAAGTGTGATCTCGGCGAGTGTGGCAGCGAAAAAAGCCCAGTTGCAACAACCGATCGTCACCAAACAAAACAGCACCCAGATCACCTTGTCTGGCATAGGTCAGCTGAAATCCTCCATCTCTGCCTTCACCGACATCCTCGACAAGCTGAGTGCCCCCGGTGCTTTCAACAAACGCGCCATCAACATCACCCAGAGCAAAGACGACCCCATATTGAAGGTGGAGAGCAAGTCTGGCGCCTCCAATGGGCAATACAACATCATCGTCAATAAGTTGGCGGAAACGAGTCGTCAGGAAGGCATTTTCGATAGTTCCACCACCTCTCTGGTCACCCAGGATGGGCAACTGACCTTCAAGGCTGGCGACAAGACATTCAAGGTGGATGTGAAAGCGGGCGATACCCTGCAAGACATTCGCAAGAGCATCAACAGCAATGGCGACAACTTCGGCCTCAGCGCCAACATAGTCAACACGGCGGATGGCAAGGCCAAGCTGGTGATCGATTCCGGCATCTCGGGCGATGGCAAGGACCTGAACATCACCGGGGATACCGCGGAGCTCGCCATCTTCGAGTCGGGGGGCGGTGTCATGAACCAGACTCGGGCTGCCAGCAGTGCAGAGATTTCTGTTGATGGCAACGTACTCAAGAGCGACACCAATACCTTTGATGACTCTATCCAGGACCTCAAGGTGACGGTGCTGCGGGTGTCGGATAAAGACAGTACGGGGGGGCTCAAGGCAAACAAGGTCGATATCACGACCGACAAGACCTCTATCCAGGAGCTTGTCCAGCAGTTCGTGGATGGTTACAACACCCTGCAAGACAAGATGAATTCCCTGGGCAAACGCAACACCTTCGTGGGTGGTGTGAAGCAGGACGATGGCGGTGCTCTGGCCGGTGACTCAACCACAAGAGCCATCGAATCATTCATGAGCAATCTGCTGGTCAGCCCTTCCCAGAACAGCGGTACCTACTCCACCATCTTCGAGGTCGGTATCAAGATGGACAACAAGGGCAAGCTGTCCCTCGACAAGACGAAGTTTGGCGAAGCCGTCGACAAGAACTTCGATCAGGTTGTGGCGCTGTTTGGTGGAGAGAAGGGCCTGGCGGGCACCTTGAATACCGGCTTGAAAGAATATACCAAGAGCGGTGGCATGCTGGCACAACGAGAAGATGTCTTGAACTCGGACTTGCGTGCTCTTACCCAGAAAACCGCAACGGCCAGTGCACAATTGGCAAAATATGAAGCCTCACTGCGTGCCCAATATGGCAGCCTGGATGCCTTGCTGGTCAAGATGAACAACTCGGCCTCTGCATTGTCCACTCTGCAGACGAATTATCAGAAATCTTGATAGATCGAGAGTATTGAAATATGTACAAGCGCAATATCAAAGCCTATACAGCAGGCAACCTCGCCGCCGATCTGGCCACGGCGGATCCTCACCGTGTCATTCAATTGATGATGCAGGGGTGCCTGGAACGCCTGGCACAAGCCAAGGGCGCCATCGAACGCCAGGACATGGAGGCCAAATCGGTTGCCATCTCCAAGGCGCAGGGATTACTGCATGGTTTGCAGGATGCGCTGGATATGAGTCAGGGCGCCATGGCAGAAGACCTGTATGGGCTTTACGCCTATATGGATGAACGTATCTGGGATGCCAGTCTGGCACGGGACATCGCCCCCCTCGACGAGGTCATGGGACTGATGCTGACCATCAAATCCGGTTGGGATCAATTGCCCGAGGCTGAAAAACAGCAAGGTTTTCAGATGAGACAGCAGCTGGGTGAGCTGTGAGAGCCACTCTCACCGAGCTCGATGACGCACTGCGGGAAAATACCCGCTTGATGGACGCACTGTTGCAGCAGCAGCAATATGATGAGGCCCTGCTCTGCATGGATGAGCGGCTGGCGTTGATAGATCGTCTGGTGCAGCTTGCGCAAGATGACCCTGAGCAACAACAGGCTGTTGCAGCCCTGGCTGGCGAACTGTCAATTCAAGAAGAGAGCACGAAAGCCTTGGCAGCCAGCCATCATCACGCCATTTTCGAACAGCTGACCCATGTTGGGAAAGCCAGCAGGGCCGGGCAAGCGTATCGTGCAAACAGCAAGGAGTTCTGATGCCAGGCAATATTGATGCAGCCCTGATAAAAGCGGAACAGGATGCACTGCGACTTCAGCAGCAAGCAGAGCAGGAAGCTGCCATGAAGGTGGCGTTGCCCCTTCGCTTTGCACAAAATATGGCGGTGTTTCGCCAATATATTCCCCATATCGCCGACATGTATGAGGACTATCAGCCCGCTCGTCCATTCAAGTTCTTCTGCAGTGAAAACGGTCAACCCAATCTGGCATGGCTGGATGATGATGTCGCCGTGTACGGTGCCGAGCCTTATCTCATCTGTGAGACGCTGGTTAAGGAGTTCATGGAGAAGGGGGGATTATCCAGGTTCTCCTTCAGCCAGGAGGCCAACCCCCTCGGCTTCATGCATGTCGAGTACCTCAACAAGCTCAATGCCTATCTTGACGACATTTCAGCGCGGGAAGAGAGGCTGGGCCAGGTGCCCCATGAGGTGCCGAGCGCCCTGATCTTCGGGGTGGGTCTGGGGTATCACCTCGGTTATCTTTATGAAAGGTGCAAGATCGGTACTCTCTTCCTGTTTGAGCCGGACCTGGATCTCTTCTACGCGTCCCTGTTCTGCTTCGACTGGGCGCCATTGCTGACTTATCTGCATCAGGAGAATCTGGGGTTGCACATTCTGCTGGGGCAGGATGAAGAAACCATCGTCAAGGATTTTGCTTCGGCCATTCACAGCCGTGGCTCTTTCCTGATCGCCAACGCTTTCGTCATGTGGGGCTATCAGAACGAGAAGATAAGAAAGCTGATAGAGAAGGTGCAGCAGGAATATTATCTGCTGGTCATGGGGTGGGGCTTTTTCGATGACAATCTGATCGCCCTGTCTCACACCATCAATAATATCGAACGTTCTGTGCCCTTTTTGAAAAAGGGGGGGCGGATCCCGCCTGATTATTCTCGGACACCTGTCTTTATTATTGCCAATGGCCCTTCGCTGGATGATTCCATCTCTGTCATCGAGAAAAACAAAGACAAGGCCATCATCATCTCATGTGGCAGCGCCATTTCGGCCTTGCACAAAGTTGGCATCAAGCCGGATATTCACGTTGAGACTGAGCGGACCAAGATAGTCTATGACTTCCTGGTCAATCTGAACGATCCTGATTACCTGCGCGATGTCCTCTTCCTGAGTACTGATGTCATTCACCCCGATTGCGCTTCGCTATTCAACCGTTCGGCGCTTGCCTTCAAGTTGGGTGAGCCTGGTGTCGGGCTATACCATAATTACTTTTCCCACTTGAACGCCATCGCGGCCCTCGGTGGGGTAAACCCCCTGGTGGGCAATATAGGTGTCAGTGCCCCCATCCATCTTGGTTTTAAAAACCTGTATCTGTTCGGTCTGGATAACGGCTACAAACACAAGGGGCACCATCATTCCAAGCTCAGCTCCTACTACAACAACGAGGAGAGTGCCGGGGCCTTGGGGGAGATGATGTATGGCGATAGCCTATGGCAACGGGAAGGGAATTTTGGCGGCACCATTATCAGCAACGCCATGTTTGACACCTCGCGGCGAGTTATCGAGCAAGAGCTTGCAACCCATCAAGATGTTCGCTGCTTCAATTGCAGCGATGGTGCCAGGATTGAGAAGGCGAGGGCCTTGCCAATTACCGAGATAAGCCTCTCTATGCCGGTTGACAAGTCTGCCCTGCTGGGGGAGATAGTGGCGCTCTGTGCCCCGATCCCTTTGTGCAAGCAAGACTTCTCTTCGCTGCTTGACGTCGAATTCTTCAATATGTTCATCGACAAGATGGTGGCCGAATGGCAACAGAATTTCACGTCTCGCAATGAGATAAATCAGCTGATGCTGCGCAACTTTGGCTATCTTGCCCAGATTTCTGCCACACGCCAGCAGCATATTTCACAAACCATGATAGGTTCGATGAACTATGTATTTACCCTGCTGAGCTCCATTCTCTACTCCTTCGAGGGGGAGGAGGAGACACTGGTGCTGATGAAGCCGGCCATCGAACTCTGGTTGGAGTTCTTGGCGAAAGTCAGAGACATGTATCCGAGGGCACTCGACAGCGTCGATATGATAGATAACGAAGTGATGGCGCTGTTCAGAAAATAAAGGAAAAAGTTTAAGCAAATAAAAACACCGGCCCTTGGGCCGGTGTTTTTCTATCCCTTGGGATAAGGATTCTGCGCCGCGAGTAGCCTCGCATCCTTTCGCAGGATCTGCACCGAGATCAGCGCATCCGGCTCAAGTTCGGCGCCACCATCGTGATGCTGCACATGTTCAAACAGGCGATGGTAGCCCGGGTGCCAGCCAAACAACTCTCCGTAATTCATCTTGTAGCTGAAGAGATTGGCGTGATGCTGATAGTCGTTGCGATAGTGGCCGGCCGGGGGATTGAAATCCAGTATGGTCATGAGGCCCCGGTCGGCCAGCAGGGCATCACTGCCGGCGGCAATCCTGAACAGATCTTGGGGATCGCACAGATAGAGGCAGAAGCCGAAGATGATGAGATCGACCGGTTCTATTTCGGGCAGGCTGTCGGCGGTTCCCACAGTGAGCTGCAACCCTGGATAGCGGGAGAGCCCATCCTGGATGGCGCTGGCCGAAGGATCCACCCCATAGCAACGGGCGCCGTAGTGCTCTGCCAGCTGTGCCAGCCGCCAGCCGTTGGCACAGCCTATCTCCAGGATACTGGCAGGTTTGCTGCCCAGGTATTCCAACGCCTTGAAGATGGGGTCACTCGCCAGGGATTTCTCGAGGATGGCGGCCTTGTTGCGCTCGTACCACTCGTTCCCTTCCCGGGCCATGAAGACGTTTTTCTGTTGCATTTACTGCTCCTCGGCAACTTGGGCAATCAATGGCCATGCCAGCGGTGTGCCAGCCTGAATATCCTGGCTTGCACGGCGACCCAGCAGGGAGGGGAGGTGAGCCGGGGGTAATCCATCCGCAGGCCGGACGGAGCGCACATTGCGGGGGGTAAAGACCTCTCCTGCTTTCATCGGCTCACAGACGAAGAGTGAGCGGGAGAAATGCCGGTTTGCCATCGCCTTGTCATTGAGGCTGTAGCAGACCTCGCCCAGGGCGGCTTCAACCTGCCTGATCCCGTCGACCATATGGCAAAACTCGTCCGGTGTCATGGAGAAGGAGGCATCCGGCCCTCCCAGGGCGCGATCCAGAATGAAGTGTTTTTCAATCACGCGAGCCCCCAGCGCGGTGGCGGCCATGGCCACGGCTTCTCCCAGGGTATGGTCGGACAATCCTACCTTCACCCCGAATGTCTGTCGCATATTGGGAATGGTGAGCAGGTTGGCCTCCTCCACCGGAGCGGGGTAGGAGGAGGTGCACTTGAGCAGGGTAATATCCTGATTGCCCATGCGGCGGCAGGCCTGCACTGCAGCATCGATGTCGGCCAGGGTCGCGATGCCGGTCGAGATGATCATCGGCTTGCCCTTGCTGGCAGCGTATTCGATCAGGGGAATGTCGGTGATTTCGAACGAGGCGATCTTGTAGAGGGGGACATCGAGACCTTCCAGAAAATCGACTGCTGTGACATCAAAGGGGGTGGAGAAGAAGACCAGCCCCTCTTTCTGCGCCTCGGCCTGGATGGCGGCATGCCACTCCCAGGGGGTATAGGCCTCCTGATAGAGCTTGTAGAGCGTGGTGCCATCCCAGATGGTGCCCTGATTGATCTGGAAATACTCATTGTCGCAATCCAGGGTGATGGTGTCGGCCGTGTAGGTCTGGATCTTGATGGCATCGGCACCACATGCCTTGGCCGCGCGTACCGTCGCCAGCGCCGTCTCCAGGGAGTGGCCATGGTTGGCAGACAGTTCGGCGATGATGAAGCAGCGATCCGGATTGATGGCGCTCGCCATGGCTTGGGTCATGAATGTGTCCACTCCTGTTCAGTGATCCCCATCAGCACGAGATCGACATGGTTTGTTGTTTGGGGGCGATAGACCGCCTCCCGCCAGGCGCCTTCATGGCGAAAGCCTGCTCTCAGATAGGATTGGATGGCTCTTTCATTATCCGCCGCGACCTCCAGCTTGAGACTGTGCAGATGGGCGACCTCGAAGGCGAGCCGGTTGACGGCGGTCAGCAGGCGCGCGCCAAGCCGTTTCTCGCTGCGCCAGGGATTGCGATAGATCCCGAGCCAGGCCAGGCGATTGTGCCAGTCCAGCCGGTGCAGGGAGAGTACCCCCAGGATCCCTTGAGGATCCTGGCAGAGGTAGTTAAGGTTGCGGGTCTCCTGCTGTTGGCGTGCCATGAAGGCGCGATGCGCCTCCAGGCTGATGTCACCCCCTGTGTTCATCCAGCGTGCAATCTCCGGATGGTTGCGCATCTGCCAGACAGCCACTATCTGCTGCTCGTCCAGCATGGAAAAAGGGATGAGGGTGACATCTGCCAGCTCGAAGCGCCGCTGCAGATCTATCTCTGGTTGAGCCATGAGAGGGCCTCCAGGGTGCCGTTTCCTGCCATCAGCGCTTGCAGCCTGTGTGCTCGTCTGGTGCGTTCATCCGGTGCAGCCAGTCTTGCCAGCCCTTGTTCCAGCCGGGAGAGCAAGTCGGCATCATGCCACCAGCCGCCCGGGAGGAAGGCGTCAAGGCCGCACCAGCCAGCCAGCTGACTGGCCTGGTTGTCGGCAACGCCGACAAGGATGCCCGGCAGACCACAGCGCGCCAGCTCATAGGTCACTTGTCCGGCACTGCTGATGGCCAGATCGCAGCGACACATGAGAGCGGCCATCTGGCTGGCATCGAGGCG
The DNA here is from genome assembly GCF_037811135.1 of Aeromonas rivipollensis. Classification (NCBI taxonomy): domain Bacteria; kingdom Pseudomonadati; phylum Pseudomonadota; class Gammaproteobacteria; order Aeromonadales; family Aeromonadaceae; genus Aeromonas; species Aeromonas rivipollensis. The sequence goes on along the minus strand of NZ_CP149130.1, from coordinate 2,894,801 downwards.
GTGATGTTGCCTGCATCCCGACAGTCGCGGATCGTGTTCCCGGATGACGACGTCCAGCTCCACCTCCGGACAGTGCTGGCGTAGCCAGGTGACCAGCCCTGGAGTCAGGTCGCGCACGTCGGTTCCCCCCATGATGATCAGGATGCGCTCGATGCGCTCGGGAACCCGGGTTCGGGCGGGAACGGACCAGAACGGAGGGCGCAGGGGCTGCCAACCCGGTCCCCACTGCCAGGTGGCGGTACCGCACTTGTTGCCTGGGGTTCCGGGGCTGGCATGGATCACCATCCCCTCTGGATAGTCCAGGCGCTCGGTGTCATCGAGGTAAATAACCCGCACAAAACCTGCCGCTATGCTCTGCAGTGTCGTCAGGCTCGCCGAATAAGAGTCGACAATGGCGACCGCCTGCTGTGGAGAGATGGACTGTTGCTGCCAGTTGCCCCAGCGAACGGACTCCTCCTTGAGCATGGCGCTGGCAAGATCATCGCCCTCGACCACCCAGTGGACAGTGCCGCCCTGTTGCCGCCAGGCGGCGGCATAGGCGCTGCAGCGACTGAGGTGACCCAGACCCCGACGCTTGTCCCCTTCGCTGAAAATCCACAGGGGCAGCACTCAGCGCACCTTGAACACCGGCTGGATCGGCTCGCCATCCAGAGATTGATGGATGGCCTTGTCGGCATCCAGACGGATAAGCGCTGGCAGCACCTCGGCATAGACGTTCAGCAGGGTGTGAACGTCCTGCTCGCTGTGGGCGAGGTTGAGGTTGTGGCTGCCGAGGCTGAGAATGCCACGCTTGCACAGCTCCTGGATGAAGTAGCTTTTCAGCAGCCAGCTGGAGTGGTTGGCCGAGTCGCCGATCAGCAGGAAGCTCCAGCTCGGGTGACCGGCGCTTTGCAGCCAGCTCGGGGCGTTTATTTGTTGCAGCAGTGCGTTGAGCCCATCGAGCAGTTGCTGGCCCCGCTCTGCCAGTTGTGCTGGCACGTCGAGCCGGCGCATCTTCTTGATGACGGCGTTGGCCGCCGCCAGGGCGATGGCATCGCCACCAAAGGTGCCGGAGAAGAAGATATCCTCCATGCGGCCCATGTACTGGCGGCGGCCCACCACGGCGGAGATGGGGAGACCGTTGGCCATGCCCTTGCCAAAGGCGGCCAGATCCGGCGTGACGCCGAACAGGGTCTGGGCACCGCCGAGGTGGAAGCGAAAGCCGGTGATGGTCTCATCGAAGATGAGCAGGGCGCCGTGCTCGTCGCAGAGCTGGCGCAGCCCGGGCAGGAACTCGGGGGTGGGCCAGGCGACGTTCATGGGTTCCAGGATCACGGCGGAAAACTCGCCGGGATGGGCCTCCAGCTGGGTCTTGAGGGAGCCCAGATCGTTGTAGTCGAAGCGATGGGTCAGTTCGCGTACGCATTCGGGCACCCCCAGGTGGCGAGTGGTGGAGCCGATGTACCAGTCCTGCCAGCCGTGGTAGCCGCAGACGGCGACCCGCTCCCGACCGGTGACGGCGCGGGAGAGGCGGATGCAGGCGGAGGTAGCATCGGTGCCGTTCTTGCCAAAGCGCACCATCTCGGCACAGGGGATAAGCTCGATCAGCTGTTCGGCCACCTCGGTTTCCAGCCGATGGGGAAGTGAGAAGATGGAGCCCAGATTGAGCTGCTCCAGCACGGCCTGGTTCACATCCTGGTCGCAGTAACCCAGGCTGATGGCCAGCAGACCGCTGGCAAAGTCCAGATAGTCGTTGCCATCCACGTCCCATACCCTGGCGCCCTGGCCGCGCTCGATAAAGAGCGGGGCGGCGCCGTAGGGGAAGCAGAGGCGGCTCTTGGAGAAGGTCTGGGACCCTAAGGGAATGCTCTGCTCTGCACGGACAGAGAGTGCCAGTGAATGCTGATAACGTGAGGTCATGAATGCTTCTCCTTGGCCAGTGAGGTTGCCAGCCCTTCATTGCGCTGGTGTTGGGTGTTTAGGGTCGCCAGTTGCGGCTCCCGCGCCAGCAGGGCGAGGATGTCTTCTGTGGTGAAGGCGGGCTGGACCGGATAGAGGCGGCGGTAGATTTGCTCGACCAGCTCGAAGTCGGCGGGCTCGTCTACCGTCCAGCGTAGGTGGGCCAGGCTGGGGGTGCGGCTCAGTGTCCCAATCTTGAACTGATCCGCATGCTGGCGGATGTAGTAGGTCACATGCTCGCGCTGGGCCGGGCTCTGGGCGCGTTCGGCCAGCAGATCGAGGGTGGCTGCGCTCAGGATCTCCGCATCCAGTCCGTCCGGGTAGCTGGGATCCCAGCAGTTGCTGCTGTAGTCATAGCCGCCGGTCAGATGAAGCTCGATGAGCTCGTCGATGAGGGCGGGATCCGCGAGGGGGCAGTCGCCGGTGAGCCTGACAATCTGGCTGGGGCCAAAGGGTTGCGCCGCCAGATGAAAGCGCTGCAGCACGTCGTCCAGGAGGCCGCGATAACAGGGAACATCCAGCTCTGCGCAGAGGGCCGCTATGGCCAGGTCGTCGGCCTGGTCACTGGTGGCAACCACCAGCTGATCCAGTCTGGCCGAGCGCTTGAGCCGTTCAATCTGGCGGGCGAGCATGGGGGCGCCTAGCAGGGGCTTGAGCACCTTGCCCGGCAGTCGGCTGGAGCCGGCTCTGGCCTGCAGGATACCGAGGATCATGATGTTCTCCACAAGGCTGGGTTGATGAGGGCCGGCTCGTTGCAGGCGAGGGCGGCCAGCTCGTTGTCATGGCACGGATGCAGATGGGCATAGGCCGACGCGATCGCCGCCAGCTCATGGGCATGACAGACCCCCACCACGAAGCGGCTCACCTGGGGCAGGGCCGGGATCAGGGAGAGTGCCTTGTGGAGGGGGGATAGGTGGGGCTGCCACCCATCCAGCCGCGCCAACTGTTCGCTGAAGGGGTGAAAATGGTCGGGACGCAGGCCCGGCTGCATCAACAAGAGGCCTTGCAGGAAGAGGGAGCGCACATGGATTTCACACCCCAAGTCCTGCAATCGGTCGAGCCAGCCCGAGCGTAAAAAGCGCTGATCGAGCAGGTTGGCAGGTAACTGCACCAGCTCCAGGGGGTAACCCTGCTCCAGCCACAGTGCCAGCTCCTCGGGGGAGTAGACGGAGATCCCTGTCTTGCCCACCTTGCCCTCTTGCTGCAGTGTCGCCAACGCCTCGAACAGGGCAGGGCTGGCATCCTGGCTGCGGTGCAGCAGCAAGCCATCCAGCCTGGTGCGCCCCAGCTGTTGCAGGCTGCTGGTCACCGAGGTGGCGACCTCTGTGGCTTGGATGCCCGGTGCCAGCTTGTTGACCAGCTGAAAATCGGCGGTGTGACGGCTGCCGAGTCTGGCCTCGGCATTGCCATAGGCCTGGGCCGTGTCCAGGGTATCCACGCCCAGCTGGCGTGCCAGGGCCAGTATGGTGTCGAGTTCGTCATCCGCTACCTCGCCCGCGCTATTGCTGATGCCATAGGCGAGCCCGAACTGCACAGTCCCCAAGGCTAGGCGCATAGTACCCGCTCCAGGGCCTCGACGACCTTGTCCTGCTCGGCTGATGAGAGGGCCGGGAACAGGGGAAGGCTGATGGCTTGCCGGTAGTAGGCCTGGGCGCCGGGATAATCGGCGGGATCATGGCCCAGATCACGGTAATAGGGCTGGGCCGGAATGGGCATGTAGTGGACGTTGACGCCGATGCCAGCCTCCCTCAGCTGCGCAAACACCCGATCCCGGTCGGCGACCTGGACCACATAGAGGTGGTAGCCGCTGCGGCGGTCATCCCTTTGACGCAGGGGCTGCACCGGCAGCCGGGTCAGCAGGGCGTCGTAACGGGCGGCCAACTGCTGGCGAAGGTCGATAAACAGGGGCAGGCGGCGGAGCTGGCTTGAACCCAGTGCCGCCTGGATGTCGGTCAGCCGATAGTTGAAGCCCAGCACCTGCTGCTCGTAGTACCAGCCACCTGGACTGGGAGCGCTCAGTTGCTCGGGGTCCCGGGTGATGCCATGGCTGCGATAGAGGCGAAGCTTGGCCGCCAGCTCGGCACTGCGGGTGGTCACCGCGCCCCCTTCCCCCGTGGTGATGGGTTTCACGGGATGGAAGCTGAAGACGGTCATGTCGCTGTGGGCACAGCTGCCGATGGGGTCCCCCCGATAGCTGGCCCCCAGGGCATGGCAGGCATCCTCGATGAGGTGAACGCCATACTGCCTGCACAGGGCGCCAATCTCGGCGAGATCGCAGGGTTGGCCCGCCAGATGCACGGCGACAAGGGCCCTGGGTTGGCGAGGGCTGCCCTGGACGCCTTGCAGCTTCGCGCGCAGCGCTGCCACGCAGAGGTTGCCGGTCTCGGGCTCCACATCGACGAAATCCACCTGGGCACCGCAGTAGCGGGCACAGTTGGCCGAGGCGACGAAGCTGATGGCCGAGACCCAGACCCAGTCGTCCGCGCCCAGTTCCAGCGCGGCGCAGGCAAGATGCAGGGCCGTGGTGCCGTTGTTACAGGCGATCACATGGGGGGCCCGGCAGTAGTCGGCCAGTCCCTGCTCAAAGGCGGGCACCATCTGACCTTGTGTTAGATAGTCCGACTTCAGGACGGCAACGACGGCATCGATATCTTCATCTGTGATGGATTGGCGTCCATAGGGGATCATTCGGTTAGCACCTGCTGGTTCATCGCTTTCAATTCCTCTATCGACAGGAAATGGCGATTATTGAGGGAATTGTATTCGAAGCCGGGCTCGACCAAGATCGCCTGCTCCCCCAGGGCATTGATCGCGAAGTCATTGTTGCGACTCGTGAAGGTGATGCTGGGGGCGATGACGTAATAGTCCTTGAACTCATAGGTATGGTAGGAGTCATCGGCTGGGCACATCACCTCGTGCAGCTTCTCGCCCGGGCGGATGCCGATGATCTCCTGGGGCAGCTCGGGGGCCATGGCGCTGGCGAGATCCGTGATGCGCACCGACGGGATCTTGGGAACGAACACTTCCCCCCCCTTCATGCGGGCAAAGTTGGTCAGCACGAACTCCACCCCCTGCTGCAGGGTGAGCCAGAAGCGGGTCATCTCGCCATGGGTGATGGGCAGGCGGCTGGCCCCTTCCCTGATCAACCGGTCGAAGAAGGGCACCACAGAGCCGCGCGACCCCACCACGTTGCCGTAACGCACCACCGAGAAGATGGTCGGGTGCTTGCCCGCCATATTATTGGCGGCCACGAACAGCTTGTCGGAGCAGAGCTTGGTGGCGCCATAGAGGTTGACCGGGTTGGCGGCCTTGTCGGTGGAGAGGGCGATCACCTTCTCGACCCCGTTGTTGAGCGCCGCCTTGATGACGTTTTCGGCGCCCCCGACGTTGGTCTTGATGCACTCCATGGGGTTGTACTCGGCGGCCGGCACCTGCTTGAGGGCGGCGGCATGAACCACGAAGTCCACGCCGTGCATGGCCATGTTGAGCCGCTCGGCATCGCGCACATCGCCGATGAAGTAGCGCATGCAGGGATGGTTGAAGCGCTGCTGCATCTCGAATTGCTTGAGTTCATCACGGGAATAGACGATCAAACGGCTCGGCGTGTACAGGGAGAGAACCGCCTCGATGAACTTCTTGCCAAAGGAGCCGGTACCCCCGGTGATCAGGATCGTTTTTCCGTTGAACATGTCATAGTCCCGTTATGGAGTGAGTATCTGTCAGGATAGAAAGCATATTTTATGCCATATCTTGTGGCGAGCCATCGGAGGGCTCGCCCGATGTGAAGCCTGGGCCTCAGGTCGATGGCGGCTTGCTGCGGGCGATGGCCTCACACAGCTGCTCCACCGCGTTGAGGGCCCGCGGGGTGAAGCGGTGCAGTTCATCGGGGTTGATGAGGACGAGGCGCTGCTGCTTGACGGCATCCAGCATGGGCCACTGGCGCCAGTGGGCCAGCACGGCGGGATCCCGGCTGCCGGCCAGGATGAGCCCGGGGTTGGCCTTGATCACCTGCTCCAGCCCGACCTGGGGATAGGGGGTCTTGGCATCCGCCATGAGATTGCGGCCGCCGCAGAGCCTGATGGCGCGGCCCGGCCAGGTCGAGTCGTTGACGCTGGTCAGCGGTGGATACCAGAGCTGATAGAAGACCGAGACCGGCTTGGGCTTGCCGTAGCGCTGTTTCAGCGCATCGAGCCTGGCCAGATAGGCGTCGGCCTGCTGGTCGGCTTTCTGCCGGGTGCCGAGCAGGCGCCCCAGGCTGCGCATCTCGGTGGCCAGGGAGGCAAAGTCGGTGGGCTCCGAGTAGAAGACGGGGATACCAAGCTTTTCGACGGGGGCCAGCATGCGGGACTGGGCCGAGCGCCAGGCCACCACCAGATCCGGCTTCTGGGCTAGAAGTGCCTCCAGGTTGATGCTGCGATAGTTGGCGACCCGGGGCAGGGGCGCCACCTCGGGGGGGAAATCGGAGGCATCGTCGGTCGCGACTATGCGATCCCCGGCCCCTATGTCGTACAGCAGCTCGGTCAGATGGGGGGTGAGGCTGATGATGCGCTGCGGGGTGGCCGCCGCACCGGACAGGGGCCAGCCGAGCAGGCACAGCAGCAGGCACAGGGCGCGAAGGGGAAAGCGGTCAGCCATGGGTCAGTGTCATCAGGGTCAGGAGCAGCGAGAGCCCGAGCCAGCCCCAGCCGATCAGCAGCAGGCGATGGAGCAGGCGCAGGGGCAGGGCTGCATCGGGTTCGGCGCCTTCGTCAAACACCGCAAGGCGCACCAGCTGGCCCTGGTAGTAGCGGGGGCCCCCGAGGCGGCAGCCCGTGGTCTGTGCCAGCAGGCTGAGCAGGCCACCCATGGCCGGATAGGGCCAGCGCAGGGCAAGGCGCAGCTTGCCCCCAAGCTGACGCAACCGGGTCAGCGCAAGCGGGAGCGCCAGCAGCAATATGGCGGGGGCACAGAGCCCCTGATAGAGCGCACTGGCGGCGCGGCCGAAGTGGACGAACTCCGCCTGTTTCGGGCTCCAGGCCTGATTCATCAGCTGGGCGAGACGCCAGAGCAGGGCCCCCTGCACCCCGGCGAGGGCAAAGCCCAGCAGGGGGCCGGCCCACTGGCCGACCAGGCGCAGCACGCAGGTCTCGCTCACCGCCTTGTTCAATCCCATCACCGAGAGCGCGCCCGTCTCTCGCCTGAGCCAGCTTGCTGCCTGCAACCTCGCCACCACCAGGGTCTCCTGGGTTGCCAGGGCGCGGCTCCCCTGGGCAAGCTCCCGCAGGGGGCGTGATTCCAGCATCAGCAGCAGGAACAGCAGGTCGAACAGGGGTTCGGAGAGGGAGAGGTTGCGCACCGCCCAGAGGCCGGCGGCGCAGGGGACCCAGACCACCAGCAGGGCCAGCAGCCCCGCCTGGCGTTGCTGACTGGGGGAACCGTCCGGGCGATACACCTTGTGGCCGAGGCGGGTCAGCAGCGGCACTGTGGCGCCGGGCCTGAAACGGGCGGGCCAGGGCAGCAGGGCCTCCAGCAGGGCGGCACCCACCATGATGGCCGCCGTCGTCGAGGCGAGGGCGGTCATCAGGGCGTCCCAGGAGAGGGTATCGATCACAGTTTGCCGAGCAGCGCGATGATCACCTCGGCGGAGTGTTGACCCGCCACCTCGATGAAGGCATCGAAGGATTCCACCTGCTCCTTGCCGGCGATGTCGGACATGGCGCGCACCACCAGATAGGGCACCTTGAACATGTGACATACCTGGCCGATGGCGGCCCCTTCCATCTCGACTGCCAGCATCTGCGGGAAGTCGGCGCGGGCTTTGGCGATGGCGTCCGGCTTGCACATAAACTGATCACCGGTGCAGATGAGGCCGACCTTGGTCTGGTGCTTGCCTTGCTCGGCGATGCAGGCCTGGGCCAGGGCGATGAGCTTGTCATCGCAGGGGAAGGCGGCGGGCTGCTGGGCCATCTGACCCATCTCGTAACCGAAGGCGGTCACGTCCACGTCGTGGAAACGCATCTCGCTGGCGATGACCACGTCTCCGATGTGCAGATCCTGGGCGAAGCCACCGGCGGAGCCGGTGTTGATGACGCAATCGGGGGCAAATTTCTCCAGCAGCAGGCTGGTGGCGACGCTGGCGGCAACCTTGCCGATGCCGGAGCGGGTCAGGATCACCTCTTTACCGGCCAGACGGCCCTGATAGAACTCGCAGCCGCCCAGTTGCAGGGTGGTGGGTTCACTCAGCTGGCTGCGCAGCAGGGCAACTTCCTGCTCCATGGCGCCGATAATACCTACTTTCATCATCTACCTCGTCTCGATGGCCGCTGGGCCGGAAAAGTTGGCGGGGATGATAACAAAACTTGGCGATGGCGCCGAGCATTCCTGTGGGGCTGCCGGGGCATCTCCTGCGTCAGTGGTAGTGCTCGACCAGGGTGGCCAGCTCGCCGCTCGAGGCCAGCTGCTGCAAGGTGTTGGCAAACAGGGCCAGCCGCTCTGGGGTGCTGCGGCGGTGGAACAGTATGTAGAAGGGGGTCTCTTCCATCACTGTGGGGAGAATGCGGATCCGCTCTTCCAGCCCGTGCTCGCGCAGATCGGATTCAAACCCCGGGGAGCGGTAGTAGACGAAGCGCCCCCGCTTCATCAACAGCTTGTCGTAGTTGGCCTTGCTGCCGATCCCGCCGCTGTCGATGATGAGGCCGCCGATGGCCTGGAGCCGTGCGATGGCGCCGCTGCCGTGATTGATGAGTATGCTCCCCTGCTGACCGAGTGCCCTGACGTCCTCCCAGCGGTGTATCTCGACCGGATCGTCGTGGCGCACCGCCAGGTGGTAGCGCACCGTGAAGATGGCGGGTTGCAGATAGACGAACTGGCTGCGGCGCTCCGGGCTGTCCCCCACGCCGCAGATGAAATCCAGCTGGCCGTGCCGCACCTTCTTCTCCAGGCGCTTGAGGGGCAGGGTGGTCTGATCCCCCTCGATGCGCAGGGCCGGCTCCCGCGCTTCCATCCGTCTGAACAGATCGACGCAGATCCCGCCTGTTTTCCCTCCCGCCAGGGTCAGGTACTTGGGGGCCGACTTGGCTTGCGCCGCCGTGTGGTACACCTCGGTGGCACCGACGGCCCCACTGGCTGGGGCAAGTAGGCAAAGCAGCAGAGCCATCCGGACGATCATCTCATGCAGGGTCTCGATAGGGGCGACGCGCACCCATCATCAGCCGGATCAGGAACGCAAGGAACTAGACATTAGGCTATTTATCAGCGTGTTATCAATCCAAGGCCGTATCTTGCTTCATCATCAGGGCGAACCGACCATCAGGCCCGGGGATCTCTGGGTGGGAAAAGACGGCTTGCATCCAGCCCCCGCCTCCCGCGCCCATATCAACCCAAGGCCGTATCCAGCGTCATCATCAAAGCAAAGCCGGCCATCGGCCCCGGGAGGAGATGGGTCTGATGGCCGAAGCGATTGGCTCGGGGATCACCGCGTGGGAAAAGACGGCTTGCATCCAGCCCCGGCCTCTCGCGCCCATATCAACCCAAGGCCGTATCCAGCGTCATCATCAAAGCAAAGCCGGCCATCAGGCCCAGGGTGGCATGGGTCTGGTGACCGTTGCGGTGGGTTTCGGGGATCACTTCGTGGGAGACCACGAACAACATGGCACCGGCCGCGAGCCCCAGACCTATGGGGTAGGCGATGGCCATGCCGCTGGCGAGCCCGACCCCGAGCAGGGCGCCGAGCGGTTCCAGCAGGCCGCTGCCGATGGCCACCAGCACGGCGACCGAGGGGCGAAAGCCGGCGGCGGACATGGCGAGCGCCACCGCCAGCCCCTCGGGGATGTCCTGCAGGGCGATGGCGGTGGTGAGCGGCAACCCCACCGCCATGTCCCCCTGGGAGAAGCTGACCCCGATGGCCATGCCTTCCGGCAGGTTGTGCAGGGCTATGGCGAACACGAACAGCCAGACCCGGGAGCAGCTCTCGTGGCCGGGGCCGCAGGGGCCCGTCTTGTCGTGCTCGTGGGGGGTGAACTGATCCAGCCCCAGCATCAGCAAGACCCCCAGGGTCATGCCGGCCACCACCACGGCGGCGGCGAGAAAGCCGTCCCCGGTGATCCCCTCGGCCGCCTCCAGCCCCGGCAGCAGCAGGGAGAAGGCGCTGGCCGCCAGCATCATGCCGGCGGCAAAGCCCAGCATGGCGTCTTCCACCCGCTGGGGGACAGATCGCAGGAACAGGGCGGGCAGGGCGCCGAGCGCCGTAGCGGCAAACCCCGCGACACCGCCGATGAGGCCATAACGCACCCCGGGACTGATGTCACCGGCCGCCAGCATGATGAGGCTCTGCAACAGGAGCAGCATGACGGTTGCCAGGGCGAGCAGCAGTCCCAGGGCGATGAGGGGGCGTTCCTGTATCTGCTCGCGCAGTTGGACTGACCAGGAGGGGCTGAGGGTCGACGCGTTATCCATGGGGCCTCGGGGGACTGTGGTTGGGAGAGACGAGAGGGCCATTACATAACCTGGCCTCCCGTTTGTCCATGATGGCGGGGCGATTGGGGCAATCGACTCAAGTTTGTGCTCATCCGGTCGCTCTTGTATCCCGGGCCCATGCCGAACGACATGGCCCTGTGCAACAAGAGAGGGATGAGCGAGGGCGGCAGCTGTGATAGGGTGCGCGCCTGCGAACGCTCTTCCCCGCTCGTTCGCGTTGTTTCATTTTCCCGTCAGGAGTCTCGGGTCACCGCTTACACGGATGTGATCGCCACTGTGCACCTGCTTATCAGCAGTCGAGGATCACCAGCCAACATGTCTTACAAGAACCTCTCCATCGGCAAGAAGATTGCCGTGGTCTTTGCGGTAATCGCCGCCATCAACGTGATATTCGGTCTTTTTCTCGCCAGCGAGCTGCGCGGAGTTCGGGATCGGGTGCTCAACTTCACCGATTCCACCCTGCCGAGCGTGATCTCGGTGGAAACCCTGCTCTACGACGTCTCCTATGTGCGCCGCGCCCAGTTTGCCCTGCTGATGGTCGAGGACGCCGCCGATCAGCAGGCCCGTCGCGGCCGCATCCAGGAGAGCGTGGCCAAGGTGGAGCGCGCCCTGAGTGCCTATGAGGCCACCGTCGGGGCCGAGCACGAGCGCCAGGTGTTCAACCGGGCCAAGCAGCAGTGGCTGCAGTATCTGAGCGCGGTCAACCGGGTCGACAGCCTGCTGGTGCAGGGGCTCAAGGAGCAGGCCAGGGACGCGCTGTTCCAATCCAACGGTAGCTACACCGAGCTGGAGCAGGGGGTCAACGCCCTGGTGGAGGTGAACCTCGGCTTCGTCAAGGAGAACCGCGGCAGCCTGCTTGGCAGCGTCAACATGGTGACGACCTTCGCCACTCTGAGCATCGGCGCCCTGCTGCTGTTCATGGGGGTGATGACCTGGTTCCTCACGCGCCAGATCTGCCTGCCGCTGCAGGCCGTGGTCGCCCAGGCCAACGCCATAGCGCAGGGGAACTTGACTCACAGGCTGGATCGCCAGCACATAGGGCAGGATGAACTGGGCATGCTGGCCAGTGCCTCCCTCAAGATGCAGGACAACCTGCGCGGTCTCATCGAGGAGGTGGTCGCCGCCGTGACCCAGCTGGGGGCCGCCATCGAGGAGGTGAGCGCCGTCTCCGAGCAGTCGGCCCAGGGGATCCAGAGCCAGCAGCAGGAGATCTCCCTGGTGGCGACCGCCATGGCCCAGATGAAGGCGACGGTGGCCGATGTGGCGGGCAACACCGAGGTCGCCTCGGAATCCGCCAGCTCGGCCAATGCCCTGGCCCGTCGCGGCAATCAGGATGTGCAGGGCGCCCTGGTGGCCATCACCCGGGTTGCCGAGGAGATGGAGCAGGCGGGCACCCTGGTGGCGGAGCTGGAGCGGGAATCCGCCCAGATCAACCTGGTGGTGGACGTCATTCGCGGCATCGCCGATCAGACCAACCTGCTGGCGCTCAATGCCGCCATAGAGGCGGCCCGCGCCGGCGAGCAGGGCCGCGGCTTTGCGGTGGTGGCCGATGAGGTGCGCACCCTGGCGGGCCGCACCCAGGCCTCGACCGGCGAGATAGTCGCCATCATCGAAACCCTGCAGGCCCGCGCCAACCAGGCGAAGGCGGTGACCAGCCAGAGCTGCGAGATGATCCGCCAGTGCGTGAGCCAGAGCGAGCAGACCAGCTCGGGGATCCAGCAGATCGAGGAGGCGGTCGGCCAGATTGCCGACATGGCGATCCAGATCGCCAGCGCCTGCGGTGAGCAGGATGCGGTCTCCGATGAGCTGGGCCGCAACGTGGAGCGGATCAACGAGTCCTCCAACGAGGTGGCGACCGGCGCCGATCACACCGCCCGCGCCTGTCTGGAGCTGAGCCAGCTGGCGGCGAGCCTGCGCCAGACCATAGGCCGCTTCCGCCTCGCCTGATGCTGGGCGGCGGGCAGAGTACCAACAAAAACGGGGCCCCAGGGCCCCGTTTGCTATGTCACCACCAGGGTGCCGGTCTGGCTCAGACGCCGAGGCCGGTTCCTGTGTCTTTCTTGGCGATCAGCTCAATCTTGTAACCGTCCGGATCTTCCACGAAGGCGATGACGGTGGTGCCACCCTTGACCGGGCCCGGCTCGCGGGTGATCTTGGCGCCGGCGGCGCGCAGGGCGTCGCAGGTGCCATAGATGTCGTCCGCTTCCAGGGCGATGTGACCGTAGGCAGAGCCCAGCTCGTACTCGCTCACGCCCCAGTTGTAGGTGAGCTCGATGACGGCCTCATCCTTCTCGTCACCGTAGCCGACGAAGGCCAGGGTGTACTTGTATTCGCTGTTCTCGCTCTTGCGCAGCAGTGTCATGCCCAGCACGCGGGTGTAGAAGTCGATGGAGCGTTGCAGGTCGCCGACGCGCAGCATGGTATGCAGAATTCTCATTGCTCAATTCTCCGGGTTGGTGATTGGTACTGCTTTCAATCTAGGTCTTGAGATCAGGCTGTGAACGGACAGGAGGTCGATCAGCTCTCCGGGTAGACCTTTTCTTTGTACTCGCACAGGTCTTCGATGATACAGGAGCCGCAGCGTGGCTTGCGCGCCAGGCAGGTGTAGCGCCCGTGCAGGATGAGCCAGTGGTGCACATCCAGCTTGAACTCGGCGGGCACCACCTTCAGCAGCTTCTCCTCCACCTGATCCACGTTCTTGCCCACCGCGAAACCGGTGCGATTCGACACCCGGAAGATATGGGTATCGACGGCGATGGTGGGCCAGCCAAACGCCGTGTTGAGCACCACGTTGGCGGTCTTGCGTCCCACCCCCGGCAGGGCTTCCAGTGCCTCGCGGTCCTCCGGCACCTCGCCGCCGTGGCGCTCCAGCAAGATGGCGCAGGTCTTGATGACGTTCTCGGCCTTGGTGTTGAACAGGCCTATGGTCTTGATGTACTCCTTCACGCCGTCCACCCCGAGAGCCAGCATGGCGGCTGGGGTATTGGCCACCGGATAGAGCTTGTCGGTGGCCTTGTTGACGCTGACATCGGTCGCCTGGGCCGACAGCAGCACGGCGATCAGCAGCTCGAACGGCGTGGTGAAGTTGAGCTCAGTGGTGGGATGCGGGTTGTTCTCCCGCAACCGCTCCAGTATCTCTCTGCGTTTTTGGTTATTCATCGAGTCTCATGTCTGTCTTGGTGCCAGCCCTCAGAGCTGGGTGGCGCGGGCACCGGCTGCGGGCAGGCTGCAGTGCGCCTTGTCGGCACGCTGTTTGCGGCCCATCCAGTCGTTGATGGCATTCTTGCCGGCGATGAGCAGGCCCAGGCCGATGAAGCCCCCCGGCGGCAAAATGGCCAGCAGCAGGCTGGCATCGGCATGGAACAGCTCGATGCGCAGGGATTTGGCCCAGTCCCCCAGCAGCAGATCGGCGCCGTCGAACAGGGTACCCATGCCGATGATCTCCCTAAGCCCCCCCAGCACCAGCAGCACCAGAGTGAAGCCCAGCCCCATCATGAAGCCGTCAATGGCCGCCAGCAGGGGCGGGTTCTTGGAGGCATAGGCCTCGGCCCGGCCTATGATGACGCAGTTGGTGACGATCAGCGCGATGAAGATGCCGAGCGCCTGATAGAGGCCATAGGTGTAGGCGTTCATCAACAGCTGCACGCTGGTCACCAGGGCCGCGATGATCATCACGTAGACCGGGATGCGAATGTCCTTGGGCACCCAGTTGCGTACCAGGGAGATGGCCAGGTTGGAGCTTATCAGCACCACCATGGTCGCAAGACCCAGCCCCAGGGCATTGGTGAAGGTGGAGGAGACCGCCAGGGTCGGGCAGAGCCCCAGCACCTGCACCAGGGAGGGGTTGTTCTTCCACAGCCCCTGGAGCATCAGCTCCTTGAGCTCTTCGCGGCGGCTGTTGCCTTCCTCGGCCGGGCTCTGGCCGTCAATCACATCAACTTGTTCCATGGCTTGTTCCGTTGTATGTGCCATACGGGGCTCCGGTGTTAGGGGGTGGCGTCACAGGAGGGGGCCTCTTGCAGCAGCTCGGGGTGTTCCTGTTGCAGCAGCAGCAGGTTTTTCACCGCCTTGACCACGGCGCGGGGGGTGATGGTGGCGCCGGTGAAGGCGTCAAATTCGCCGCCATCCTTCTTCACCGCCCAGCTGGCCGCGTTCTCCTTGGTGAGGAACTTGCCGACGAAGCTCTCTATCCAGCTCGATTTTTTCAGCTCTATCTTGTCCCCAAGACCCGGGGTTTCCTTGTGGGCCAGCACCCGCACAGCGCTGACGGCCCCTTTGGCATCGGTGCCGACCACCATGCGAATGGCACCACTGTAGCCGTCGGGGGCCACGGTTTCCAGCGCATAGCCGGTGTGCTCTCCCTTGAGGGTCGCGGTGTAGAGCGGCATGGGCTGATCGCTGCCCAGGTATTCCCGACTCCTGACCAGCTTGCAACTGGCCACCAGATTGTTGTCATAGCTCCCCGCCGGCAGCAGGGCCTCCAGGGTACGCAGCTTCTCCAGCTGTTGCTGGTGGGCGATGCGATCCCGGGTCAGTTCGTTGGTCAGCACCACCATGGCGGTGCAGGCCAGGGCGAACAGGGCCAGGGTGACGCCGTTTTTGCGCATGCTCTTTAACATGGGAAGGCTCCTGAGAGTGAGATGTGCGCGGTGATCATTTGCGGCGATCCCCATAGACCTTGGGACGAGTCAGGCTGTCGATGGCAGTGGCTATGCAGAGGTTGGCTGTCGGCAAGAGGATGACTCATTTGCGGCGATCTCCATAGACCTTGGGACGAGTCAGACTGTCGATGAGCGGCACGCAAAGGTTGGCCAGCAACACGGCAAAGGCGAAGGCGTCCGGGTAGCCGCCGAAGCGGCGGATGAGATAGACCAGCACGCCGATCAGCACGCCGTAGATGAGGCGCCCCCTGGCCGTGGTGCTCGCGCTCACCGGATCGGTGGCGATGAAGAAGGCCCCCAGCATGGTGGCGCCGCTGAACAGATGCAGCATGGGGGTGGCGGTGGCGTCCGGCGTGGCCAGATAGCCCAGGGTGGCCGACAGCAGCAGGGCCCCCAGCACGGCGGTGGGAATGCGCCAGTTGATCACCTTCTGTTGCAGCAGGAAGAGGCCGCCCAGCAGGTAACCGAGGTTGACCCAGCTCCAGCCGATGCCGCCCCAGCCCTCGAACACAGCGTGGGTCATCACCTCGCTGGCGGTGAGCCCCTGGGTCAGGCCCGTCTTCAGGGTGTCGAGGGGGGTGGCCATGGTCAGGCCATCCACCCCCTGCTTGAGCTGCGCCAGGCTGTAACCGTCCAGGCTGAAGCCGGTGAAGATCACCGAGACGGCGTCCCCAAAGTCGACCCCGTAGGCGGCGATGCTGGAGGGGGGCAGCCAGCTGGTCATCTGGACCGGGAAGGAGACCAGCAGCAGCACATAGGCCACCATGGCCGGGTTGAACAGGTTCTGACCGAGCCCGCCATAGAGGTGCTTGGCGATGATGATGGCAAAGGCGGTGCCGAGTACCAGCATCCACCAGGGCAGCAGGGGGGGCAGGGAGAGGCCGATCAGCACGGCGGTGAGGGCCGCGCTGCCGTCCAGCAGGGCCGGTTTGACGGGGCGGCCGCGCAGGCGCAGGACCAGGGCCTCACAGCCCAGCGCCGTCACCAGAGCCAGCAGGGTCTGGATCAGGGTTCCCCAGCCGAAGAACCAGGTCTGGGCCAGGAAGCCGGGCAGACAGGCCAGGATCACCAGCAGCATCAGGGTCTGGGTCTGCTTGCGGTTATGGGCGAAGGGCGCACTCGCGAGATTGAACATGGATCAGTGGCTCTTGTCGGTCGAAGGGGAAGGAGTGTGCGCCGCGGCGTCGGCCGCCAGCTTCTTGGCCTTGGCGCGTGCTATGGCGGCGGCAATGGCTGCCTTTTTGGGATCGACCTCGGGGGCGGGCTCAGCCACCGGCTCGCTCGGGGCGGCCTGCGTGTCGCTCCCAGCGTCACTTGAGGAGACTGGTGCGTCGGACGCAACCTCGTCACCGGCGGTCTGGGCAGCTTTCTTGGCCTTGGCACGTGCGATGGCGGCGGCGATGGCAGCTTTCTTGGGATCGACCTCGGGGGCGGGCTCAGCCACCGGCTCGCTCGGGGCGGCCTGCGTGTCGCTCACAGCGTCACTTGAGGAGACTGGTGCGTCGGGCGCGACCTCGTCACCGGCGGTCTGGGCGGCTTTCTTGGCCTTGGCGCGTGCGATGGCGGCGGCGATGGCTGCCTTCTTGGGATCGACCTCGGGGGCGGGCCCAGCCACCGGCTCGCTCGGGGCGGTAGGCGAGTCGGTTGTGACCTCGTCACCGGCGGTCTGGGCAGCCTTCTTGGCCTTGGCGCGTGCGATGGCGGCGGCAATGGCTGCCTTCTTGGGATCGACCTCGGGGACAGGCTCAGCCGCCGGCTCGCTCGGGGCGCTAGGCGAGTCGGTTGTGACCTCGTCACCGGCGGCCTGGGCGGCTTTCTTGGCCTTGGCACGGGCCAGGGCGGCGGCGATGGCAGCCTTCTTGGGGTCGATCTCGGCAGCGGGCTCAGTCACCGGCTCGTCCGGAGTGGCAGCCGTGTTGCTGGCCTCGTCATCGGCAGCCTGGGCGGCTTTCTTGGCCTTGGCGCGAGCCAGAGCGGCGGCAATGGCGGCCTTCTTGGGATCGGCTTCGGCAACGACAGCTGTGCCGGCATCATCCGTCTGTGCGGTCTCGGCCGCCTTGGCGGCGCGGCGCGCCAGCGCCTCCTGCTTACGCGCCTCGCGGGCGGCCATCATGGCGGCGTTGTCCGGCTGGGTTTCTGCGCTGGCGGCGTCCTGCTTGGCCTTGAGACGAGCCAGGGCGGCGGCGACGGGATCATCCCCCCCTGCCGCGGCCATGGCCTGGCGACGCTGGGCTGCGGCCTCGGCGTGGCGAGCCTCCCGCGCGGCCTTGTCCCGCTCGAAGCGGGCCTGCTTGGCCTCGAAGCGCTGCTTGGCGCGCTCCGCTTTCTCGGCCTCGGCACGGACTTCGCGGATGTCATCCTTGGCAATCTTGTAGTACTGCACCAGGGGGATCTCGCTCGGGCAGACCCAGGCGCAGGCCCCGCACTCTATGCAGTCAAACAGGTTGAGCTTCTCGGCCTTGTCATACTCCTTGACCCGGCTGTACCAGTAGAGCTCCTGGGGCAGCAGGTTGGCGGGGCAGGCATCGGCACAGGCGCTGCAACGGATGCAGGCCTGTTCGGGGCCGGGGGGCGGCAGCTCGGCGCGGGTGGGGGAGAGCAGGCAGTTGGTGGCCTTGACCACGGGCACCATGGCATGGGGCAGGGTGAAGCCCATCATGGGGCCCCCCATGATGACCCGCTGATCCGCCTCCGGTTGCAGTTCGAAGCGTTGCAGCAGCCAGCGCACCGGCGTGCCGAGGCGCACCCAGGCATTGCCCGGCTGCTTGAAGGCATCCCCTGTGAGGGTGACGATGCGGGAGATGAGCGGCTCGCCGTCTATGATGGCGCGCTTGATGGCAAAGACGGTGGCGACGTTGAGCACCATGATGCCCATGTCGACGGCCCGGCCCCCCTTGGGTACCTGGCGTCCGGTGAGCAGCTCTATGGTCTGCTTGGCGCCGCCGGAGGGGTACTTGGTCGGCACCGACTTGACCAGCACATCCGGGTCTGTGGCATGGCGGGTCAGGGCGTCGATGGCTGCCGGCTTGTTGTCTTCCACCCCGATCAGGGTGAGCTTCGGCTTGAGCAGGTGCTTGAGTACCCGGATACCGTCCATGATCTCGTCGGCATACTCCTGCATCAGGCGATCATCTGTGGTGATGTAGGGTTCGCACTCCAGGCCGTTGACGATCAGGATCTCGGTGAGCTGGCCGCGACCATCGAGCTTGCTGTGGGTCGGGAAGACGGCGCCGCCGAGCCCCGCGACGCCTGCCTGCTGGATGCGTTCGAGCAGTTCGCCCCGCTCCAGATTCCAGTAGTCGGGTTGGGGGTTGCGCGTCCCCCAGGCATCTTCCCCGTCCGGGGTCAGAATGACGCAGAGATCGTCCAGGCCCGAGGGGTGCGCCACAGTATGTTGTTCGATGGCGGTGACAGTGCCCGAGGTGGAGGCGTGCACCGGCACTATGCGCCCCTTGTCGTGGCGAGTGAGCGGCTGGCCTTTCTTGACCCTGTCGCCCACCCGCACCAGCAGTTCGCCGGCCGGGCCCGCGTGCTGGCGCACCGGTATGATGAGTTGGGGGGGCAGACCCGCGTCCACGACGGGGGTCAGGCTGGACTGGTGCTTGTTCTCGGGAGGATGAATGCCACCGTGAAAATCCCAGAGGGTGCCGGCTTTGATGCGTTCTAGCAGATGCTGCATGGTTACTCCGCTGTTTATTCCACTATCTTGACCGGAATGGCGACCTTGGCCAGATCCCATTTCCAGTTGTCGACCGTGGTCGGCACCGGGATCATCTCGATACAATCGGTCGGGCAGGGGTCGACGCAGAGATCACACCCCGTGCACTCTGCCGCGATGACGGTGTGCATCGCCTTGGTGGCGCCCAGGATGGCATCGACCGGGCAGGCCTGGATGCACTTGGTGCAACCTATGCACATGTCCTCGTGAATGAAGGCGACCTTCTTGACGGGGGCGGCCGCTTCGTCGCCACCGTCCAGCGGCTGGGGCTCGACTCCCATCAGATCCGCTATCTTGCGCATGGTGGCGTCGCCACCGGGCACGCACTTGTTGATCTGATCGCCGTTGGCCAGCGCCTCGGCGTAGGGCTTGCAGCCCGGGTAGCCGCACTGGCCGCACTGGGTCTGGGGCAACAGGGCATCGAGCTGGTCGACGATGGGGTCGGCCTGCACATGAAACTTGACGGCGGCATAGCCCAGAATGATGCCGAAGGCCAGGGCCAGCAGGGCCAGCACCAGGATGGCAAAGAGTATATGGATCATGGTTATATCTTGATGAGGCCGGTAAAGCCCATGAAGGCCAGCGACATCAGGCCGGCGGTGACCATGGCGATGGAGACGCCGCGGAAGGGGGCTGGCACATCGGCGGCCACCAGACGCTCACGCATGGCGGCAAAGAGGATCAGCACCAGCGAGAAACCGCAGGCAGCCCCGAAGCCGTAAATGATGCTCTGGATGAAGTTGTGGCGCTCGTTGATGCTCAGCAGCGCGACGCCCAGCACGGCACAGTTGGTGGTGATGAGGGGCAGGAAGATGCCGAGCAGGCGATAGAGGGTCGGGCTGCTCTTGCGGATCACCATCTCGGTGAACTGCACCACCACGGCGATCACCAGGATGAAGCCCAGGGTGCGCAGATAGGCGATGTCCAGCGGGATCAGGATGTAGTGCTCCATCAGATAGGAGCAGGCGCTGGCGAGCGTCATCACGAAGGTGGTGGCCAGTCCCATGCCGATGGCGGTTTCCAGCTTGCCAGAGACGCCCATGAAGGGGCAGAGGCCGAGAAACTTCACCAGCACGAAGTTGTTGATCAGCACGGTACTGACCAGTAAAAGCAGGTACTCAGTCATTGACGATGGGTTTTCCGGTGTGAAGGCGGCAGTATTATCTGATGTTAGGTGCCTTTAGACAACCGCAAGGCCGTATGGTTATTATTCGGGTGCCCAATTCATGGAGGCATTGTGCGCCCGCTACCCATATTGACCCTCACCCTGGCCATGCTGCTTTGGTCCAGCTCCTTCATCGCCCTCAAACATGTGCTGGAGGTCTGGTCCTTCGGCCAGGTGCTCTTCATGCGGATGTTGGTGGCCTCCTGCTGCTGGCTGCTCTGCTATCGTCAGCTTGGCCGGTTCAGCTACCAGAAGGGGGATTGGCGCTGGCTGGCCCTGATGGGCGCCCTGGAGCCCTGTCTCTATTTCCTGCTGGAGGTCAACGCCCTGCGCTACACCAGTGCCGGCCAGGCGGGCATGGTCTGTGCGCTGCTGCCCCTGATGGTGGCCCTGGTGGCCTTCGTGCTGTTGAGGGAGCGGGTGAGCCGCCGCCAGCTGCTGGGTTTCGCCATCGCCATCTGCGGCATCGCCCTGCTTGGGCTGGCCGAGGGGGCGGATGAGTTTGCCCCCAACGCCCTGCTCGGCAACAGCCTGGAGATGGGGGCCATGCTCTGCGCCGCCACTTACTCAGTGGTGTTCAAGAAGCTCTCCAGCCGTTATGGCGTCATGACCCTGACCGCCCTGCAAGCCTTCGTCGGCACCCTCTTCTTCGCCCCCTTCGCCTTCAGTGCCCCCTGGCCCGCGGACTGGAACTGGCAGGACATGGGGGTCATCTTCTTTCTCGGTGCCTTCGTGACGCTTGGCGCCTACCTGCTCTACAACTGGTCGGTAACTCAGGTGAAGGTGACCCTGGCGGCCGCCTATGTGAACCTCATCCCTGTCTTTACCCTGCTGCTCGCCTATCTGCTGCTGGGGGAGACGCTGGGCGCCTTGCAATGGGTGGCCTGCGTCGCCGTGCTGGCCGGCATCGGGGTCGGTCAGTTGCCCGGGGGCAAAAACCGGGTGCGCAGCGCCGCCGCCCAGAGTTGATCTCCCCCCGATCGGCTACAGTCTGGACAGGGACCTATGCTGGCCATGAAGGAGCCACACCATGAGCGACATGAAGTTGCTGGCCGAGGCCAAGACCTTGTTGAGCCACCACCCTTTTACCCTGACCGATGCCAGGGCCCTGGAGGCCCTGGAGGAAGCGGCGGTGGGGGAGGAGGGGCTGTGCATTGCCGAGTTGTGGGATCTTGCCCTGGATCAGGCCGACGAGGAGGCGAGGCGCTATCTGCAGGGGGAAGATTGACGCCTCTTGGATGACAAATAACAACGCGGGGCCTGGCCCCGCGTTGTTATTGGATGGCGCACCCCTGGCTCAGATGGAGAGACTCTTGACGGTGTCCGAGACGGAGTTGGCGTCTTCGATGATCTCCTTGATGACGTCGGCGATGATGTTGGCCTGATCCTGCCCCGCCACCGCCTTGCCTGAGACGACGGAAACGGTCTGGGTGATCTTGGAGGTGATGTCGGAGTTGTGCTTGATGACGGAGACGATCTCGTTGGTGGAGGTCGAGGTTCTGGCCGCCAGCTGCCTCACCTCGTCGGCGACCACCGCAAACCCCCGGCCCTGCTCGCCGGCCCTGGCCGCCTCTATGGCGGCATTGAGGGCCAGCAGGTTGGTCTGATCCGCGATGCCGCTGATGGTGGAGATGATGGACTCTATGCTCTTGGATTGCTGATTGAGCAGATCTATCTGTTTGCTCACCTCGTTGACCGAGGTGTTGATGTGGGAGGAGGTCTCCAGCACCTTGTCGATCACCTCGCGCCCCTTGGCGGCACTGGCGACTGTTTCGCTGGCGATGGCACAGGCTTTCTGGGCCGCTTCCCGGGTGGAGATGGATTTTTCCACCCGCTCCGTGATGTCGCTCGCCAGCTTGATGATTTTGACCACCTTGCCCTCGTGGTTGAAGATGGGGTTGTAGGTCGCCTCCAGCCAGATCTTCTCCCCGCGGTGGCCAAGGCGCATGAAGAGCCCGGACTTGATGTCCCCCGAGCCGAGATCGTGCCAGAAGTTGGGGTTTTTCTGATAAAACTCCGGATCGCAGAACTGGCGGTGGTGTTTGCCGACCACCTCTTCCAGCCGGTAGCCGAAGCAGTGGAGGAAGTTCTGGTTGGCGGTGATGACGGTGCCGTCCGGCTGGAAATCGATCACCGCCAGCGACTTGTCCAGCGCCGCCAGCAGGGCCTGGGTGCGCTCCAGGGAGGACTGCTGCTGGGTCACGTCCGAGGCGACCTTGGCGATGCGTGCCACCTTGCCATCGATCATGATGGGAAAATAGGTGGCCTCCAGCCAGATAGCCTTGCCCGACTTCGACTGGCGGATGAAGCGGCCGTTGCGGGAGATGCCGCTGCGCAGATCCTGCCACAGGCTCTCGTAATCACGGGTCTTGACGTCCTCCGGGAAGCAGAGCGTGCTGTGGTGCTTGCCAATCACCTCCTCACGCTGGAAGCCCACGATCTTCAGGAAGAGGTCGTTGACGAAGGTGACCATGCCCGCCGGGGTAAACTGGATGAAAGGCACCTGGGACTGGATGGCCTGCTCGAAAGCACCCAGCTCCGCCATCCTCGCTACCTGTTCATTCGCTTCCTTGCTTGCTTTGTGATTCCAGAACATACGGAGCTCCTCCATGAGACCCTTGAATGACAGACCGACAGTAATCTGAGTGGATTAACAATAGCATTGCTGCCTGATGAAGCTTCATCGACTCCGAATCAACTTTTTGAATATTTAATTTCAATCCTGATGAATTTCCCTCCTGCAATCAGGTATCTAACGGAGGTTGATCCTGGCCGGATACAGGCGCGCAGCCGGCCAAGTCTGATATTGGCATGAAGGCGACCTCATTGGCACTGATGGTTGTGTGACCCTTTGGTGTCACTGTGCGGGCAGTGGATCCATTTTGTGAAAAACGGGTCTGTGCACAGGGCAGGAGGAGGGGATTATTTTGACTGCTGGAGGGTGTTTATCTTCTTGTTCAGCGCCTCCATCTCGTTCTGGTATTGGCGGGTCACGGCCTGCACCCCGGGAGAGCGTATTCTGCCCTCGAGATCGCTCGTCTCGGTCGTCGTCGCCGTCTGTTCATTGCGCTCACCGGCTATCTCACGGTTCATCTGCTGCTTCTTTGCCTCCATCTCGGCGCGAAGCGCGTCTATCTGGCGCTGCTTCTGGCCGCTGGCCAGGTTCTCTTCGATCTCCCGGATCTGTCTGGTGGCCCTCTCGACCTCCTCGGGGGAGGGGGTGTAGATATTGAGCGGCAGCGGCTTGGCGTCACTGCTGCAGGGGATGTCGCTGAAGGTGATCTGGCCGTTGCGGGTGCATTGATAGACATCGGCACGGGCGACCGGGGCGGTGACGGCAACCAGACAGCCAAGCGAGATGATCAGCATGCGTGTCATAGACTCCTCCTTGAATCCTCTCTTTGCACAGTAGTACATGGGCCCCGGCCAGACAATCGGCCACGGCATCGACGCCGCCAGCATGGATCCGGCCCTTTCCCCTGTCGTGTCGCCACTCCCCGGGCGCCCTGGTTCCTCCACCGGTATCTGGCGATTGGCATGTGGGGTGTGGATTGAGGTGACAAACGGCGGGATTTTGGCCGGTTTTCCCCGCAGTTCAACACATCAGAGCACCATAGCGGGCCACAATGAGGTATCTTATGCCCCGATTTCATCCATTTAACGGATCCGAGACCCCTATGATTATCAAACCCAAGGTTCGCGGCTTTATCTGCACCACCACTCACCCGGTCGGTTGTGAAGCCAATGTTCGTCGCCAGATTGCTTACACCCAGGCCAAGGGCACCATCGAGAATGGTCCCAAGAAGGTACTGGTGATCGGCGCCTCCACCGGTTATGGTCTGGCCTCCCGGATTGCCACTGCCTTCGGTAGCGGCGCCGCCACCATTGGCGTCTTCTTCGAAAAGCCGAGCTCCGAGACCAAGACGGGCTCCGCCGGCTGGTACAACTCCGCCGCCTTCGACAAGGCCGCCAAAGAGGCTGGTCTCTACGCCAAGAGCGTCAACGGCGATGCCTTCTCCCACGAGTGCCGCGCCAAGGTGATCGAGCTCATCAAGCAGGATCTGGGTCAAATCGATCTGGTGGTCTACTCCCTGGCCTCTCCGGTGCGCAAGATGCCGGACACCGGCGAAGTGGTGCGCTCAGCCCTCAAACCCATCGGCGAGGTCTACACCTCCACCGCCATCGACACCAACAAGGATCAGATCATCACCGCCACCGTCGAGCCGGCGAACGAGGAAGAGATCCAGAGCACCATCACCGTCATGGGCGGTCAGGACTGGGAGCTGTGGATGGCTGCCCTGCGTGATGCAGGCGTACTGGCCGAGGGCGCCAAGTCCGTGGCTTACTCCTACATCGGCACCGATCTGACCTGGCCCATCTACTGGCATGGCACCCTGGGCCGCGCCAAGGAAGATCTGGATCGCGCCGCTACCGCCATCCGTGGCGATCTGGCTGCCAAGGGCGGCACCGCCCACGTGGCCGTGCTGAAATCCGTGGTGACCCAGGCATCGAGCGCCATTCCGGTCATGCCGCTCTATATCTCCATGGCCTTCAAGATCATGAAGGAGAAGGGCATCCACGAAGGCTGCATGGAGCAGGTGGATCGCATGCTGCGCACCCGTCTCTACACGTCCGACATGGCGCTGGACGAGCAGGCCCGTATCCGTATGGATGACTGGGAGTTGCGTGAAGACGTGCAGCAGACCTGCCGCGATCTCTGGCCCTCCATCACCACCGAGAACCTCTGTGAGCTCACCGACTACGCCGGCTACAAGCAGGAGTTCCTGCGCCTGTTCGGTTTCGGACTGGACGAGGTCGATTACGATGCGGATGTGAATCCGGACGTGACATTCGATGTGGTCGAGCTCTGAGTCTGACCCAAGTGAAGACAGGGCCCTGCGGGGCCCTGTTTTTTTGTCAAAAATTCCGCCAAGTTGCGGAATTTTATTATCAGCGATCACCTTTTTCCCATATCAAACCCGCTAGTCTTGCGCTGATCGGAACATTGAAGGCATTGCCGAGGAACGGAAGCTATGACCACTCCAAATGAGGCGCCCAAGAAGCGCCAACTCCCCACTGTCTATACCCTGCTTTTCATCATCATCGCCCTGATGGCGGCCCTCACCTGGGTGCTGCCGGCGGGCAAGTACAACTATGTGACCGCCAAGACCCAGCAGCCGGTGGCGGCGGCGGCCGTGGCCGACTATAGCGGCGGCGAGCGGCTGCTGCCGGTGCCCGGCAGCTACACAGAGTTGCCTTCCCGGCCCCAAGGGGTATTCGAGGTGCTCAAGGCCCCTATTCAGGGCTTTCACAAGGCGGCCGACGTGGCGCTCTTCGTGCTCATCATCGGCGGCTTCCTGGCGGTGACCATGCAGAGCGGGGCGCTCGATGCCGGGGTGGGAGCCATAGTGCGCGCCTTTGCCGGGCGCGAGCGACTGCTGATCCCGGTGCTGATCGCTCTCTTTGCCCTCGGTGGCTCCACCTTCGGCATGGCGGAGGAGACGGTGGCTTTCTGGGCGCTCATAGTGCCGGTCATGATGGCGGCGGGCTTCGATCGCATGGTGGCGGCGGGGATCATCTTGCTCGGCTCCGGGGTCGGGGTGCTCGCCTCCACCGTCAACCCCTTTGCCACCGGCATCGCCTCCGGTTTTGCGGGTATCCCCATCGGCGAGGGGATTGGGCTTAGGGTCATCCAGTGGCTGCTGCTGGTGATCTTCGCCTCCTGGTTCGTGATGCGCTACGCCAAGCAGGTGCAGCAGGACAAGTCCCGCTCCGTGCTGGCCGACATCGCCTATGACGACGAATTCTCCCAGATGAAGAGCGGCAATCTTGCCTTCAGCGGCAAGCAGAAGCTCACCATGCTGGTGTTCTTCGGCACCTTCCTGCTGATGATCTATGCGGTGGTGCCCTGGTCCGATCTGGGTATCGATTTCCTGCCAACCCTTGGCTGGTGGTTTGACGAGCTCTCCACCCTGTTCTTCAGCGCCTCCATCCTGATCGCGCTGATCAACCGCATGCCGGAGTCCAACTACGTCGCGACCTTCCTCAACGGGGCGCGGGATCTCATCGGGGTGGCGCTGGTGGTGGCGGTGGCGCGCGGCATCTATGTGGTGATGGAGCAGGGCGTCATCATCGACACCATATTGCACTGGGCCGAAGGGCTGGTGACCGGGCTCTCCTCGTCGGTCTTCATCCTGATGGCCTATCTGGTGCACATCATACTGAGCTTCTTCATCCCCTCCACCTCGGGGCTGGCGACCGTGTCCATGCCTCTGATGGGGCCACTGGCGGACTTCTCCGGCATCTCCCGGGATCTGGTGATCACCGCCTATCAGTCCGCCTCCGGCTGGATCAACCTGTTCGCTCCCACCGCTGCCCATCTGGTGGCCGGTCTGGCGCTCGCCAGGATCCCCTACGATCGCTTCGTGCGCTGGGTGCTGCCCTTCATCATCGGCGTGGCCCTCATCACCATGGGGGTGCTGGTGGCCGGTACCCTGCTCCACGGCTGATGGCACGGATGAAAAACGACAGATAACAAAAAGGCTCCCGAGGGAGCCTTTTTCATGGGCCTTGCTTACTGCTTGTAGCCCTTGAGGAAGCGGGCGAGGCGGCCTATGGCCTCTTCCAGCTCCTCTTCCCGGGGCAGGAACACCAGCCGGAAGTGATCCGGTGCCGGCCAGTTGAAGCCGGTGCCCTGCACCAGCAAGAGCTTCTCTTGCTGCAACAGGTCGAACACCATCTTCTGGTCGTCGCGGATGTCATACACCTTGGGATCGAGGCGCGGGAACATGTAGAGCGCCCCCTTGGGCTTGACGCAGGAGACCCCGGGGATCTCGTTGAGCAGCTCCCATGCCTTGTCCCGCTGGCGGCGCAGGCGGCCGCCCGGCAGGATCAGCTCGTTGATGCTCTGGTAGCCACCCAGCGCGGTCTGGATGGCGTGCTGCATGGGCACGTTGGCACAGAGCCGCATGGAGGCCAGCATCTCCAGCCCTTCAATGTAGCCCCTGGCACGGCCCTTGGGCCCGGTGATGACCATCCAGCCCTGGCGGAAGCCGCAGGCGCGGTAGGCCTTGGAGAGGCCGTTGAAGGTCACCACCATCACATCGTCACACTGGGTGCAGACGCTGGTGTGGGAGATGTCGTCGTAGAGGATCTTGTCGTAGATCTCGTCGGCGAAGATGATGAGGTTGTGCTGGCGGGCGATCTCGATCAGTTCCAGCTGGAATTCGCTGCCGTAGACGGCGCCGGTAGGGTTGTTCGGGTTGATCAGCACCAGGCCGCGGGTGCGCGGGGTGATGCGGGCGCGGATGTCGTCGAGATCCGGATGCCAGTCAGCCCCTTCATCGCAGCGGTAGTGCACCGCATGGCCACCGGAGAGGGTGACGGCGGCGGTCCAGAGCGGGTAGTCGGGGGAGGGCACCAGCATCTCGTCGCCGTTGTTGAGCAGCGCCTGCATGGCCATCACGATGAGCTCGCTGGCGCCATTGCCGATGTAGATGTCGTCGATGTCGACCTTGCGCATCCCCTTTTGCTGGTAGTACTGCATCACCGCCTTGCGGGCCGAGAAGAGCCCCTTGGAGTCGCAGTAGCCCTGGCTCTGGGGCATGTTGAGGATCACATCCTTGATGATCTCTTCAGGCGCATCGAAACCGAACGGGGCCGGGTTGCCGATGTTGAGCTTGATGATGCGGTGGCCTTCGTCCTCGAGACGGCGGGCCTCTTTATGCACCGGGCCGCGAATGTCATAGCAGACATCGTCGAGCTTGTGCGACTTGTCGATAGTGAACATGGTGAGCGTGATTCCTTCCCCTGGGGGCGCGTTGGCAGAAAAGCTTTTTTTAGTATCAAATTTCTCTACCCCTATTCTTCACAGAATTGAATGCTAGAACAATCTAATTTATGGAATAAATCCCTGATATTTACCCCTGAAACAGGGTTGCCAGTCTGTTAAATTCAGCAGGATCGTTTGCCTGTCTCGCGAGAGACTAGTGAAAGATGAGGGGGAGGTTCATAAAGCAGCAAGAGTGTATTGAATTATCCACCCCATCTGGCACGATTGGCTGGGGTAAAAATCTGCTCCAACCCCTGCTGCCGGCCTAGGGCACGCGCAGCTCAGGGCGTCCTTTCATCCTGTCGTCGAGGATCTTCATGCACGCACCCGCAACCGGTCGCTACCGCCACTTCAAGGGGGGTTACTATCAAGTGCTTGCCCTGGCTCTGCACACCGAAACCAAGGAACAGCTGGTGGTCTACCAATCCGAGCAGGATGCACAGGTCTATGCCCGTCCGGTCGCCATGTTCATGGAGTGGATTGAGCATCAGGGGCAGGTGGTGAGCCGCTTCACACCTGTGGCATGAGGGAGTGATCAAGGTCCATAAGAAAAGGCGCGCCAGGCGCCTTTTCTTATGTGGGTATCGGACTTACAGGCCCAGATTGGCTCTGGCATAGGCCTCGAAATCGGTGCAGCCACCGATGTGCCGTTCGTCCAGGAAGATCTGCGGCACTGTGGTGACGGGCTTGCCCGCCTTGGCGGCCAGATCGTCCTTGGTGAGCCCGGCGACGTTGATATCCACATAGCGGAATTCGAAGTCATCGCGCTCCTCGGTCAACTGCTCGGCAATCTGCTTGGCACGAACGCAATAGGGGCAACCCGGGCGACCAAAAATTTCTACAAACATCTTTTCTCTCCGTTAGATAAGGCCGTTGAGACGAGGCTGGCAACAGCATAGCCTCGGCTTTGGACCAGTCAAAGCTGAAAATACCGATGCGTGCATTCGCCGTGCTCGATTGCACCCTGGATAGGTGACGACACGGAGGCCTGCACGTTGAGCGGCGGCGAACTATTCCAGCCCTATTGCTCGACAATCCCGGCACTCAGGATTCGTGGCTGCCGAGCGATGCACTCCGCTCCATTCAAGCAAGCCTGCCTTACTGCTCGGCACTCAGGATTCGTGGCTGCTGAGCGATGCGCTCCGCTCCACCCAAGCCTGCCTTATTGCTCGGCAATCTGGATGGGTTGCTGCTGATAGATGCTCTCCAGCACCCCCTTCTCGAACACTGTCCACGGCCAGGCGGCCTTGCTGGCGCGATAGCGCTCGTGGGTAGCCGGATCCTGGGAGAGACCGCGCTGGAACATCACGAAGGCCTTGCGCTGGCCGCTGGCGGTGTCGATGAAGCCGGCCAGGTTGGAGGTGCCGGTGATGGTGCCCGTCTTGGCGTGCACCTTGTTCTTCATCATGGGGGCGGTGACGCTGCGTCGCCAGGCCAGGGTACCGTCCACCTGGGAACTCGGCAGCAGCTTGATGAAGTCGAGCTCGGCGTCGTTCTTCTGGATGAAGTTCAGCACCGACAGCATCTGGCGGGCGCTGATGAGGTTGTGAGCGGAGAGGCCGGAGCCGTCTGCCAGGGTGGCGTTGCCCAGATCGATGCCGTGCTTGGTCAGGATGGCGCGCACCGCCATGGTGCCGCTGCGATAGCTGCCCGGTTTGTTGTAGTAGTGACGACCCACGGTTTTGAGGAAGGTGTCGGCGTAGAGGTTGTCGGATTTTTTCAGCATCTTGGAGAGCATCACCGGCAGGGAGACCGAGTAATGGGTGGCCAGGGTATCGGCGCTCACCGGGGCCTGATGGGTGACCCGCAGCAGGCCGTCGTGGCTGATCCCGGCGCGGTTCATGGCCCAGCGGATGTTGTCCCAGCCCCAGGCTTCCACGTCGTGGATGGCAAAGCGCAGGC
Source organism: Aeromonas rivipollensis (assembly GCF_037811135.1). Classification (NCBI taxonomy): domain Bacteria; kingdom Pseudomonadati; phylum Pseudomonadota; class Gammaproteobacteria; order Aeromonadales; family Aeromonadaceae; genus Aeromonas; species Aeromonas rivipollensis. The sequence continues at coordinate 2,865,132 of NZ_CP149130.1, read as the reverse complement.
CCTGCGGCTCCTTGTTCGGGGTGATGCAGCCCTTGAGTTCGTAGAAGTTGCCCTTGGCCATGTCCACTTCCAGGGCGCAGAACTGACGCGCCATGTCGCCATAGCTCATCACCTCCACGTTGTCGGCGCCGATGCCGATAGGGACGCCGGTGGCGACGTTGCCCACCGCGGGCCTGCCAATCTGGGTGGCGGTGACGGTGCCGTAGGCACAGTTCTTGTCGATGATGACGGCTGAGACGGGGGCTGCGAAGCAGAGGGTCTGATCCCCCCAGGACCAGCCGTTGCCGCGCTCATAGCCGTTGTAGGCACCGGTGTTGACGTAGACATTGCCCTGAATGCGGGTAACCCCGAGCTGCTTGAACAGGGCCACCAGATCCATCCGCGACAGTGTGGGGTCGCCGACGAAGTTGATCCAGATGTCGCCATTGATGGCGTCACCCTGTTTGGCGCCGGGCTGGGCCTGAATGTCGGTGGCGAAACGGAAGTCGGCGCCGAGCTCGATGCGGGCGGCCAGGGCGGTCAGCACCTTCATGGTGGAGGCGGGGGCTATCATGTCGTCGGCGTGACGGGCAAACTCCACCCCGCTGTTGCCCTGGACTATGACGGCGTACTGGCCCCCCTTGGGCGGGGTCAGCGGGGTGGCCTGGGCCACCAGGGAAAAGAGAGCACAAAAACCAATCAACAACCGCTGCATAAGATCCTCTAACTGAACGAAGGGCGCCGGCAGTGCGATGCGCCCCTGATAATCAAACCTGGTAACTGTCATTTGCCCGCCAGATGGCGTGGCTAGGCAAAGGCGTTGGCAGTGCGGTACCGCCCTTCATAATCAAAAATTTTCTCCTTCACCTGCCAGAAACGCCCCGACTTGCGGGCGATGACGAAATCCGGGTGACGGAACTGGCTTTGCGCAGCCAGCACGCTCGCCAGAGTGGTAAATTCGGGCTCCAGGCCCGGGGCGGGCCAATGATGACGCACAAAGCGTTGTTGAAACAAGCGCCGCGCACCGCTGGTGTGAAAGGCGAAGTATTCCGTCAGGGTGAGACCGTCTTCATCGTGATAGGTCACCTCCAGCCGCTCCCCCTGTTTGCCGCGCCCTGCGGTGAGGGTCAGCCCCGCGCAGCGAATGACCATGCAGTCCTTGAGATTGAGGGCTTCCTTGAGCTTGTCGTCCGGATCCACCAGCAACTGATCGCAGCTCTGGCAGCGGCGGGCGGCGATGTCGTTTTCGGCGCCGCAGGCGGGACAGATCTTGGCGCGAAAGCGGTAGTCGCACTCCTCGCGGTGGCCCTCGTCATCTTCAAACAGCCCCTGGCAGCGGCGGCCGTAGTGCTCGACCACCTTGCCCTCCTCGTCTGTCTTGCCCCAGAAGGTGTTGGCAAAGCCGCAGGCGGGGCAGGGGACCTGTACCGGTTCTGTACCGGTGTGGGGTCTGGGCTCCCCCACCTCGGGGGCAAACAGGTTGAAGTTGTTGCCGGCGTAGTCGAGCACCAGACAATCAGTCTTGCCCGGCGACAGGCGCAGGCCGCGCCCCACAATCTGCTGATAGAGCGACACCGACTCGGTGGGGCGCAGCATCACGATGAGATCGACATGGGGAGCATCGAAGCCGGTGGTGAGCACCGCCACGTTGACCAGAAACTTGATCTCCCGCTCCTTGAAGGCATGGATGAGGGTATCGCGCTCCGGCCCTGGCGTTTCGCCGGTGACGAGGGCCGCCGTCTGGGATTTGGCGAGCAGCAGCCCCTGAATTTCCCGGGCATGCTCGACGGTGGCGGCGAAGATCATCACCCCCTGCCGCTCGGCGGCATACTCCAGCACCTGATTGAGGATGTGGGGGGTGACCCGCTGCTGGCGCTTGAGCTCGCCGTTGAGATCCGCCTCGCTGAACAGGCCGTTCTCCCTCGGCACCAGCCTGCTGAAGTCGTAGTGGACTATGGGGGCATCGATCATGCGTGGCGGCGTCAGGTAGCCGTTCTTCACCATGAAGCGCAGGGGCAGCTCGAACACGCAGTCGCCAAAGAGCCGCTCCCCGTGGCTCTTCACCATGCCGTGGTAGTGACGCCGGTAGATCCAGCCCAGCCCCATCCGGTACGGAGTGGCGGTGAGCCCCAGGATCTTGAGGGCCGGATTGGTCCCCTTGAGATGCTCGATCACCTGATGGTACTGGCTGTCGTCATCGAGCGAGACCCGGTGGCACTCGTCGATGATGAGCAGGGAAAAGGCCCCGTCAAATGCTGTCAGGTTGCGGGCCACCGACTGCACCGAGCCGAACACCACCTGGGCGCTCGCCTCCTTGCGAGCCAATCCGGCGGCGAAGATGTCGGCCTTGAGCCCCCAGGCCTCGTACTTGGCGTGGTTCTGCTCCACCAGCTCCTTGACGTGGGCCAGCACCAGCACCCGGCCACGCGCCTTGCGGGCCAGCTCGGCGATAACCAGACTCTTGCCCGCCCCTGTGGGCAGCACTACCACGGCGGGATCCGGGTGCTTGCGAAAGTGGCTGATCACGGCGTTGACGGCGTCGGTTTGATAGGGTCTGAGAACGAACATGAGGGCGTGGCGTGTGAACATGGTGCGGCGCAGGATGGCGCCATTATATGGATCTTGGGGCCACAAAAACAGCGGGCCGGCATGATGCCGGCCCGCAGGTACCACCAAGGTGCTTAGTGGAAGGGGAACAGGTAGTTGAGCCAGCTGCCCATGCGCAACAGGATCTTGCGCATGATGGCCACATGGTGCATGTGTTCGGTATAGATGGCGGCCTGACCGCTGGAGCCGGCAATCACCTGATACTGGGCCCAGTCTGGGTCAGTGATGCGGATGAGCACCGGCAGGCGACCCGGTTGCTGCGCCGAGTTCTGATCCAGCAAGGGGGCGTTGGCTTGCACGTTGCCGGACGCTATGGCCGGGATGATGGCCTCGACCTTGCCCTTGAAGATGCGTCCGGGGACACCATCGATGACCACTTCCGCTTCGTCACCCGCCTTGAGGCGTTGCATGCTGTTCTGCCAGAACCAGCCCACATAGAAGTTCTCGTCCTTGTGAACGAAGGTCATCACGGGGCGATACAGGTAGGGGGTGGCTACCATGCCGGGGCGCAGGGCCATTTGCAGCACATAGCCATCCGAGGGGGCATAGACCACTGTCTGCTCCAGGTTGTACTGTGCTTCGCTCAGTTGGGCCTGCAGATCTTCGATGGTTGCTTTCTGCTGATCTATCTGCGCCGTGATGTCATCGACATTGGCCTGTGTCACATCCAGATCGCGCTGTTTGCCGATACCACGGCGCATCAGCTCTTTCGCCCGATCCCGGTCAAGCTTCGCAGAACGGAGTCTGGCGCTGATGGAGTTGAGGTTTTCCTTGCTGGCGGTGAGACGGGCGGCCAGGCTGTTGACTTTCTGCTCGAAGCGCATCGGGTCTATCTTGAACAGCACGTCGCCTTGTTTCACTTCCTGGTTGGGCTTGACCGGGACATCGGTCACTCGTCCCTTCACCAGGGGAACGACGGGGGTGGAGACGTAGTAATCCCGGGCCGTCTGGGCATAGGGGTGGTTGTAGTTCATCAGGGTGATGAGGGCCCCTATGATGAAGACGCCACCAAGCACGGCGGTCGGTACAGTCCACTTGTTGAGCGGGATCTTGAAGATCTTGAAAATCCCTACACAGATGGCCGTATAGGTGAGAATAAGTAGCAAATCCATGGAGGGTTACCTATTTTTCAGTCTGTTCGAGCGTGGTCATACGGGCCTGCAGGACGGCAAGCTCTTGCTTGAGTGCGGTGATTTCGTCTTCGTCTTTTTCAAGACGCTGACTGAACCCCCAGCCGCGATCGGGGCGATAGAGCGTGGCCCAGATCCAGAGGAAAGGCCAGAGCACGTGCAGGGTGAACAGGCTGACCCAGCCGGCCACATGAATGGCATCCTGGTGCGGGTGATTGCGATGCTTGGCGATTTCATACGGAATGTCGTGGATGACGATGACTCCATAGAACATGATCAAGACAACGAACACCAATATTCCCAGGGCAATGTAGTCAAGTACCATCGGTTTCTCCCATCTAAGTCGCGAGGCCATACCCGGAGCCTGGCATTCACAATAATCGGCTCATGATGACAGCATATTAGCAGAGCGCAAGGGTGCGAGCAGGGAGTTGGATCATCAGTACAGGCTCGGTTAATCGGTTGGCTATTTATCGCGCACCATTGATTTCTTTCTATAAAATCAAGCATGAAAGAGAGTCGTATGTCTCGTGACAAAAAAGGTGCGCGATGAAAAGGCGATACACAATGAACCTCGGGTTGGGGCTGCTGCTCATGCTAGCCCAGGTCACGGTGGCATGGGCCGCCGAACCCCGGCTGGAGCCGACCGTGCAGGAGAAGGCACAGACTCTGGTGCTGCTCCATGAACCCATCGTCATGCTCCAGGCCAAGTTTGGTCGTCTGGACGGGGCGGGCAGAGTCCGGTTGGTGCAGGAGCGGATCAAGCAGCTGCAGGCCTCGGATCTTGAACAGCCGGTGACCCTGGTGAGCGCCAGGCGCTTCGGGCAGGACAGCCGGGAGTTTCTGGTCAATGGCAAGCGGATCCTGGTGCTGGTGGAGGGGGATCTGGAAACCCTCGACGAGCTGAGCCTGGATCAGGCGAGCGAGCGTGTCCGCCAGCGGCTCGACAAGGTACGGCTCAAATACCTCGAGTTGCACTCCACCCCCTATCTGGTGAAGGCTGGCGGCATGGCGCTCCTGGCCAGCCTGATCTTCTTCGGTCTCATCTGGTCGCTGCAATGTGGTCATCGGCGGCTCAGGAAGTGGCTCGCCAATCGTCTCCTGCTGCAGAAGGGATTGATCCCCCATCAGTGGCGCCAGGTGGCGGGCAACGTGGAGGTCCGCCTGCTCGGCCTGCTGACCCTGCTGCTGATCTTCATGCTCACCTATGGCTGGCTCACCTATGTGCTTGGCCTCTTCCCCCATACCCGGGCCTGGAGCGAGCGGCTGGGAGACTCCCTGTTTGCCCTCTGTGGCGGCATGCTGGAGGGCATGATTGCGGCCATGCCGGGCCTGGTGACAGTGGTGCTGATCGTGATCATCACCCGCTTCTTCATCCGTATGCTGGCCATCCTCTTCGATCGCATCGAGCGGGGACAGTTTCGGGTGCAGGGGCTGCACGCCGAGACCATAGGAGCGACACGGCGGCTGCTCTCGGTGGTGATCTGGCTGTTTGCCCTGACCGTGGCCTACCCCTATCTGCCCGGCGCCGACTCCGACGCCTTCAAGGGGATCAGCGTCTTCTTCGGCCTCATGGTGACACTGGGGTCGGCGGGCATCATGAACCATGCCATGAGCGGCCTGGTGCTCATCTACTCCCGCGCCCTGCGGCCCGGCGATCTGGTGCAGATTGGCGAGGTGGAGGGGATGGTGAGCGAGCTCAATGCCCTCTCCACCAAGCTGGTGACCCGCCAGGATCACGAGGTAACCCTGCCCAATGCCGTGGTGGTGGGGGGCAAGGTGGTGAACCTGACACGGCTGGCGGGGGAGAAGGGGGTCGCACTGCTGACCAAGGTGACTATCGGCTACGATGCGCCCTGGCGTCAGGTGCACGCCATGCTGGAGCTGGCGGCCCGGCGCTGCACCATGCTCAATCAGTCCGAGCCGCCCCTGGTGCGTCAGCTGAATCTGCAGGACTGGTATGTGGAGTATGAGTTGCAGGTACGGATGAAGGCGGACTTGCTCCCCGCTGTGGTCAAGACCGAGCTCCATGGCCACATCCAGGATGTGTTCAACGAGTTCGGGGTGCAGATCATGTCCCCCAACTTCATCGCCCAGCCGGAGCAGGCGGTACTGGTGGCCAGGGAGCACTGGTACCAGGCGCCCGCCGAGGCCCCCGGGACGCCCACCAAAGAGTAAGCCCCTGGAAAATGAAGAGGCCCGGCAGCAATGCCGGGCCTCTTGTCATGGGGAAGGCTCAGTCTCGGGACTCAGCTCTCCTTGGCTTCCCTCAGCTGGGAGGGTCTGAACTTCACCAGGAAGGCCAGGGTGATGAGGGCGGTACTCACCAGACCTATGATGGTGGAGACGTTCATCGCCAGCCCGAAGCCGATGGGGGCGTTGGCCAGGTAGGTAATGACCACGGCGGTCATGAAGATGGCGGGTATGGTGCAGATCCAGTGCAGCTTGCCCTCCTTGATGAGGTAGGCGGCGGCGGCCCACAGCATGATGACGGCTGTGGTCTGGTTGGCCCAGCCGAAGTAGCGCCAGATCACCCCGAACTCGGCCTTGGAGATGATGAAGCCGAGGATGAACATGGGGATGGCGATGAGCAGGCGCTTGACCAGCGGCTTCTGGGTCATCTTCAGGAAGTCCGCCACTATGAGGCGGGCGCTGCGAAACGCGGTGTCACCGGAGGTGATGGGCAGGATCACTACGCCCAGGATGGCCAGGATGCCACCCACTGTGCCGAGCAGGCTGGTGGAGACCTCGTGTACCACGGCCGCCGGGCCGCCGTTGGCCATGGTGGCGTTGAGCGCTTCGGTGCTGTCGTAGAAGGAGAGACCCAGGGTGCACCAGATGAGGGCGATGATCCCTTCCCCTATCATGGCGCCGTAGAAGATGAAACGGCCGGACTTCTCGTTCTGCATGCAACGGGCCATCAGCGGTGACTGGGTGGCGTGGAAGCCCGATACCGCGCCACAGGCGATGGTGATGAACAAGAGCGGCCAGAGCGGCAGCTCGGTCGGGTGCAGGTTGGAGAAGTCCATACCCGTGTTGTAGAAGCCTTTGCCGGAGACGATGAGCCCTATGATGAGGCCGACTGACATGAAGACCAGCAGGGCGCCGAAGATGGGATAGAAACGGCCGATGATCTTGTCGATGGGGACTATGGTGGCGAGTATGTAGTAGGCAAAGATCGCCACTATCCAGTAGACCAGATCGGTGGAGGTGAGGTTGGCGAGCAGGCCTGCCGGGCTCAGCACGAACACCACGCCCACCAGCATCAAGAGCACCACGGCGAACAGGTTCATGAAGTGCTTGGCGGCGGTGCCGAGGTGCTCGCCGACCACGGTTGGTACCGAGGCCCCCTTGGCGCGCACCGACAGCATGCCGGAGAAGTAGTCGTGAACAGCGCCGGCGAAGATGCAGCCGAACACTATCCAGAGCATGGCCACCGGGCCGTAGAGGGCACCGAGTATGGGGCCGAAGATGGGGCCGACACCGGCGATGTTGAGCAGTTGAACCAGGTAGACCTTCTTGTCCGACATGGGGACATAGTCCACGCCGTCGGCCATGGTGATGGCGGGGGTGGCCAGCTCGGGTTTGGGGCCGAATATCCGTTCGACGAATTTGCCGTAGATGAAGTAGCCCGCGACCAGCAGACCGACACAGAGGAAGAACCAGATCATTGTTACGCTCCAGCATTGTTATTTTATGGTGTGCGCGGTCAGTCTAGGTGGGGCCTTCTGTTAACGGCAGGTAAATGATGGTGAGCGGCGACATGGCGACCCGAGCGGTCGCCCGCTGTGATCCGGCGCACAGCGGGCGCCCTCATTCCAGCCCCAGCTCGTCTTTGAGCTCCTTGAGATAGCGTCGGCTGACCGGCACCCGGGCGCCGCTCGGGGTGACAATCTGGGCCAACTGGTTTTCCAGCAACTGGATCTCGAAGATGGCGCCCGGGGCCACCAGGTACTGGCGGTGGCAGCGCAGCAGCGGTGTCTTCTCCTCCAAAGATTTCAGGGTGAGCTGGGTGTGAAACAGCTCCCCCTGGCAGGCGACATGCACCCCGCCGAGATCCGAGAAGGCATACTCCACCTGCTCGATGGGCAGCAACCGCACCCTGTTGTGCAGATAGCCGGGGATGTGGCGAATGGCCGGTGTCAGCGCAGCCACCGGCTGGGGGCTGAGATCCTGCTTGAGGCGCGCCAGCGTCTTGGCCAGCCGGGCGGGCTCTACCGGCTTGAGCAGGTAGTCGAAGGCATTCTCCTCGAAGGCCTGGATGGCGTAGTCATCAAAGGCGGTGACAAAGACGATGCGGGGCAGGGGATCCAGCATGGCCACCAGCTCCATGCCGCTGAGCTTGGGCATCTGGATATCGAGAAACACCACCTCCGGCTTGAGCCGCGCAATGAGGGAGAGCGCCTCTATGGCATTGGCGGCAGAGCCGAGGATCTCGATGTCGGGGTCGCTGCCGAGCAGCTCGGCCAGCTCCTCGCGGGCATAGGGTTCGTCGTCGACTATCAGGGTGCGGATCATGTGATCTCCTTGGAAGGGGAATCCGGCTGTCTGGGCAGGGTGAAAGAGACCCGGGTCCACTGCTCCGGCTCACACTGCACCTGGATGCCAAAGCGCTCGCCGAAGGCACTCTTGAGCCGCCTGTCCACAATGCTCATGCCAAGGCCGTCCCCCTGGGGACCAGCGAGCCAGGCTCCGGCATTGTCCTCCACGCAGAGGGTGACACTCTCTGGTCCTTCCTCGGCGAAGAGCCGGATCCGCCCCTGCTCCAGCAGGGAGCAGATACCGTGCTTGATGGCATTCTCGATGAGAGGTTGCAGAGTGAAGCTCGGCAGTTGCATGTCGGCCAGGTGCGGCGGTATCTCGTTGATGACGGTCAGACGCTCGCCAAAGCGGGCCTGCTCTATCTCCAGATAGGACTGGCAGTGCTCCTGCTCTTCCTGGAGGGTGGCCAGATCGTTCTGGCGCTTGAGGTTCTTGCGAAAGAACAGGGAGAGGTGCAGCAGCAGCTGGCGTGCCCGCTCGGGGTCGCGCCGGGTAATGGCACTGATGGTATTGAGGGTGTTGAACAGAAAATGGGGATTGATCTGTGCCTGCACCAGCTTGAGCTCGGACTGCACCAGCAATCGCTGCTGCTGCTCCAGCTGCCCGCTCAGCAACTGCTGTGACAGCAGGTTGGCTATCCCTTCCCCCAGGGTGTGGTTGATCTTGAGGAAGAGCCGCTTCTTGGGTTCATAGAGCTTGATGGTGCCGATCACCCCCTGATCCCCTTGCAGGGGGATCACCAGCACCGAGCCGAGCTGGCACTGGGGTGAGATGCTGCAGCGATAGGGACGGCGGTTGCCATCGGCAAACAGCACCTTGTTCTGGGCTATGGCCTGCAGGGTGATGGCGGAGGTGATGGGGGTGCCCGGTTTGTGGTGATCCTCCCCGGTGCCGATGAAGGCGAGGATCTTGTCGGTGTCAGTGATGGCGACGGCGCCGACCCCGGTCTCCTCTTGCACTATGTGGGCTATCTTGCGGCTCGCCTCCGGGGTGAAGCCCTGGGTCATGATCCCCAGGGTGCGGTTGGCGATGGTGAGCGCCTTGGCGGAGAAGACCCGGGAGAACTTCTCGTACATCCGTTGCTGGTCGCGGATCATGCTGATGAAGAGCGCCGCCCCGCAGGAGTTGGCGAGGATCATGGGGGTGGCTATGGTGCGCACCAGCTGCAGGGCCTGCTCGGACGGGGTGGCGACCAGCAGAATGATGACCATCTGCAGGATCTCGGCGTAGAGGGTGGTGAAGAAGGCAATCCGGGGGTTGAACAGGGCATCCACCCGGTTCGTTCGCATCAGCCGCCAGTGCACCAGGCCCCCCAGCAGTCCCTCGCAGGTGGTGGAGATGGCGCAGGCGAGATCGGTAAAGCCGCCCAGGGTATAGCGGTGCAGGCCCCCGGTCAGTCCCACCAGAAAGCCCACCAGAGGGCCTCCCAGCAGCCCCCCCAGCACGGCGCCGACGGCGCGGGTATTGGCAATGGCGTCGTCTATGTCCAGCCCCACATAGGTGCCCAGTATGCAGAAGCAGGAGAAGATGACGTATATCAGTATCTTGTGCGGCAGTCGGACCGAGTAGTTGGCCAGGGGACGCAGCAGGGGACTCTTGGAGAAGAGGTAGGCAATGACCAGGCTGACGCTCATCTGCTGGAGCAGGGAGAGGACTAATTGCATAAAAAACCTTCCTCAAGAATGGTCCCGGGTCAGAACGCCACCAGGACGTACTGTGATCAAGATCCCGTCTTGATGCAGGACGCGGCCCCATGGCGGGGGCAGTTTGCCAGAATGGAAAAATAAAACCATATAAAATCAGCACGTTAAATTGATATTTGTGTAACCGGGCGGCGCTTGATATTGCTGGAGGGAGCATGAATGTGCCCACTGGGTACGCCACACGGAGGTGGCATGCTCCGCCCGGCCTTCGGCTGGGCGTTTTTTATCCAGCTCCAATGGCGGACGATTTTGAGGGGGCTCGAGCAATTATTCAGGTTTGTCCAATGAGTTATCCCCAGCTTCTGGGGATAACTCAGAAGGCGAAATAGTAGCAGACCCGCCGACCCAGACCGAAAAAGGCGCGTTGCGCGTCGTCCAGTTCCTCCTGTCTGAGGGTGGCTATGATGCTTCTCCCATCTTCCCGCAGGTCCATTATGGCCACGGCTTCCGGGCGCTGCCCCTTGATATAGGGCTGCACCTTGGGTTTGAGAGGCATGGTGGGTTCGGTCGAGAGCACCAGCGCCACCGTATCATCCTCCAGACGCACCAGGGATCCGGGCGGATAGACCCCCAGCACCTTTATCAACAATCTGACCAGATCTTGATCGAATTTTTTCTGGGACAACTTGTAGAGCTGGCCGATGGCCTGGCTCGGCCCCGCCGGGTGGAGGCCGCTGCGCGGGTGCAGCAGCTCGTCGTAATAGTCCACCAGGCCGACGAGGCGGGCGAGGGGAGGTATCCTGTCCCCCTGGATGCCGAGGGGAAAACCGCTGCCGTCCAGCCGCTCGTGATGGAGGTGGGCAACCTCGCGGATCCTGGGCTCGAAGGCGTGCAACTGGTTGAGCATCTCCAGCCCGTACTGGGGATGCATGTTGAGAAAGTTGATCTCCGCCTTGCTGAGCTCTCCCCGCTTCTGAGTGATCTGGCTCGGGATCCTGAGCTCGCCGATATCGTGCAGCAGGCCAGCCAGCCCCGCCTCCTCGATCTCGATGGGGCTCATGCCCAGCTCTCTTGCCATCAGCATGGCGATGAAGGCCACGCTCAGGCTGTGTTGCAGCAGGATGTCAGTGTGCTGGCTGCGGATCAGGTGCAGGCCCAGGGGGCCCTGATGGTCGGCGAGGCGGGTGGCGACGGTGCGCACCATCTGAGCGGTGTTGGCCAGCCCCTCGTCGGGCTTGAGATTGAGGGCGCCGAGGGCGTCGCGAAGATCAGACAGAGATTGGCCGAATGCCTTGTCGGCGGTGCGAAGGGAGCGGCGAAAGGCCTTTTCGTCGAACGCGGGTTCAGTCGGGAGGGCGGAGGCATCTTGCGTCGCCCCGAGATCGGGTGAAGGGGCCGGCTCGGCCCGCAGCAGGGGCTCGACGGGGAGATCGCTCTTGTCGGGATCCACCATCAGCAGGGTGAGTTCGAGGTGGCGGAGAATGTCGAGTTGCTGCTGGTCGCGGATCTTGAAGGCATTGAACATGAAAGGGTGGCTTGTCCATCCCGTGGGGAGATGGATGTAGTGGCCGACTCTCAATTGTTCGATGGAGGCCTGGATCAGCGCCATAGACTCACTCTTCTGTCGAATTTGCCTATCAACAAGCTAGCAAAATTAAACAGATAGACAAACAAAAAAGCCCGCGCATGTGCGCGGGCTCTTGTCATCCTGGCCGGTTATCAGGCTTTGGATTTTTTCTTGCTGTCTACCTTGGCGTCGACTTTGGCCTCAACCTTGGTCGCTACCTGAGCTTCCTCGGTGAAGGGACGGCCATAGTAGGTGTCCATCAGTATGGCTTTGAGCTCGGTGATCAGCGGGTAGCGCGGGTTGGCGCCGGTGCACTGGTCATCGAAGGCTTCCAGGGCCAGCTGGTCAACCTTGGCCAGGAAGTCGGTCTCGTTCACGCCGGCTTCACGGATGGAGGCCGGGATGCCCAGAGTCGCTTTCAGCTCGTCCAGCCAGGTCAGCAGCTTCTCGATCTTGGCCGCGGTGCGGTCACCGGCGGCAGTCAGACCCAGATGGTCGGCCACTTCGGCGTAGCGACGACGAGCCTGCGGACGGTCGTACTGGGAGAACGCGGTCTGCTTGGTCGGGTTGTCGTTCGCGTTGTAGCGGATGACGTTGCTGATCAGCAGGGCGTTGGCCAGGCCGTGCGGGATGTGGAACTCGGCACCCAGCTTGTGGGCCATGGAGTGGCACACACCCAGGAAGGCGTTGGCGAACGCGATACCGGCGATGGTGGCGGCGTTGTGTACCTTCTCACGGGCAACCGGGTCGTTGGCACCGTTCTGGTAGCTGGACGGCAGATACTCTTTCAGCAGTTTCAGGGCTTGCAGCGCCTGACCGTCGGAGTATTCGTTGGCCAGTACGGAAACGTAGGCTTCCATGGCGTGGGTTACGGCATCGATACCACCGAAGGCACACAGGGACTTGGGCATACCCATCACCAGGTTGGCATCGACGATGGCCATGTTCGGGGTCAGCTCGTAGTCGGCCAGCGGGTACTTCATGCCGGTGGCGTCGTCAGTCACGACCGCGAACGGGGTCACTTCAGAACCTGTACCGGAAGTGGTGGTGATACAGACCAGTTCGGCCTTCACGCCCATTTTCGGGAACTTGTAGATACGCTTGCGGATGTCCATGAAGCGCATGGCCAAGTCTTCGAACGCAGTGTCCGGGTGCTCGTACATGACCCACATGATCTTGGCGGCATCCATGGGTGAACCACCGCCCAGGGCGACGATCACGTCCGGCTTGAAGGAGTTGGCCATCTCGGCGCCCTTGCGTACCACGGACAGGGTGGGGTCGGCTTCCACTTCGTAGAAGATTTCCACTTCCATGTTCAGCTTCTTGAGCAGACGAACCACTTCATCGGCATAGCCGTTGTTGAACAGGAAACGGTCGGTGACCACCATGGCGCGCTTCTTGCCTTCCAGGTCGCCCAGGGCGATCGGCAGGGAACCACGACGGAAGTAGATGGATTTCGGAAGTTTGTGCCACAGCATATTTTCTGCCCGTTTTGCGACTGTCTTCTTGTTGATCAGGTGCTTGGGACCGACGTTCTCGGAGATGGAGTTACCACTCCAGGAGCCGCAACCCAGGGTCAGGGACGGGGCGAGAGCGAAGTTGTACAGGTCACCGATACCGCCCTGGGTGGAGGGGGTGTTGATCAGGATACGAGCAGTCTTCATCTTGTCGCCGAAGTACTTGATGCGGTCGGCGTTGCGATCCTGGTCGGTGTAGAGGCCGGAGGTGTGGCCGATACCACCGATGTTGACCATGTCGCAGGCCATGTCGACGGCTTCTTCGAAGTTCTTGGCGCGGAACATCCCTAAGGTCGGGGAGAGCTTCTCGTGAGCGAACTCGTCCTCTGCACAGAGCTCCAGACCTTCACCGATGAGGATCTTGGTGGTGGCAGGCACTGTCACACCGGCCATGGCGGCGATCTTGGTGGCGGGCTGGCCCACGATGTCGGCGTTCAGGGCGCCGTTGATCAGCAGCACTTTACGCACCTTGTCGGCTTCGTCCTTGGAGAGGATGTAGCCGGCGTGAGTCGCGAAACGCTCCTTGACCTGATTGTAGATGGAGTCAACTACGATGACGGCTTGCTCGGACGCACAGACCACGCCGTTGTCGAAGGTCTTGGACATCAGGATGGAGGCGACGGCGCGCTTCACATCGGCAGTCTCGTCGATGACGATGGGCACGTTGCCTGCACCCACGCCGATGGCGGGCTTGCCTGAGGAGTAGGCGGCTTTCACCATGCCCGGGCCACCGGTGGCCAGGATCAGGTTGATGTCATCGTGCTTCATCAGCGCGTTGGAGAGCTCGACGGACGGTTGGTCGATCCAGCCGATGATGTTCTTCGGGGCACCGGCGGCGATGGCTGCATCCAGTACCAGCTTGGCTGCGGTATTGGTGGAGTTCTTGGCGCGGGGGTGCGGGGAGAAGATGATGGCGTTGCGGGTCTTCAGGGAGATGAGGGCCTTGAAGATAGCAGTGGAAGTCGGGTTGGTGGTCGGTACTATACCGCAGATGATGCCTACCGGCTCGGCGATGGTGATGGTGCCCATCTCGTCGTCCTGGCTCAGGATGCCGCAGGTCTTCTCGTCTTTGTAAGCGTTATAGATGTATTCGGAGGCGAAGTGGTTTTTGATGACCTTGTCTTCGATGATGCCCATGCCGGACTCAGCCACTGCCATCTGGGCCAGGGGGATACGGGCGTTGCTGGCGGCCAGTGCGGCGGCGCGGAAGATCTTGTCTACCTGCTCTTGCGAGAAGCTGGCGAATTCACGCTGGGCTTCTTTGACGCGGGCAACCAGTGCATCCAGTTCAGCCAAATTGGTTACTGCCATGTTTATCTCCTGATGATTTGAAAACTGTTTAGTAAGACCTTGGCAATGCCCGGCAATTATAGCCGCCCTGTCAAGGAGAGAATCACCATAACGGGGTATTTACATGCCTTACTAAATTGTTTTCTGGCTCGATTATAGAGCCGGGATGTGTCAGAAAAGATTGATCTGGATCATATGTAACAAAAGAACAAAAGAAATTTTGTTTCACCATCCCGGCCGGCCAGATGTTGCGCATTTGTAGAGTAGAGCGCCGTGGGGATGAACACCAGGTGAACAGCCCTTTTTGCGCCAGGTATCAAACTGTTGCCTCAGATCCTCCCGCTGTTTAGCCGCAGGGAGGGAGGGCGCTGAGGCTCCGCCGGGTGGCGGCCCTTGAAAGCCTCTCGCCCCGAAGAGAGGCAGGCGTTTCATTTCTGTTGGAAAAAATGGTGGTTGTTTTCATCCAGCGCCGGGCCTTTGCGCCGAACTCCGGGTGGCTGTTCGGCGAATCCCATAGCGACGCCTTGGTGGGGGCACTGCGTGTGTCATGGCTGCCCAGGGCACATCAGGGTGAAGATAGGGCGCCAGCCTGGGGCGAGCCGTGGGGGTGAATAGGGGTTATCCCCAGGGGTCCTCCGGATAAATCCATGAAAATGACACTTTATTGAAGGGAAATAGGGTGAAGACCGGGAGTTTCAACATAAAACGTCGCCACACTTTGCAGGCGTGTTAAATGGCCTCCATGACGGTTAACAACTCGATATGTTGATTTTTGTCGATTCATTAGCGGAACTAACTGAAAAGCCCCGGAAAGGGTGAGATTATTTGATTGGAGAAGGGAAATATCATGGTGTAAATTTACGCGCAGTTTGACGGGGATGGCCCTCGGTGGCCCGAATTGGTTCTGGATGGCGCTTATGGCAGCAATTGACTTCTCTTTATACCTGAAATTTTTCGTCGGCCTGTTTGCGATCATCAACCCGCTGGGTCTGTTGCCGGTCTTTGTGAGCCTGACGGGCCACATGCAACCGGATGAGCGCAGGAAGACCAACACCACGGCCCACATTGCCGTGATGATCATCCTCATGGTCTCAATGTGCATGGGGCAGCTGATCCTCGACGGTTTCGGCATCTCGCTGGCGTCGTTCCGCATTGCCGGTGGCTCGCTCATCACCCTGATCGCCTGGTCCATGTTGCAGGGCAAGCTGGGGGAGGTGAAGCACAACAAGCAGGAGAAGGGGGAACTGGCAGCGCGAGAATCCATCGCCGTGGTACCGCTGGCGCTGCCCCTGATGGCCGGCCCCGGTGCCATCTCATCCTCCATCGTTTATGCCAGCCAGAAGACCCTGCCCGAGCTGATGGGCATGTTCGTGGTGGTGGTGGCCTTTGCCTACTGCTCCTGGCTCATCTTCCGTGCCGCCCCTCTGCTGTTCAAGCTGATGGGCAATACCGGCATCAACGTGGTGACCCGTATCATGGGTCTCATCATGATGTCTCTTGGTATCGAGATCATGGTGGCAGGGATCAAGGGAGTCTTTCCCGGATTGATGTGATTCAGGTCTGTTTTGTCGGAGCCGGTCCTCGTGACCGGCTTTTTATTGTTTCTTTTTTGTTAGTCATTTCCTAGAATCGAGCGGCTTTGTATGAAAAACACCCATTTCGCGATATTTAAATGCTGAATAAATGGTTTAAAGCTGTTTTTTTGACCGCTAAAGCCGTCCCGACCTGATGATATCTATTGCATTATCAGAATTGTCAGGGAATTATGCGGGCAGCGGGATTTTTATCTCGTGAATGGACAAATGCATGGAATGTTCTTGTTGGAGTATGGAAATGACTCATAGAAAAACAATTATTAATACCCTTTTATTGACCGCACTCTTTGGTGGCGCCACCCTGGCCCACGCCGCCGACGTCCCCGCCGGTACCAAGCTCGCTCCCGAGCAGACCCTGGTGAAAGGCAATGGCTCCGAGCCAGCCACCCTGGATCCCCAGAAAGTGGAAGGTACCCCCGAATCCAATGTATTGCGTGACCTGTTTGAAGGTCTCGTCTCTTCCGGCCCCAAGGGTGAGACCCTGCCCGGCGTCGCCGAGTCCTGGGAAACCAAGGACAACAAACACTACGTGTTCCACCTGCGCAAGGATGCCAAGTGGTCCAACGGAGATCCGGTTACCGCCCATGACTTCGTCTTTGCCTTCCAGCGCGCGGTGGATCCCAAGACGGCTTCTCCCTACTCCTGGTACATGGAGATCCCGACCATCATCAATGCCTCCGATATCATCGCGGGCAAGAAGCCGGCCGATACCCTGGGTGTGAAGGCGGTTGACGATCACACCTTCGAGGTGCAGCTGGAGAAGGCGGTTCCTTACTTCGTCAGCATGCTCTCCCACACCACCACCTATCCGGTCCCGAAGAAGGTGATCGAGAAGTTCGGTGACAAGTGGACCCAGCCCGGCAACATGGTATCCAACGGTGCCTATGTGCTGAAGGATTGGGTGGTCAACGAGCGCGTCGATGTCGAGCGCAACCCCAGCTACTGGAACAACGCCAAAACGGTGATCGAGAAGGTCACCTACCTGCCGATCCAGTCCACCAACGCCGAGCTGAACCGCTACCTGGCCGGTGAAGTCGATCTCACCTACAACATGCCCATCGAGCGCTTCAAGCAGATGAAGAAGGAGCACCCGAACGAGGTGCAGGTGAGCGGCTATGTGGGCACCTACTACTACCAGTACAACTTCAAGCACAAGCCGTTTGACGACGTGCGGGTGCGTACCGCGCTCTCCTATGCCATCGATCGCAACGTGATCGCCGACAAGGTGATGGGCAAGGGCGAGACCCCGGGTTACACCCTGGTGCCTGACTTCGTGGATGGCTTCAAGCCGGTGGCCCCGGCCTGGTCCAAGCTGACCCAGGCCGAGCGTGACGCCAAGGCGAAAGAGCTGCTGACCGAAGCCGGTTACGGCCCGGGCAAGCCGCTCAAGTTCGAGCTGCTCTACAACACCGACGACAACCACAAGAAGGTGGCCGTGGCCGTCGCCTCCATGTGGAAGAAGCTGGGGGTACAGGTGAGCCTGGTCAACCAGGAGTGGAAGACCTACCTGGAAACCAAGAAGCAGGGTAACTTCGACGTGGGTCGCGCCGGCTGGATCGCCGACTACAACGAAGCCTCCTCCATGCTGGATCTGATGCAGACCACTCACGGCAACAACGACGGCAAGTACTCCAACACCGCCTTTGACAAGCTGATGAGCGAGTCGCGCAACCAGGTGGATGCGGATGCGCGCAACAAACTCTATGTCCAGGCCGAAGATATCCTGGCCAAGGACATGCCGATCGCCCCCATCTATCAGTACGTGACCTCGCGCATGGTCAAGCCCTATGTGGGCGGCTACCCGGCCAACCCGCTGGACAACCTCTACAGCAAAGACATGTACATCATTGCTCACTGAGTAAAGAAACAAGTCGCATAACAAGCAGGCCCGCCGGACGGCGGGCCTTTATTACAACCGCGACCCTTTGGAAGCAGTACAGGACAGGAAATGTCTATGTTGAAATTCATCCTCAAACGTCTACTGGAAGCGATCCCGACTCTGCTGGTCTTGATCACCGTCTCCTTCTTCATGATGCGCTTCGCCCCGGGTAACCCCTTTACCAGCGAACGCGCCCTGCCGCCGGAAGTGCTGGCCAACATCGAGGCCAAATATGGCCTGGACAAGCCCATAGGCGTGCAATACCTCAGCTATCTGGGCAACCTGGTCCAGGGCGATCTGGGGCCCTCTTTCAAATACAAGGATTTCACCGTCAATGATCTGGTGAGCCAGGCGCTGCCTGTTTCCGCCAAGATAGGCTCGGTCGCCTTCCTGCTGGCGGTAACCCTGGGAGTCACCTTCGGCACCATTGCGGCCCTGAAACAGAACACCCTCATCGACTATCTGCTGATGTCGTCGGCCATGGCCGGGGTGGTGATCCCCGGCTTCGTACTGGCACCCCTGCTGGTGCTCTTCTTCAGTATCTATCTGGGCTGGTTCCCGGCGGGAGGCTGGCAGGGGGGCGGGGTGCAGTTCATGGTGCTGCCGGTGTTCGGCATGATGATGTACTACATCTCCGCCATCTCCCGCATCATGCGCGGCAGCATGATCGAGACCATGAACTCCAACTTCATCCGTACCGCCCGTGCCAAGGGGCTGCCGCTGCGCCATATCATACTGAGGCACGCGCTGCGTCCGGCCATGCTGCCTGTGGTCTCCTACCTGGGCCCGGCGTTTGTGGGCATCATCACGGGTTCAGTGGTGATCGAGACCATCTTCGGCCTGCCGGGGATTGGCCAGCTGTTCGTCAACGGTGCTCTCAACCGTGATTACTCCATGGTACTCGGCCTGACCATACTGGTCGGGGCGCTGACCATCACCTTTAACGCCGTGGTCGATATTCTCTATGCCGTCATCGATCCCAAGATCCGTTACTAAGCCGGGAGTACATCATGGTAGTCACAACTGAAAAACGCGAAGCCATAGAGGCGTTCGCCCAGAAAGTGGAAGTGGTGGAAGGACGCTCCCTGTGGAAGGATGCCCGTCGTCGTTTCCTGCGCAACAAGGCCGCCCTGACCAGCCTCATCATCCTGACCATAATCGGTCTGGCGGTGATCGCGGGGCCCCATCTGTCCCAATACACCTTCGATGATCCGGACTGGGGCGCCATGCAGGCCGCCCCTGACATGGAGACGGGGCACTACTTCGGTACCGACAGCCTGGGGCGCGATCTCTTCGTGCGCACCCTGCTGGGGGGCCGCATCTCGCTCATGGTCGGCATCATGGGGGCCGTGGTGGCCGTCATCATCGGCACCCTCTATGGCGCCGCCTCCGGCTTCATCGGCGGTCGGGTCGACAGCCTGATGATGCGGGTGCTGGAGATCCTCAACGCCTTCCCCTTCATGTTCTTCGTCATCATGCTGGTGACCTTCTTCGGTCGCAACCTGGCCCTCATCTTCCTCGCCATAGGCGCGGTGAGCTGGCTCGACATGGCGCGGATAGTGCGAGGCCAGACCCTGAGCCTCAAGAGCAAGGAGTTCATCGAGGCGGCCCACGTCTGCGGCGTCTCCAAGTGGAAGATCATCACCCGCCACATAGTCCCCAACGTGCTGGGCATAGTGGCGGTCTACGCCACCCTGCTGGTGCCGGGCATGATCATGTTCGAATCCTTCCTGAGCTTCCTGGGGCTGGGTGTGCAAGAGCCCATGACCAGCTGGGGCGCACTGCTGGATGAAGGCTCCAAGTCGATGGAAGTGGCCATCTGGCAACTCCTGTTCCCCGCCGGTTTCATGGTGGTAACCCTGTTTTGCTTCAACTTCCTCGGGGATGGTCTGCGTGATGCCCTCGATCCGAAGGATCGATAAGACGCCAACGGCGCCATAAGACCCATCCGCTGAACGCGCGGCGTCAGCCGGATGGGCAGGAAAGCATCACGAGAGATCGATAAGGAGTTTTGATATGAAGTTACTGGATGTGAAAGATCTGCGGGTCGAGTTCAAGACCCCGGATGGCAATGTGGTGGCGGTCAACGACCTCAACTTCTCCCTCTCTGCCGGCGAGACCCTGGGGATCGTCGGTGAGTCAGGCTCAGGCAAGTCCCAGACGGCCTTTGCCATCATGGGGCTGCTCGCCAAGAACGGCATCATCACCGGTTCTGCCAAGTTTCAGGGGGACGAGATCCTGAATCTGCCGGAGCACAAGCTCAACAAGATCCGCTCCGAGAAGATCGCCATGATCTTCCAGGACCCCATGACCTCCCTGAACCCTTATATGAAGGTGAAGGATCAGCTGATGGAAGTGCTGATGCTGCACAAGGGGGTGAGCAAGGCGGCGGCGTTCGAGGAGTCGGTGCGCATGCTGGACGCGGTGAAGATCCCCGAGTCGCGCAAGCGGATGAACATGTACCCCCACGAGTTCTCCGGCGGCATGCGCCAGCGGGTGATGATCGCCATGGCACTCTTGTGTCGGCCGCAACTGCTCATCGCCGACGAGCCGACCACGGCGCTGGACGTGACGGTGCAGGCCCAGATCATGACTCTGATGAACGAGCTCAAGCGGGAGTTCAACACCGCCATCGTCATGATCACCCACGATCTTGGCGTGGTGGCGGGCATCTGTGACAAGGTGCTGGTGATGTACGCCGGTCGCACCATGGAGTACGGCCGGGTCAACGACATCTTCTATCGCCCGAGCCACCCCTATACCGAAGGCTTGCTGCGCGCCATTCCCCGTCTCGATACCGAAGGGGAAGTGCTGCCCACCATACCCGGCAATCCGCCCAACCTGCTGCGTCTGCCCACCGGCTGCCCCTTCCAGGAGCGTTGCCACCGGGCGCACGAGATTTGCGGCCAGCAATCTCCAGTCCTGACCCCCTTCGGCGACGGACGGACAAGGGCCTGCCACTGGGTTTCGGATGCCATGATCAAGGGGGTGAACTGATGGGTACTGACAAGAAACTGCTGCTGGAAGTGTCCGACCTCAAGGTCCACTTCAGCATCAAGAGTGACAAGGCCTGGCCCTGGGCCAAGCCCTCCGCCTTGAAGGCGGTGGATGGCGTCACCCTGCGCCTCTACGAGGGGGAGACCCTGGGCGTAGTGGGGGAGTCAGGCTGTGGCAAATCCACATTCGCCCGGGCCCTCATCGGTCTGGTGCCGGCCACCGACGGCAAGGTGGTGTGGCTGGGCCAGGATCTGACCAAGCTCGAGCAGGGGGCGCTGCGGGAGAAGCGCAAGGAGATCCAGATGATCTTCCAGGACCCGCTGGCCTCCCTGAATCCGCGCATGACCATCGGCGACATCATCGCCGAGCCCCTGGTCACCTTCTATCCCAATCTCTCAAAGGATCAGGTGAAGGAGAAGGTGCGGGCCATGATGACCAAGGTGGGCCTTTTGCCCAACCTGGTGAACCGCTACCCCCACGAGTTCTCCGGCGGCCAGTGCCAGCGCATCGGCATCGCCCGGGCGCTGATCCTGGAGCCCAAGATGATCATCTGCGACGAGCCTGTCTCGGCGCTGGATGTCTCCATCCAGGCCCAGGTGGTGAACCTGCTCAAGTCCCTGCAAAAGGAGATGGGGCTCTCCCTCATCTTCATCGCCCATGACTTGTCCGTGGTGAAACACATCTCCGACCGGGTGCTGGTGATGTATCTGGGCAACGCGGTGGAACTCGGGACCCGTCAGGAGATCTTCGCCAATCCCCTGCATCCCTACACCAAGGCGCTGATGTCGGCGGTGCCCATTCCGGATCCGGATCTGGAGCGCAGCAAGGTCATCCAGATCCTGGAGGGGGACCTGCCGTCCCCCATGAATCCGCCATCCGGCTGCGTGTTCCGTACCCGCTGCCCGGTGGCGGGCCCCGAGTGCGCCAAGACCCGTCCCATGCTGGAAGGGAACTTCGATCACGCCGTCTCCTGCCTCAAGGTGGATCCGCTCTGAGGGCGAGAACGTGAACGAGTATGCGGGGCACCCAGGTGGTGCCCCGTTTTATTTCCATCCGCGGTGAAGATGCCCCTTGGCGCCATCTTTGGAGGCTGTTACTATCCGCCGCACAAGGGGAGTAACTTCTCGCCGGTTTGTCGTCATTACGGTGCACCCATATCCTGCAGTGCACCCGGCAGCCGGGCAGTCGATGAACATTGGCTGTAAGTGAGACCTTGCCGAGAGGCAAGGTGTATCTGCTCCAAACGCAAACCCACGCCTCTCGGTCGTGGGTTTTGTCGTTTTGGGAGAAGTGAAAATGGGTGAATGGTGGATGTGGACCGGTTTCTTCAGCATAGTGCTGGTCCTGTTGTGGATTGATATCCGCTTTGTCGGCGGCGGCAAGGCGCACAAGGTGTCCCTGAAAGAGGCGGGGATCTGGTCCCTCGTCTGGGTCAGCGTGGCCCTGCTGTTCAACCTGGCCATCTGGTTCTGGCTGGATCAGAGTGCCGGCCGTGAGATCGCCAACGAGAAGGGGCTGGAGTTCCTCACCGGCTACCTCATCGAGAAGGCGCTGGCGGTGGACAACGTCTTCGTCTGGCTGATGCTGTTTGGCTACTTCGCCATTCCGGCCGAGCTGCAGCGCCGGGTGCTGCTCTACGGGGTACTGGGTGCCATAGTGATGCGCGCCGGCATGGTGTTCGCGGGCAGCTGGCTCATCGAGCAGTTCCACTGGATCCTCTACCTCTTTGGCGCCTTCCTGCTGCTGACCGGGGTCAAGATGCTGTGGGCCGCCGACAAGGAGCCTGACTTGGCCAACAACCCGCTGCTGGGCTGGATGCGCCGCCGCTTCAAGGTGACGGAAACCCTGGAGGGGGAGAAGTTCTTCGTCTGGCGTGATGGGGTGCGTTATGCGACGCCCTTGCTGCTCATCCTGGTGCTGGTGGAGGTGAGCGATCTCATCTTCGCGGTGGACAGCATCCCGGCCATCTTCGCGGTGACCACGGATCCCTTCATAGTGCTGACCTCCAACATCTTCGCCATCATGGGCCTGCGTGCCATGTACTTCCTGCTGGCCGGGGTGGCGGAGCGCTTCGCCCTGCTCAAATACGGCCTGGCGCTGATCCTGATGTTCATCGGGGTCAAGATGTTGCTGCTGGACATCTTCAAGATACCGACCGGCATCGCACTGGGCGTGGTCGCGCTGATCCTGCTGGCCTCCATGGGGCTCAGCCTCTGGGTGACCCGCAAGAAGGTGGCTGACCAGAAGACGGCGTAAGCACCCACAAAAAAGGGCTCCCTCGGGAGCCCTTTTTCATATCGGATCTGTGCTTAGCGCTTGATCTTCTTGGGGTTGGTGTAACCCCAGATGGTGTACATGTCCGCCAGCAGGGCGCCGTTGTACTCCTCCAGATCCGCCTGCTTCACCTCGGCCTCACCCTGACGGCCGAACAGCACCACCTCGTCACCGGGTTTCACCCCTTTGAGATCGGTCACGTCCACCATGATGGTGTTCATGGAGGTCTTGCCCACCACGGGCACCTTCTGGCCCTGGATCAGCACATAGGCCTTGTTGCTGAGCGCACGGCGGTAGCCGTCGGAGTAACCCAGTGGCAGGTTGGCGAGCAGGGAATCACGTTTGAGGGTGAAGGTGCGGTCATAGCCGACGGTGTTGCCCGCCGGGTAGTGGTTTACCGAGGCGACCTGGGTCTTGAACGCCATCACCTTCTTGTATTCGGTGTAGGAGGGGATGGTGTCACCGTAGATGATGCCGCCCGGGCGCACCATGTCAAAGTAGGCTTCCGGCACTTCCAGGGTGGCGAAGGAGTTGGCGGCGTGGATGGTGAGCTTGCTGCGATCCAGCTTGCCCGCATCGATCAGCCACTGGTAGTCCAGCTTGAACTGGGCCAGCCCCAGCTTGACGTCCTCTTTCTCTTCCACCGGGAAGTGGGTCATGATGCCGACCGGGGTGATCCCCTTGAGCTTGACCATGGCCAGGGCATCTTCCTTGGCGTCCGCCTGGCGAAGGTCGATGCCGTTGCGGCTCATGCCGGCGGAGTTCAGACCTATGTGCACCGGAATGTTGGTATGGTGGCGCTGGGCGATGTCGGCGATCCCCTTGGCGCTCTCCAGGCTGCCGACCAGCTCTTCCAGCTTGTAAGGCAGGGCCTGCTCCACTTCGGCCGGGGTGGCGGCACGGACCCGCATCAGGCGGCCCTCGAAGCCCTTCTCGCGGGCCACGCGGGCCTCTTCATTGCTGGCGATGCCGATGCAGGGAATGCCCGCCTTGACCACGGAGGGGACCAGCAGATCGATGCCGTGACCGTAGGCGTCGGCCTTCATGATGGCGCAGATCTGCGGGCCCTTGTCGCCGAGACGACCCTTGAGGGTCTGGATGTTGTGCTCGAAGGCGGTCAAGTCCACCTCCAGCCAGGCGTTGGCGGCGGTCTGCTCCTGACCGTTGCGGGTGTCGCTGGCCAAGGGCAGATAGGGGGCGGCGACGGCCTGGCCGGCGAGCAACCCGAAGACCAGGGTCGCGAGCAGGGTTTTCTTGTGCATGGGATGGTTCCTTTTTATTGTTTCGTTGAGGATGGGCCCGTGTCAGATGCGGGCCGCGGCATGGCTGGGTCAGCATGTTGCTATGCTAATGATATGTTTCACTTTTTACCCAGATACCGACGCTGCGAGTGTATCGCAATGGCGTCATTCGTGGCACTTGTTGCAGGAAGAAAATATGTGTTTTGAGCTGCGTATTCCGCCCTTGTTGCTCTTTGTCCTGCTCGCCCTTGCCATGTGGCTGGGGCGAGGGGAGGAGAGGGGGAGCGGGTTTTTGCTGGTGCTGGCCACGGCGTTGCTGCTGGCGGGTACCGTGCTGGGGGGCGGGGCGCTGCTGCACTTTCGCCGGGAGCGTACCAGCGTCCATCCAATCCGCTTGCAGCAGAGCCGGGTGCTGGTGACCCGGGGGGTCTATCGTATCAGCCGCAACCCCATGTACCTGGGGCTGCTCTGTTGGTTGCTGGCGCTGGCCTGCTATCTCGGGGGCCCCTGGGTCTGGCTCGGGCCGCTGTTGTTGCTGGGCTGGCTCACCCGCTTTCAGATCCTGCCTGAGGAGCGCGCCCTGCGTGCCCGCTTCGGCATCAGCTATGTGCAGTACTGCCGGCGGGTGAGGCGCTGGTGCTGACCACCAAACGAAAAAAGGCCCGCAGTTGCGGGCCTTTTACTGGGGGGCGTTGACTCAAGCCTTGGCGAGTTCGCCCTCGGGCTGGGTCTCTCCCAGGCTGTCTTCGGTCTTGGCCACCACGCTGGCGGCGATGGCGTTGCCCAACACGTTGGTGGCGGAGCGACCCATGTCGAGGAAGTGGTCGATGCCGAGCAGCAGCAGTATGCCGGCCTCCGGGATCTGGAACTGGTTCAGGGTGGCGGCGATCACCACCAGGGAGGCGCGCGGTACCCCGGCCATCCCCTTGGAGGTGACCATCAGCAGCAGCAGCATGGTGATCTGCTGGGCCATGCTGAGCTCGATGCCATAGGCCTGGGCGATGAACATCACCGCGAAGGTGCAGTACATCATGGAGCCGTCCAGGTTGAAGGAGTAGCCCATGGGCAGCACGAAGCTGGCGATGCGCTTGTCACAGCCGAACTTCTCCAGCCTGTCCAGGGTCTTGGGATAGGCGGCCTCGGAGCTGGCGGTGGAGAAGGCGAGCAGTATGGGCTCGCGGATCATGGCCAGCAGGGTCAGGATGCGGCGGCGGATGAAGAGGCTGCCCATGGCGATGAGCAGCAGCCAGAGGCAGGCCAGGGCCAGGTAGAACTGGGCCATGAAGGTGCCATAGGTGGCGAGGATGCCGAGCCCTTCCTTGGCGACCATGGCGGCGATGGCGCCGAACACCGCGAAGGGGGCGAAGTTCATCACGTAGCCGGTCACCTTCAGCATGATCTCGGCGCTGCTTGCCATCAGCTTGACCACGGGTTTGGCGGCATCCCCCAGGGCGGCGGCGGCCAGCCCGAAGAAGAGGGAGAACACCACTATCTGCAGGATCTCGTTGGTGGCCATGGCTTCGATCACGCTTTTCGGGATGGCGTGGGTCACGAAGTCCTTGAGGGAGATGGCGGTGGCGGCCACCCCTGAGCTGGCGCCGTCATCGGGCAGGGAGAGGGAGAGGCCGACCCCGGGCTGCATCAGGTGCACCATCACCAGCCCCAGGGTCAATGACAGCAGGGAAGCCAGCATGAACCAGCCCAGGGTCTTGGCGCCGATGCGGCCCACGGTGCGGGTGTCGCCCATCTTGGCGATGCCGACCACCAGGGTAGTGAACACCAGGGGGGCGATGATCATCTTGATGAGGCGCAGGAAGATGTCGGTCAGTATGGTGATGTCACTGGCAAAGGTGGCGGCCTGGGCCGGGGCAAACAGGCGATAGCCTTGCCCGGTAAAAATGCCAAGCAACATCGCAATGAGGATGGCAACGGTCAATTTGTTCATTTTCATGGGGGGACAGTCTCGATATGTGCAGTGCCTGTGCAGGTGGGTGTGGTGCCACCTAAGTCCGTTTTTGTGATCCGGGCCATGGAATCCTGACAGCCGGTATGCTGGCAGCATGCCTAATCACGGAGGGGAAATCCAGCGACTTATATCAGAACTTTATGTTGCAATTAGTTGTATGTGATGTAGATCTTGTAAATTAATTATATTAATCACTGTTTATTTTCATCTTTGCCAGATAAATAGCTTCCAGGCTCTGGTCGTCCAATGGGGCTCTCCCGAGGGAGAAGATCAGCAGTGCCGAGGTGCGGTGCTCTACCTGCATCTCGTCCATGAAGGTGTCGGGTTCGTACTCATCGAAGCCGAACCGGGGACGGGTCGGGGTGACCCTGACCGCATCCCGCGACAGGGTCAGCGACTGCACCAGCACCCAGGCGTACCCCTGCGCCAGCGCCATCTCTCCCGCTCGCTTGAGCACGTACTTGCGGGCTGTCTCCCTGTCCACCAGATCGTTGCCCACAAACTCCAGCTGCCAGCGCGTCGCCCCGAGCTGGGTCTGGGAGAAGCCTGTCTGGCCGTTCCAGAAGGACTTTTCGCTGTCGTAGGCGGTGGCGCAGCCGCCGAGCAGCAGTGAGCCGCACAGGGCGAGGACGAACAAGAGGGGGGAGCTTGGTGACATGGTGCTGGCCCTTGGCTGAGAAGAGGTCACTACAGCACAACGCCCCCCAAGAGACAATCGCTGGCCTGGGTGCCGCCACGGGGAGGCAAAAAGAAAAGGCCTTGTCGTTTGACAAGGCCTTTCTCGGGGAATTTGGTCGGTGTGAGAGGATTCGAACCTCCGACCCTCTACACCCCATGCAGATGCGCTACCTGGCTGCGCTACACACCGACGGAGTCAGCTCGGCTGACCGGGAGGGAGTTTATGGAGATGCCCCGACCCTGTCAACAGGGGAAACCCCGCGCCGAGATCGTTTGCCTGCTTTGCGAGCAACTTCGGATCAAAGTGCGACCGGTTGCGCATTTTGTCAGCACCTTGCCGCCGTCTTGCATGAAAAACGGCCGCCCTGATGGGCGGCCGTTTGGTATCAGCGATGACCGGCTTAGCGGTTGAAGGTGAGCCGCTTGCCCAATACCTGATCGGTGACCTGACCGTTCTGCCAGGCGATCTGGCCGTTAACCAGCGTCATCTCTATGGTGCTCTGGAAGCGGTAGCCGTTGAAGGGAGACCAGCCACACAGGTAGAGCAGGTTGCTGTCGTTGACCACATAGGGCTTGCCGAGATCCAGCAGCACCAGGTCTGCGAAGTAGCCCTCGCGGATGTAGCCGCGATCCTGCACCTGGAAGCGCTCGGCCACCGCATGGGAGGTCTTCTTGACGATGGTTTCCAGCGAGAAGACGCCGTTGTGGTAGAGCTCCAGCAGCGCCTGCAGGGAGTGCTGCACCAGGGGCACGCCGGACGGCGCCTTGAAGTAGCTGTTCTGCTTCTCTTCCCAGGTGTGGGGGGCGTGATCGGTGGCGATGATGTCGAGCACATCGTTGCGTACCGCATCCAGCAGGGCGTGCTGGTCGGCGGCGCTCTTCACCGCCGGGTTGCACTTGATCTGGCTGCCCAGGGTGTCGTAGTCCGCCTCGTTGAAGAACAGATGATGGACGCACACCTCGGCGGTGATGTTCTTGTCCTTGAGATCCTTCAGATCCGGGGTGGCGGTGAAGAGCGACAGCTCCTTGGCCGTGGTCAGGTGCAGCACGTGCAGCTTGGCACCATACTGCTTCGCCAGCCCCACCGCCATACTGGAGGATTTGTAGCAGGCGTCGGCGCTGCGAATGCGGCCGTGCTCGCGCATGGGCACATCCTCGCCCCACTTGGCGCGGGCCTCGTCTTCCAGCACCTTGATGGTGGGGGTGTCCTCGCAGTGGGTGACGATCATCACCGGGCTCTCGCGGAAGATCGCCGCCAGTGTCTCCTGGTTGTCCACCAGCATGTTGCCGGTGGAGGCCCCCATGAAGATCTTGATGCCACAGGACTGCTTGGGATCGAGCTTCTTGATCTCTTCCAGGTTGTCGTTGGTGGCACCGAGGTAGAAGCTGTAGTTGGCGGCGGCGGAGTTGGCGGCTATCTGGTATTTGGCTTCGAGGGCGTCGATGGTGGTGGTCTGGGGATTGACGTTGGGCATTTCCATGAAACTGGTGGTGCCACCGGCGACGGCGGCCCGGGATTCACTGGCGATGGTCCCCTTGTGGGTCAGGCCAGGTTCCCGGAAATGGACCTGATCATCGATCATCCCGGGGATGAGGTGACGGCCTGCGGCATCGATCACCACGGCATCGGGGGCGCTGATGTCCGGGGCGATGCGGGCGATCCGCTCACCCTCGATCAAGACGTCGGAAGCATAGATGCGGCCTTCGTTGACCAGGGTGGCATTCTTGATAAGCAATTTGTTCATGGGGGGTTCCAGTTCCTTTGCCGATAATCCGGGGTCATAATATCGCAAACTGCACTTTCTCTGTAGCAAGGCCTGAGTGATGAAGTTATTTGTTAGAGATTTGACTGTGATCGATTCCAGCTTTCTGTGCGAGCGTCGCGGCATGGTAGGGGAGAGCTGGCTGGTGGACATCGAGATGAGCGGCGAGCTCAACGAGATGAGCATGCTGCTGGATTTTGGCCGGGTGAAGAAGCTCGTCAAGTCGATCATCGATGAAGAGGTGGATCACAAGCTGCTGGTGCCGGCCGAGAGCGGCCTGGTGCACATCCACCCCCTGGATAACGACGAGTGCACAGTGGATCTGCTGCGCCCGGGTCGCTCCATCCACCTGCGCTGCCCGGCCCAGGGGTTTGCCTTCATTCCCGCCCCCCAGGTGGACAAGGAGTCGGTGACCCGCTATCTGCTGGCGGTGCTGGCCAAGCGCTTGCCTGGCAACATCAAGGATCTCTCCCTGACCCTGCGTCAGGAGAAGATCGAGGGCGCCTTCTACCACTACAGCCATGGTCTGAAGAAGCACGACGGCAACTGCCAGCGCATCGCCCACGGCCATCGCTCTCCGGTCGAGATAGAGGTGGACGGGGCGCGCAACGAGGAGCTGGAGCTGAACTGGGCCGAGCGCTGGGCCGACATCTACCTCGGTACCCTGGAGGACAAGGTGGCCCTCTCCGAGCTGGCGTTGAGCGAGCTGGCCAAGGCCGAGCTGGGAGAGCATCACCTCGGCTTCAAGTACACAGCGCCCCAGGGGCTGTTCCAGCTCGCCATGCCGGCCGCCGAGGTGGAGATGATCGACACCGACACCACCATAGAGCTGCTGGCCCACTACATTGCCCGCGAAGTGAAAAAGCAGGTGGGGGACAAGTTCGTCAAGATTGTCGCCTATGAAGGGGTCGGCAAGGGCGCCATCGCGTACGCCTGATCCCCAGGCGCAAGCCGCAATAAAAACGAGGCCCCGCATCTGCGGGGCCTCGTCGTTTCACTGCCGTGGCTCAGGGGTCTCAGGCGCTAAGCCGGAAGCGCTGCACCAGCCCCTCCTGCTGCTCGGCCAGGCTGTCGAGCTGCTGGCTGGTCTCGGCGACCCGCTCTATGCCCTGATAGTTGAGATCCGAGATGTCGGAGATGCGGTTGAGGTTGGTGGCGATGTCGGCGCTGGTGGCCTGCTGCTGCTCGGCGGCGGAGGCTATCTGGCTCGACATGTCGCTGATGAGCACCACTATGCCCTGCACCTCCTCCATGGCGTTGTTCGCCTGGGAGCTCTGATCCACACAGCTGTCCATCTCGCGGGAGCACTCCTGCATCACGTTGACCGCCCGGGCGACCCCCTGCTGCAGGTTCTCTATCATGGTCTGGATCTCGCTGGTGGACTGGGCGGTGCGACCGGCCAGGTTGCGCACCTCGTCCGCCACCACCGCAAAGCCGCGGCCCTGTTCGCCGGCGCGGGCCGCCTCTATGGCGGCGTTGAGGGCCAGCAGGTTGGTCTGCTCGGCGATGCCGCGGATGACGTCGAGGATGTTGCCAATCTGGCCGCTCATGGCGCTCACGTCGCCGATCACCTTGCCGGTCTGCTGCAGCTTGCCCGCCAGCTGATGGGTGGTGGTGATGTTGCCTGCCATCACCTTGCGGCCCATCTCGGAGGCTTTCTCCACGTCCTGCACCCGCTCCAGGGTCTGGTTGGCGGCCTGCGCCACCTCCCGCACCGAAGCTTCCATCTGGGTCATGGCGGCGGCGACCGAGGCGGTCTCCTGACGCTGTTTCTCCAGATCCGCGCGCACCGATTCGGTAGTGTGGCGGTTGTCGTGGGCGGCGCTGTTGAGCTGGGTCGAGGCCTGGGAGAGCTGCCTGAGCACGTCTCCCATCTGCTGGATCAGCAGGTTGATCTGGCTGCCGAGCTGGCCGAACTCGTTCTGGCTCTTGAAGCCGACCCGTTGGGTCATGTCACCCTGGGTCACCTCGGTCAGTACCCGCAGCAGCTCTTTCAGGGGGCGGCGTATGGCCTTGCCGAGGGTAAAGGCCACCAGTATGGCGACGAAGATGGCGATGACTATGCTGATCCCCTGGGTCAGGGTGCTCTGGGTCTGCACCCGATCGGAGGCCTTGATGCTGGCGTTCATCAGCTGCTGGCTCTGGGCGGTGATCCCCTCCAGCTTGTTCTGGATGCTGACGATGAGCTGGCTCGCCTGTTTGCTCTGCTCGCGCATGGTCTGTTGCTGCTTCATCAGCGCCAGGTACTGGGCGAGCACCCCTTCGGTGGCGGTGGTGTCGCGCACGAAGCCATGGACGTAGTGGCCCATGTTGTTGTCAAAGTCCTTGAGCTCCCCTTGCAGATCCTTGATGGTGCTGTTGAAGCCCTCGATCTGCATCCTGTTGCGCTTGAGCGCCGCTTCGATGGGGGCGGGGATGCTCTGGTTGAGGGCATCCATGGTAGAGAGCTCGATGGCGGAGAGCTTGGTGGTCAGGGTCTCGGAGAGCATTTTGATGAAGCTGTCGTCGACGGTGACCATCATGTCGCCGAGGTTCTTCTTGAACTGGGGCAGGCTGACCTGGAACTGGCCCTTGGCCTGGTTGACCTTGTGCAGCCGGGTGAGCAGGGCTTCGTGCTCGGTGGGCAGGGTCTGGGTCAGCTGCAGGTAGTCGGCCACCAGCTTGCCGAGGGCGGTCATCTCCCCCTGCAATTCGGGGTGCACCGCCACCTGCTGCCTGAGGGAAGTCAGCATCTTGTCGACCTGACCCTTGGCCTGCTGCAGCTCGGCCACTTCCGCCGGCAGTTGCTTGGGATCCTGCTCGGTCAGCACGTCGGTGAGCCACTTGTTGGCGCTGAGCAGGCTGATCTGGGTCTGGCTGCTGGCGATCACCAGCGGCATGGACTCTTGTGTTACCTGGTCCAGGGCATCGTTGAGTTCGCTCTGGCCGCGAAAGGTCAGTACCGCGCTGGCGACCATGACGGCGACCAGGATGGCAAAGCCCAGATAGACTCTCTGTAAGATCGAGAGGTCTGACATTGTTTGTTTCATTATTGTCCCGCTGTCTATGCAAAAGTCCCTTGCCTGAGTACCCCGTCCCTTTGGTACCCTGCATGCCCCCACGGGGAATGCCGCTGGGGTACTCGGGACGTCATCCTCACTATCGGTATTCTTCACAATAACTGAAGTGATTGGGACAACGGCTGTGTCAAATGTCGGCTTGTGTCACACTTGGCGGGCTGTGGCGACATTTTTGGGAGTCGCTTGAGTTTTGCATTGAATTTTCTTTTTCATATAAAGGAGTTACCCATGGCGCAAGAAACCATTTTCAGCAAAATCATCCGCAAGGAGATCCCCGCCGACATCCTTTATCAAGACGATCTGGTGACCGCCTTCCGCGACATCCAGCCCAAGGCCAAGACCCACATACTGATAGTGCCGAACGTGCTCATTCCCACGGTCAACGACGTGGAAGCGGATCACGAGCTGGCGCTCGGCCGCATGTTCACCGTGGCCCGCAAGCTGGCGGCGGATGCCGGGATCGCCGAGGACGGCTACCGCCTCATCATGAACTGCAACCGCCACGGCGGGCAGGAGGTCTACCACATCCACCTGCACCTGGTGGGTGGCCAGCCGCTGGGACCCCTGCTCAGCCTGTGATGCGTCCCGCCTCATTGACCGGCCTGCTGTTGGCCGGTCTGCTGCTGGGAGGCTGCGCCTCCCGCTGGCAAGATCTCTTCGTCTCCTATTCCGATCAGATGGTGCCCCTGCGCAACCAGCTGCTGCTGGGTCATGCCGCCGAGGCCCTGCCGAAGGTGCGGGAATCGACCCCGGGGGACGACACCTATGTGCTGGATCAGCTTGAGAGAGGGCGCATCGCCTGGCTGGCGGGTCAGGATGCGATCAGTAAGCAAGGCTTTGCCGCCGCCGACAGCCGGCTCGCCTGGGAGGACAATCAGGCCCGGTATCGCCTGAGCCAGGGGCTGGCCCAGGCGGGCAGCCTGCTCACCAACGATCAGACCATGGCTTACCGGGCGCCGGACTACGAGCGCACCATGCTGCACCACTATCTGGCGCTGAACTACCTGCAACGGGGGGATGCCGAAGGGGCCCTGGTGGAGGTGCGCCGCGCCAACCAGGTGCAGGAGCGGGCGCTCAAGGCGCGGGCCGACGAGGTGCGCAAGGCGAAGGAAAAGAGCGAAGAATCAGAAGCCGAAGGGGAGATGCGCCAGCTGATGTCGCGCGGGGCACCGGAGCTCGATCGCCTGATAGGGCAGGTGAAAAACGGTTTCCAGAACGCCTACACCTTCTATTTCTCCGGCGTGCTCTATGAGGCGGCCGGGGATCTCAACGACGCCTGGGTCGACTATCAGCGAGGCTACCAGATAGCGCCGGACAACCAGAGCCTGCAGGATGCCTTGCTGCGCCTGGCCCAGCTTCGCGGCTCGCCCGATGAGCTCAAGGAGACCGAGAAGAAGGTGGGTCGCAAGGCGCCGCCACTGGCCAAGGATCAGGGCCAGCTGGTGGTGCTGTTTGAAGATGGCCTGATCCCGGCGCGGCGGGAGATCTTCCTGCCGCTGCCCATCTCCACCTCCAGCGGCGATTTTCGTACCTTTACCGTGGCGGTACCCTATTACGACAACAGGGCCAGCGACACAGGCCCGCTGACGGTGTCGGTGGGCAAGCAGGCCGGGCGGACCAGCTCGCTGGTGCGACTCGAAGCGCTGGCGGCCAAGGATCTGCAGGAGCAGCTGCCCGGCATGCTGACCCGTCAGGCGCTGCGGCTGGTGGCCAAGGAGCAGTTGCGCCGCAGCGCCGCCAAGGAGGGGGGTGATGTGGGCAATATACTGGTGGGCATTTTCAACACCCTCTCTGAGCGGGCCGATACCCGCAGCTGGCTGACCCTGCCCGCCGAGGCATCGAGCTGGCAGGGAGTGTTGCCGGCCGGGGAGGTGCAACTCCGGCTGGGGGCGGGCAGCGCCATGCGCACACTCCCCCTCACAGTGCATGCCGGGCGCACCACCCTGGTCTGGGTGCAGCGCCTCGGCGCGGGCCTGAGCACCCGGGTGATGCCCCTATGAGTGCCCCTTTGGGCAAGGATCACAGACTGACCGGTTCGGCCCCTCGGCCACCGGCAAGGAGAACAAGATGAAAGCACATGGCTTGGCCCTTGGGCTGGTACTGCTGCTGGCGGGGTGCGCCACCAATACGTCCGGCGTGGCGCTCTATGGCGCGGCCGGGGCGGCGGCGGTGCAGGAGCAGCACCAGAATGTCAACGTCACCCTGACCGAACTCAGCCGCCGTCAGCAAAACGGCCTGCTGCAGGTCAACGTGGCCGCCGCCAGCACCCAGCGTGGCGACAACAAGCTGCAATACCTGTTCTATTGGTATGATGAGGCCGGGCAGGAGGTGGCCAGCGATGGTCGCGGCTGGACCCCCATCAAGCTGCACGGCTACCAGACCCGCACCCTGTCAGCCCTGGCGCCGAGTCCGGCCGCCCGGGGCTACCGGATTTACGTACGCGAAGTGATTGAGGAATCGAACTGATGAGAATGAACCATGCCTTGCTGATATTGACCGCCGCCTTGCTGCTCGGCGGCTGCTCCAGCACCACCGTCAGCTATGGCGATCCCACCGAGACAGAGACGGTGACGGTGGATTACGGCTCCTCCGACTTGCAGGCCATCGCCGACAAGATGGCGGACTCCATGCTGGCCTCACCGGTCACCGGCGAAATCACCGCAGGGGGCCGTCCCGTGATGTTCATGGACTCCATCCGCAACAAGACCTCGGAGCACATCGACACCGAGGCCATCACGGACACCATCCGCACCAAGCTGCTGCGCGCCGGCAAGTTCCGCTTCGTCGACATGAGCAAGGTGAGCGCGGTCAAGCAGCAGCTCGAGTACCAGCAGAGCAGCGGCATGGTGGATCCCGCCTCCATGGTGCGCCTGGGCAAGCAGACCGGCGCCCGCTACATGGTCTATGGCAACCTGGCCAGCATCGTCAAGGACAATGGCAAGGTGAAGGACGTCTACTACCAGATGACCATGAACCTGATGGATCTGGAGAACGGCGAGCTGCTGTGGGCCGATCAGAAAGAGATCCGCAAGCAGGCGAAGACCTCCACCTTTGGCTGGTGAGGTGACCCGGCAGCAGGGGGATCTGGCGGAGCTGAGTCTGCTGGCCAGCCTGCCGGCCCCCTGGCACCAGGGGCGCCTTGAGCCACTGGCGAGCGGCCTGACCAACGGCAACTACCGGCTGTATCTGCCCTCGGGGCAGAGCGGCTTCCTGCGGCGCGGCCACCCGGATCCGGTCCGGCTCGGCATCGATCGCGCCACCGAGTGGCAGCTCTATCAGGGGGCCGTGGGGCGGGGGCTGGCCTTGCCCTGTCATCACGGCGATCCCGCCACCGGCCTGATGCTGCTGGACTGGTGCGACGAGCCGAACTGGCAGGTGGCACCACCGCCGCTGGAGGCACAACCACGGCTGCTGGCCGAGGTGCTGAGGCGGCTGCACCGACTGGCACTGCCCGCCGTGGTGATGGCGGTGCGGGCCCACAGCGCCGGCTATCGGCAGCGCCTGGCCCAGGTGCCCCCCTGGTTGCCGGCGCTGGAGCGGGCCCTGCTCGCGAGCCGCGAGCCGGACAACTGCTGGCTCCCTTGCCATCATGATCTCAATCCGGCTAACTTGTTGGGCCACAGGCCCTGGGTCATCGACTGGGAGTATGGCGCCGCCGGTCATCCTGGCTTCGAGCTGGCCAGCATACAGCGCACCCATGGTTGGAGCGAAGAGCTGCGGTGCCAGTTGGAGAGCTGCTATCTTGAAGGCAGGGGAGGCGCTCATAAGCTGCTCAATGGCAAGGGATTCCAGGCCGATGCCTTCCTGCCCTGGGTCGATTACATCGGCCTGCTGTGGGCGCTGCTGATGGCGGAGCAGCAACCCGGGCCCGACTATCAGGCCCTCATCGACACGAACCGCCAGCGCCTGGAATGAGATAGGCCAGAGGCCAGCGCGACGCTTATTTTCTACGACTTGGAGGCATGCATGGTGACCAGATTCTCATGGCGTCAACCCCGCAGCTGGAGCCTGCTGCTGCTCTGCCTGCTGATGACCGGCTGCGCGACCCGGGTGATCTACTACTGGCTCGACTCGGCCATCGTCTGGCAACTGGACGACTACTTCTCCCTGGACCGCAGCCAGAAGACCCTGCTGGACAGGGAGGTGAAGGGGCTGATGGCCTGGCATCGCCAACACGAGCTGCCCATCTATGCCCGGGATCTCGATGCCTTGGCGAGGGCAGTGGCCAGCCCCATGACCCCGCCCCAGGTCACCCTGCACCTGGACCGCACCCAGGCCAGCCTGACCCGCACCCTGGAGAACGCCATTCCCCGCACAGTGCGCCTCGCCAGCACCCTGACCGATGCCCAGGTGGCGCGCTTCATGACCGATAGAGTGAAACGCCAGCAGGAGCGCAAGCATGATTTCGCCACCGAGCCCAAGGTGCAGATGCTCAAGGAGTTCAGAGAGAAGATGAGCGAGCGGCTGGTGTTCTGGATTGGCAAGGTGAAGCCGGCCCAGGAGCCGCTCATTGCCCAATGGGCCGAGTGGCAATACGAGATGATGCCCCCCTGGCTCGAGTTCCAGGAGGCCTGGACCAAGGAGCTGGAGCGGCTGATGAAGCAGCGCCAGGATCCGGAATTCGGCAGGGAGCTGACCCGGCTGCTGCAACAGGGGGACGGCCTGATGGATGGTCGCTTCACCGGTTACACCGACCAGTCACGCCAGCGCACCATACAGTGGCTCAGCGCCCTCAGCCAGTCGATGGATCTCTCCCAGCGCGCCCACCTCTACACCCTGCTCAAGGACTATGCCGAGGACTTCGACGCCATGACCCGCAGCCGCTGACGGCCGCGATCCGCACCGCAAGGGCGGCAGGCGTCATGGCCTGCCGCCCTTGTCCTTGTGGGGGGGCTATGGTAGTTTGCCCTTTCTATTATTCGGGAATTAACTTTTTGAGCCTGCTGGACAAAGTGAAACTGGCGGCGATGACCCTGCTCATCGCGCTCACTCTGCTGCTCTCTACCGTTTCGGTGGAGGGGCTCAAGGTACCCGCTTCCCAGCACGCCGCCCAGCTGATGGGGGAGGCCGCGGATCCCGCCGACGGCGCCCAGATGAACCACGGCGCCAGCGACAGCGACGACGGTGTCGTCAAGTTTGTCGGCTCCCACCAGAGCCACCTGCTGCGCCTCGAGCACTCCCTGAGCCGGGATCATCAGCCCGGCAGCGTGGTCTACGAGCTCGTCATGAGCTGGGCCCAGCAGGCCATACTGCTGCTGCTGTGCGGCCTGCTGCTCTATGCCGCCCTCTTCTACCCGAGGACGAGCTTTCGCGATCACTTCGCCAGCATCCACCGGCGCCGCCTGCAGCGCCGGCACCTGCAATACCGCTTCTCCCAGAGCTTCCTCGCCTGACCCCGATGGGGTCAGTCTGCCTGCTGTTGCCCCATCTTCTCTCTGTTGCTGTTCACTTTTAGTGAACGGCTAGGCTGTCTTGTTTCATTTTTTTGCACGGTGCGACCCGGCGTCGCCCTTGCCATCGCCTGACAGAGGCCGATTTCATGAGAAAAAAGAGTCATACCATACTGAACCGCATGAGCCCGTGGCAGTACGCCCTGCTGCTGCTGATGCTGCTCACCTTCACCTTCTATTCCCTGCCCACCTTCTTCGGTGAGCAGCCCTCTCTGGGCCTCCATGGCCAGACCCGCCTGAGCGAGGCGCAGCAGCGCCTGCTGCAGGAGCACCAGATAGCGCCCCAGAAGCAGATCGAGCAGAAGGAACGGGTCGAACTGGTGTTCGCCACCCAGGCCGAGCAGCAGCGGGCCAAGCAGTTGCTGGAGCAGCAGGGGGTGGACAGCGCGGCCCTCACCCTGGAGTTTCACTCCAATGCCCCGACCTGGATAAGCCAGCTCGGCGCCGATCCCATCAAGCTCGGGCTGGACTTGCGCGGCGGCTCCCAGCTGCTGATCGGGGTCGATGTGGACTTTGTCATCGATAACCAGACCAAGAACCTGGTGGATACCCTGCGCACCCGCTTCCGTGAGGCCAACCTGCGCGGCGCCAGCGTGATGCGCACCGCCCAGGGGGCCCTGGCCGTC
This sequence comes from Aeromonas rivipollensis, assembly GCF_037811135.1. Classification (NCBI taxonomy): domain Bacteria; kingdom Pseudomonadati; phylum Pseudomonadota; class Gammaproteobacteria; order Aeromonadales; family Aeromonadaceae; genus Aeromonas; species Aeromonas rivipollensis. The sequence continues at coordinate 2,827,329 of NZ_CP149130.1, read as the reverse complement.
ACCCTGCCGGACGTCGACGGGCAGGAGGGCTGGCTCACTATCATCAAGGAGAGTGCCGGCACCCGTCAGGATCAGTGGAAGCTCTCCCGCTCCGGCAATGAGCTCAAGCTGGTGCTGAGCGAATCTGAGCGCACCCTGCTGGTGAACAACGCCGTGACCCAGAACCTGTCGATCCTCAAGAAACGGATCAACGAGCTTGGCATCGTCGAGGCCTCGGTCCAGCGTCAGGGTCAGGACGGCATCCGCATCGAGCTGCCCGGGGTGCACAACCCCAAGCAGGCGAAAGAGGTGATAGGCGCCACCGCGTCCCTGGCCTTCTACGAGGCCAAGGCCGACAGCCGCTTCTTCATGGCGGATCGCAACGGCCAGGCGGTCGGTCTGGCCCGCAAGCCGGTGCTGAGCGGCGAGCACATCGTCGATGCCCGCGCCAACATGGGGGAGATGGGTCAGCCCCAGGTCAACATAGTGCTCGACACCCTGGGTGGCAGCAAGATGAACCAGTTCAGCCGCCAGCACGTGGGCAAGCCCATGGCCACCGTCTTCACCGAGTACAAGACCAACGCCGAGGGCAAGCTGCGGGCCAGAAGCGAGGTGATCAACGTCGCCACCATCCAGACCGCCCTTGGCAACCAGTTCCGCATCACAGGGATTGGCAGCCTGCCGGAGGCCCAGGAGCTCGCCATGCTGCTGCGGGCCGGCGCCCTCACGGCGCCGCTGAAGATCCTGGAGGAGCGCTCAATAGGCCCGACCTTGGGGCTGCAGAACATAGAGGCGGGCTTCACCGCCCTGGCGTTCGGCATGGCGGGCATGATGCTGTTCATGATGGCCTGGTATCGCAAGTTCGGCTGGGTCGCCATCACGGCGCTCATCGGCAACCTGCTGATGCAGGTGGGGATGCTGGCGGTGCTGCCCGGCGCCGTGCTGACCTTGCCCGGGATCGCCGGTCTGGTGCTGACGGTGGGCATGGCGGTGGACACCCATGTGCTCATCTTCGAGCGGATCAAGGACAGGCTGCGGGAGGGGGGCTCGTTGGCCAACGCCATCGACTTTGGCTATCGCTCGGCGTTTCGCACCATCTTCGATGCCAACATCACCACCCTCATCTGCGCCGTGGTGCTCTATGCCATCGGCTCAGGGCCGCTGCAGGGCTTCTCCATCACCCTGATCCTGGGGCTCATCTCCAGCATGGTGACCGGCATCTGGGGCACCCGCGCCATCATCAACCCCCTGTGGGGCAACAGCCGCGCCAAGCTGCTGAGGGTATGACCATGACTGACACCCATTGCCTGCGTCATAGCACCGCGCGTCCGAGCGAGCTCGGCGCCACTTGCTTCCGGTTGGGAAGCCCAAGCCATCTGCTGTCGAGGGAAGAAGAATGCTGAGAATGATCATTGCCATGGGCCTGACCCGCTGGCGTTACATCGGGATGTGGGCCTCGGTGCTGCTGACGGTGGCGAGCATCGCCGTGCTCGCCATCAACGGGCTCTCCCTTGGGCTCGACTTCACCGGCGGCATACTGCTGGAGTTTCGCATCCAGACCCTGAAGGAGGCCCATGAGCTCAACGCCCTGCTGAGCGCCCCCCTGGCCGGGGCGGTGGAGCTGCACGGCGCCGGCGTGCCCGGCGAGTGGCTCATCAAGCTGCCTCCCCACGAGCTGCCCTGGGCGGCGGAAGATCTGGCGACCATGCTGGGGCAGCAACTCGCCCTGCCGGTGGAGCTGCTGCGCACCACCATAGTGGGCCCCCAGGTGGGCGCCGAGCTGTTCCAGCAGGGGATGCTGGCGGTGCTGGTGGCCTCCCTCGCCATCTCCGCCTATCTCGCGGTGCGCTTCGAGTGGCGCCAGGCCATCGGCATCCTGGTCTCTGTGCTGCACGACGGTCTGGTGGCCCTGGGGCTGCTGGCGCTGTTCAATATCGAGTTCGACCTCAACGTCATCGCCGGGCTGATGGCGGTGATCGGCTACTCGCTCAACGACAGCATCGTCATCTCGGACCGGCTGCGGGACCTGCTCGGCTCGCGCACCCAGATGGGGATACACCAGTGTTCCGATGTGGCCATCAAGGCCACCTTCAGTCGCACCATGATCACCTCCGGCACCACATTGTTCACGGTGGGGGCCCTGCTGCTGTTCGGGGGGGACGCCCTGTTCGGCTTCTCCTTCACCCTGTTCGCCGGCATCCTAGTGGGCACCATCTCCTCCATCACTGTGGCTTCCACTGTGCAGGAGCTGCTGGGGCTCTCCCCCCAGGCTTACCAGAAGAAGGAGGAGGATCTGGCCGAGGCGGCCTGATCCACTTGTCACCCCTTGCATGCAAAACGGGCCCACTGGGCCCGTTTTTTTATGCGCCTTTGGCGGAGCGGCTCAGAAGCCGGAGCCGGGCTGGTGCAGGAACCCTGTCTCTGCCGTGCAGGGGATGCTGGGGCGCTCCCTCCAGGCCTGCCAGAAGAAAGAGGCGGCTCTGGCCGGGGAGGCCTGATGCCCTAGAAGCCAGAGCCCGGTTGCTGCAAAAACTCGGCCTCCTCCGGGGTGCTGGTGCGCCCCAGGATGGCGTTGCGATGGGGGAAGCGGCCAAAGCGCTGGATGATCACCTGATGGCGGCGGGCGAAGTCGGCGAATCCCTCGAAGGTCTCCCGGGCAGGGCCGTCCGCCTGCTCGGCCGCCAGTGCCTCGAACAGGGCCACGCTTCTGGCCTGCTGCTCCCGGGACTCAGCATGTTCCAGCGGCAGGTAGAAGAAGACCCGCGCCAGCGGGGAGAGGGCCTTGTCCGCGCCAAGGGACAGGCCCCTGAGGCAGAGATCCCGGGCCTTGGCATCCTGGGCAAAGGCCGCGGGCATGGCGCGATGTATGTTGCGCGGCAACTGGTCCAGCAGCAGGATCAGCGCCAGCCTGCCCACCGGCACCTCGGCCCAGTGGGCGAGCTCGCCTTCTGCGGCGGCTTGTGCCTGCTCGCCAAAGCGGTGCGCCAGCAGCGCGTCCGTCTCGCTGCTTTTGCCCCACCAGAGGGGGGCTTGCCGGGCGGCGCGGGGGGCATCGCCTGAGTCGTCGCCAAACCAGAAATCGAGCAGAGGTTGCCAGGGTTGCATGGGAACTCCTTGGGCCTGGGGCCTTCAGGTGAAACAAGGCCAATTGACCCTGTCATGGGGGCTGCCGAAAGGGCGGCTTCTCGTTACACTGTGCCATCTTTTGCCTGAAACAAGGAGCCCCCTCTGCTCGGCACTCGCGTGTGGCATCGGCCAGGTGAGATGGCCTGCATGTCGGAGGGGATTTTCCCACTGATATAAGGAATGCCTGATATGGCCGGAACCAGTTTGTTGGCCCTGCCGGGCGATATTGCCAGCGTGCCGGGTGACGTGGCCCTGATGACCAAGGCTGTGACCAGGAAGAGCGCCGTGCTGCCTGGGGAGATGTTTCCCACTGATATAAGGAATGCCTGATATGGCCGGAACCAGTTTGTTGGCCCTGCTCGACGATATTGCCAGCGTGCTCGATGACGTGGCCCTGATGACCAAGATGGCGGCCAAGAAGACCGCCGGTGTGCTGGGGGACGATCTCGCCCTCAATGCGGAGCAGGTCTCCGGGGTGCGGGCCGAGCGGGAGCTGCCTGTGGTGTGGAAGGTGGCCAAGGGCTCGTTTCGCAACAAGCTGATCCTGGTGCCCGCCGCCATCGCCATCAGCGCCCTGATCCCCTGGCTCATTACCCCCTTGCTGATGCTGGGGGGTGCCTACCTCTGCTTCGAGGGGGCCGAGAAGCTGGCCCACAAGTTCCTGCCCCACGACAGCGGCGAGGCGGCTTCGTCAGCGCAGGCGATCCCGGACGATCTGGAAGCCTTCGAGCAGCAGAAGATAAAGGGGGCCATTCGCACCGACTTCATCCTCTCCGCCGAGATCATCGTCATCGCCCTCGGCACAGTGCAGGGCTCGAGCCTCGGCCTGCAGATCGCCGTGGTGGCGGGCATAGCCCTGCTGATGACGGTGGGGGTCTACGGCCTGGTGGGGCTCATCGTCAAGCTCGATGACATAGGCCTGCACCTGTTGCAAAAACCCGATGCCAGCGTCCTGCGCCGGGCCCTGGGGCGGGGGCTCTTGGTAACGGCGCCCCGGCTGATGCACCTGCTGGCCCTGGTCGGCACCATCGCCATGTTCATGGTGGGGGGCGGCATTCTGGTCCACGGCTGGCCCTTTGCCCATCACCTCATCGAGGGGGTGGCCGCCAGTCTGGCGCCTCTGGCCGGGGGCGCCGTGCTGGCCGCGGTGACGCCGACCCTGCTGAGCGCCCTGGTGGGGGTGGTGGCCGGTCTGCTGCTGGTGCTGGCCATGACCCTGGTGGGCAAGCTGACCCCCGCGAAATAATAGCGGCGGCCGCTCAGGAATCGTCCCCTGCCGACAGGGGGCGTCGCAGGCCGGATCTGCTGTTTGTTGACCAGAATGGGGGCTAGGCAAGGGCTGGCCCCCTTCGTACTATTTGGCGGCCACTGCCCACAGAGGCGGGGCGCCCACATGGACGCAAACAGACAAGGACAGTTATGACCACCACCCTTTGGCAGGATGATCACATCTATGCCGCCCCCGATTGCCCGGCCATCGACGCCGACTTCCAGCGCGCCGCAGAGGCCCTGACCGAGATCGCCAACCTGCTGGTCAGCCTGCCAGAGACCCGGGACATCAACGCCTTGCGCCACCTGCTTAGGGCCATTCGCCGTCAGGCCAACGCCGTGAGAACACAAGCCTGGAACAGCCAGACCTTCGCCTACAACCGGCTCAGCCGCAACGGCCGCGACGAGGCCGCCCGGGTGCTGCTCTCCCGTGGCCAGCAGTTGCAGGCGAGGCTGGCCCAGCTCGTCAAGCCGGTGGCCCTGTTCTGGCTGAACGCCCCCGAGGATCAGGTGCGGGCCCTGCTGCAGGATCCCGAGCTGTTCGAGCTGGCCTACCTCATTCGCCACGATCGCCGGTTGCAGGATCAGGCCCTCTCCCTCGAGAGCGAGCAGCTGATCGAGGGGCTGGCGGTGGACGGCCTGCAAGCCTGGGGGGATCTCTACGACAGCCTGGTGGCCAGACTCAGGCCAGTGGTGGATGGGGAGCCCATGGGGCTGGCCCAGGCGGACAACCTGCTCTCCCACCCGGACAGGGCGCGGCGCGCCAGCGCCTGGCACGGCATTCAGGCCGCCTGGGCCGGGGAGCAGGAGACGGTGGCCGCCATCCTCAACGCCCTCAACGGCTGGCGCAACGAGCTGGCGGCCCAGCGCGGCAAGGGGCGGCGGCTCGATGCGCTGGACCTCTCCTGCCACCAGGGACACCTGGAGCGCGCCACCCTGGAGACCCTGATGGCGCAGGCCGAAGCCCACAAGGCGCTGGGCAGGCGGACCCTGCGAGCCATGGCAAGCGCCCAGGGAATCGACGATTTCGCCCCCTGGGATCTCTATGCCCCTGCGCCTTATGGGGCGCAGGCCGGCTTTGGCTTCGGACAGGCGCTGACGCTGGTGGCCGATGCCTTCGCCGCCTTCGATCCCGAGATGGGGGATTTCGTCCGCATGATGGCGGATCGGGGCTGGATAGATGCCGCGCCGAGCGACAACAGGCGCAGCGGCGCCTATTGCACCGAATATGCCGACCCCGCCGAGCCCCGGGTCTTCCTCACCTTCGAGGGCACCCTGGACAACGTCATCACCCTGGCCCACGAGCTCGGCCACGCCTGGCACAGCTGGCTGCTGCGGGAGTTGCCGCTGGAGCAGCGGGACTACCCCATGACGCTGGCCGAGACCGCCTCCCTGTTTGCCGAGACCCTGGTGCGGGACGCCCTGCTCGCCCGTGCGCAGACCCGCGAGCAGCGTCTGACCATCGCCTGGATGGACGGGGAGCGGGTCGCGAGCCTGCTGCTCGACATCCCCTCCCGCTTCCACTTCGAACGGGCGCTGGTGGCGGGCCGGGCCGAGGGGTATCTGGGGGCGGGCCAGCTGAGGGCCATGATGAAATCCGCGAAGCAGCAGTGGTATGGTGACAGCCTCAGCCAATATGACGAGCTGTTCTGGGCCAGCAAGAGTCACTTCTCCATCGCCGAGTTCGGGTTCTACAACTATCCCTATCTGTTTGGCTACCTGTTCAGCCTGGGGCTCTATGCCCAGAAGGAGCGGGTCGGTGACGACTTCGTGCCGGCCTATCGGGCGCTGCTCGCCGACACAGGCCGCATGAGCGCCGAGAGCCTGGTGGAGAAGCACCTGGGGGTCGACATTCGCGAGCCCGCCTTCTGGCAAGAGAGCCTGCGCTATGTGGAGGAGGCGGTGGAGCGCCTGGAGCGGCTGGTGTAGTCGCGGATCCTCCTGAGTTTTGGCAAGAGAGCCTGTGTTCTATGGAGGAGGCACTGGTTCCCCTCGAGCGGCTGGTGTAGTCGCCCGTGTTTGATCCGGCTGGTGTCGCCGCCAGCCTTGGTATTCCTGTTCGTGGCCCTGGGGCCACCCCTGTTTCACGACGGGCCGGACCCGTCTCTGACAATGAGCGTTCGATGCAACAACGAGTCTACCCACAGCAGTGGCAAAATCAGCACATCTACCCCTCCCTCGACAGCAGCGTACTGGAAGCGGACATGAGCCTGGCCCGCGCCAGCCTCGCCGAGCTGGCGGTCTTCATCGACGGCCTGGGCCCGCTGCGTGAGCAGGGAGCCGCCCTGCAGGATGGCTTGCGGGATGGCTTACGAGATGGCTTACGGGAGGTGCGGCTGCGGGCCCGGCGTATCCGCGAGATCGGTTGGAACATCGCCGTGCTGGCGGCCTGCACGGGGAGCCAGGATGCCCGGGATCCCCTGGCCAAGCAGCTGGCCTCCCGGGCCCGGGCCCTCAATGCGGACCTGTTCAAGACGCTGGCGCCCATCGAAGATCTGATGCTGGGGCTGCCCGAGGCCGAGTTCGGGCAACTGATGCAGGATCCCCTGCTCGGGGAGGAGGAGTACCGGCTGCGCCACGAGCGCCGCTTGCAGGATCAACGGCTGCCGGTGGAGGCGGAGCAGCTGGTCATCGGCCTTGGCACCGACGGCCTGCATGCCTGGGGCAACCTCTACAACGATCTGGTGGGCAAGATCCGGGTGCAGGTAGCCGGTCAGGAGCGGGGGCTGGCAGAGGCGAGCAACCTGCTCTCCAGCCCGGTTCGGGCGCAGCGCAAAGAGGCCTTCGACGCCATCAGCGCCGGTTGGGAGGGGGAGCAGGAGACGGTGGCCGCCATCCTCAACGCCCTCAACGGCTGGCGCCTGGAACTGGCTCGCCAGCGCGGCAGGGTGCGGACCCTGGATGCCCTGGATCTCTCCTGCCACCAGAGCCACATCGAGCGGGCGACCCTGGATACCCTGATGCGGGAGACCTGGCAGGCGCGGGGGCTGGGCCAGCGGGCCCTGGGGCTGATGGCCCGGCGGCTCGGCATCGAGGAGCTGGGGCCGGAGGATCTGTTCGCGCCGCCCCCGGCAAGCAGCCACCGCAGCATCCCGTTCGAGGAGGCGATCGAGATCATCGCACTGGCTTTTGCAGGTTTCGATCCCGAGATGGGGGCGTTCGCCCGCATGATGGCCGAGCGCGGCTGGATTGACGCCGCCCCCACCCCGAACCGGCGTACCGGGGCTTACTGCACCAAGTTTGCCGATCCGGTGGAGCCGCGGGTCTTCATCACCTATGCGGGCACCATGGACAACGTCATCACCCTGGCTCACGAGCTGGGACACGCCTGGCACAACTGGCTCATCCGGGACTTGCCCATGAGCCAGCGCAGCTACCCCATGACGCTCGCCGAGACCGCCTCCATCTTCGCCGAGACGCTAGTGCACAGCGCCCTGTTCGAGCAGGCCCGAAGCGCCGAGGAGCGCCAGGCCATCGCCTGGGCGGAAGCCGACGGCGCCGCCACCTTCCTGGTCAACATCCCGGCCCGCTTTGACTTCGAGCAGGCCCTGGTGGCCGAGCGCGAGCAGGGCTATGTGTCATCGGCCCGGCTCAAGGCGCTCACCGACGAGGCCTGGGGGCGCTGGTATGAAAAGAGCCTCAGCCGCTATCACCCCATGTTCTGGGCCGCCAAGGCGCACTTCTCCATTGCGGGCTTCGGTTTCTACAACTACCCCTACCTCTTTGGCTACCTGTTCAGCCTCGGGGTCTATCAGCAGCTGATGAGCCGCAAGGGGGCAGGGGAGGCGAACGTGGCCGAGGCCTATCGCGCCCTGCTGCGAGACACTGGCCGCATGAGCGCCGAGGATCTGGTCGCCAAACACCTGGGGCAGGACATCCGCGAGGCGGCCTTCTGGCAGGGGAGCCTGGCCCTGGTGGCGGCGGCGGTGGATCGCTTCGAGCAGACCCAGAGCTGAGGCCGGGCGCTGCGTCAGGGGCCTGGCGCCCCTTTTCCCCTGCCAAATGCGCCCAAAGGGGGTGGGAAAAGGAATTTCCGGCGGCGGGGGGCGTGATCCAAAGCAAGAAAGTGCGATGTTTTGGTGGCGCCTCGGCCGTTCGCTGGGGTAGTTTCGATAGAACCGACACAGTTCTTGAGGTCTTATCCATGATCATCTATCTGCATGGCTTTGATGCCACCAGCCCCGGCAATCATGAGAAAGTGCTGCAGTTGCAGTTTATCGATGATGATGTGCGCTTCGTGCACTACAGCACGGTTCACCCCCGCCACGACATGAGCCACCTGCTCAAGGAGGTGAAGAAGCAGCTCGACATGAGCACCGACCCCAAGCCCCTCATCTGCGGGGTAGGGCTCGGCGGCTACTGGAGCGAGCGGATCGGTTTTCTGTGCGGCATCAAACAGGTGGTCTTCAACCCCAACCTGCACCCGGAAGAGAACATGCAGGGCAAGATCGACAGGCCGGAAGAGTACGAGGACATCGGCACCAAGTGTGTAACCGAATTTCGTAATAAAAATTCAGGAAACTGCCTGTGCATCCTTTCCGTTCAGGATGAAATCCGCGATAATCGGGACACTGAACGTGAATTGAAGAACTATTACGACATCGTATGGGATGAGCGCGAGACCCATAAGTTCAAGAACATCTCGCACCATCTGCAACGGATGAAGGCCTTCAAAGAAGCCTGAGCCATCACGTCAACCGATTTCGTTTTAGGGAGCCAATGGCTCCCTTTCGTTTTGAGGAACCAAGGAAAATCATCATGATGAATATTGTCGTTGTAGGCGGTGGCGCCGGCGGTCTCGAGCTCGCGACCAGCCTGGGCCGCAAGCTGGGCAAGAAGAACAAGGCCAGGATCACCCTGGTGGATCGCAACCGCACCCACCTGTGGAAGCCCCTGCTGCACGAAGTGGCCACCGGCTCCATGGACGCGGGCATCGACGCCCTGAGCTACCAGTCCCACGCCAAGAACCACGGCTTCGAATTCCAGCTCGGCAGCCTGACCGACATCAAGCGCGACGAGAAACGCATCGTGCTGGCGCCGATCCACGATGAGAGCGGCGCCCTGGTGGTCAATGAGCGGGAGCTGGTTTACGACGTGCTGGTGATGGCCATCGGTTCTGTGTCCAACGACTTCAACACCAAGGGCATCAAGGATCACTGCATCTTCCTGGACAGCCCCTCCCAGGCGCATCGCTTCTACAACAGCATGATGAACCGCTTCCTGCAGTTCGCCACCGAATACAAGCCCGGTGACAAGGTGAAGATCGCCATAGTGGGTGGCGGCGCCACCGGCGTCGAACTCTCCGCCGAGCTCTACAACGCTGTGGAGCAGCTCTACGCCTACGGCTTCAAGAACCTCACCACCGACAGCCTCAAGGTGACGCTGGTGGAGGCGGGCCCCCGCATCCTGCCGGCGCTGCCTGAGCGCATCAGCGGCTCTGCCCACCAGGAGCTAGTCAAGCTGGGTGTGGACGTGCGCACCGCCACCATGATCACCGAAGCCACTGCCGATGGGCTGCACACCAAGGATGGGGAGCTGATTGAAGCAGACCTCATGGTGTGGGCCGCCGGCATCAAGGCACCGGACTTCATGAAGGAGATCGCCGGCCTCGAGACCAACCGCATCAACCAGCTGGTGGTCAAAGAGACCCTGCAGACCACCCGTGACGAGAACATCTTCGTCATCGGCGACTGCGCCGCCTGCCCGCAGCCGGACGGCAAGTTCGTGCCGCCCCGCGCCCAGTCCGCCCACCAGATGGCGACCCAGGCGTTCAAGAACATCCTGGCCAAGATGAACGGCGGCGAGATGAAGCCCTACCTCTACCACGACCACGGCTCCCTGGTCTCTTTGAGCCGCTTCTCCACCGTGGGCAGCCTGATGGGCAATCTGATGCGCGGCTCCATGATGGTGGAAGGTTACATCGCCCGCATCGTCTACATCTCCCTCTACCGGATGCACCAGGTCGCCCTGCACGGCTACATCAAGACCGGCCTCATCATGCTGGTGGGCCGCATCAACCGGGTGCTGCGCCCGAGCATGAAGCTGCACTAAGCCTGTGCCTTGAGTGGCAAGCACAAGACAAACGACAAGGAGAGGCTAGGCCTCTCCTTTTTTATGGCCGTTTTTGACGACCGCGACCCGGCAAGTGCCGCTGGGAGCGGGGCGGGGAGACCGGCCCTGCCTGCCCGTCCCCCTGGCCGGTTATTTGCGATGGAGGATGTTGTCCTGCCCCGCTTTGGGGTAGTCTGGAGCCCATTTTCACCCCAAGGAGCGCAAGATGATCCTCTCAACCACCCCCACCCTGGAAGGCAAGGCCATTCGTGAATACCGCGGCATAGTCGTGGGTGAAGCCATCCTGGGTGCCAACATCTTCAAGGATCTGTTCGCCGGCATCCGCGACATCATAGGTGGCCGCTCCGGCGCCTACGAAAAGGAGCTGGCCCGGGCCCGGGAGATCGCCTTCGAGGAGCTCAAGGAGCGTGCCCAGGCCCTGGGCGCCAACGCCGTGGTCGGCATCGACATCGACTACGAGGTGGTGGGCCAGAACGGCAGCATGCTGATGGTCAGCATCAGCGGCACCGCCGTGGTGATCTAGCTCGCCAGCGCTCCCAGCCCTCTGATGGCCGTTCACCCAGTAAAAAGCCGACCCCAAGGTCGGCTTTTTATTGGACGCGGCACCCCTATGGTGTGGGGGGCGATTCACCCTTCTCCCCTTGCGGGAGAAGGGCTGGGGATGAGGGGGAGGCCCCGGACCGGGAATGTTGTTTAATTTTTCTATCCGACCTGGTTATGTCGTTCGATTTATCCAAACAAAAAACGACCTGTCTGGGGCCAGCGAGCCCTTGTCGGGAAGAAAACACCGGGCGTCAGCAGGTTCAGCCCTTCTGTCCCGTTTTATGCCAAGAGGCCGCAGTTGCGGCCTCTTTCACTTTCTCAGGTCAAGGATCAGGGCAGGGCATCGGCCCGGAAGGTGTTGCAAGGATCTGCGGCCCCCGTCTCTTCAATGTTTATTGATCTCAGGGTAGGGCATCGGCCCTGAAGGTGTTGCAAGGATCTGCGGCCCCCGTCTCTTCAATGTTCATTGATCTCAGGGCAGGGCATCGGCCCGGAAGCTGGCGCGGATCTGCGGCACCAGGGGTGAGGGGTCGAAGCCCTTCTCCTCCCCCAGCACCGGATGGAGCACGGGCTTGTCCTCTATGGGGGTGAGATCCCCTGCCAGCAGCGCTCGGGTGGCCTGTCCCATCTGGTAGAGCTGGCGCACCGGGGCGAACTGGCGCTCGAGCGTGATGGCGCCGTCGTTGCGGGTGAAGGCCATCATTGGGATCTGGTAGGGGGCATCCCGGGGCGGCTTGGCGCCGTGGATGTTCTTGCCCGCCGACATCAGGAAGGGCTGGTGATCCCCGAAGGCCACCACCAGGTAGCGCTTGCCGGAGCGGTCCAGGGTCTTGAGCAACCGCTCCAGGGAAGCCATGGCGTCCACCACCCCTGTGTAGTAGGTGTTGAGCAACTGCCTGTCCGCCGGGCTCTGATCCGGGCAGGCCCGATCGATCTGCTGGGCCCGATAGCGATCCCCGTCGAAGGGGCCGTGCCCCTGCATGGTGACCGCATAGGCAAACAGCGGCTTGTCATCCTGCTCGCTGCGTCTGATCAGGTGATCGATGAGGGCATCGTCCGAGATGTAGAGCCCCTTGTGCTCTAGGGTGGTGAAGCGGGTGTCGAACCAGCGCTCCTGGTAGCCGAGGGCCGGGATCGCCTTGGCGCGGCCCCAGAACTTCTCCACATAGGGGTGGGCGAACAGGGTCTGGTAGCCGTTCTGCCTGGCGCTTCTGGCAAGGCCGGGCACCTGATCCGAGAGGTAGTAGTAGGGCACCACCCCCTGCTTGAGCAGGCCCACCGGCAGGCCGGTATTCATCTCGAACTCCGCCAGCACCGTCATGCCCCCTGTGGTGGGGGAGTGGATGGTCTTGTGCCACTGGGCCACGCCGGCGGGCAGGCTCAGGGTGGGGGCGGGGGCGCAGATCTTGCCCTGCCAGTCGAGCCAGAGCGACTCATATTGCAGCACTATCACCAGATCGAAACGGGGCGGCTGGCCCGGGGCCGGCTGGCTGAGCTCGGGGGTGCGCTCGTTGATCTGCAGGGGGTAGCGGAAGATGTTGCCGCTTTGCAGCATCTCGTCCACCAGGTTGAAGAGGTAGAGGCCGGGACCGGCGCGGATGATGTCCCTGTGGTAGTTGACCGCCCTGTCCACGTAGCGGATGTTGGCCCCCAGTAGCTTGTTGCCGGTCTGGGTGGCGAATACGCACAGGGCGAAGAAGGCGGCGGTAGCGGCGGCCGTGCGCAGTATCCAGCGAGACAGGGCGAAGCGCCAGCACAGGAACAAGAGCCCCAGCACGGCCAGCACCGGCAGCACGGGGTGCTGATCGAGCAGTATGTGCAGCAGGGCCATCAGGTTGCCGAGATCGTCCCCCCCGAGCGGCACCCCGTAGATGGCTATCTTCATGAAGTTCGCCAGCAGCCCTATCCCCGAAAGCGCCGTAAAGACCAGCCCCATATAGAGGTTGAAGCCCGCCAGGGCGCAGAGGCTCCAGCCCAGCACCATGCTGCCCCAGGCGAGGTAGTAGTGCTCGGGCCTGAAACCCGACCAGAGCAGAAATTCCCCCAGCTTGAACACCACGAAGCCGTGCAGCAGCACGAAGGTGAGGTTGCCGAGCAGCAGGCTGCCCAGCACCCGGGAGCGGTAGCTGCGGCGCAGCCGCGGCAGCAGGGCCCTGAGTACGGCGGCGCTCACCAGCAGTACCAGCAGCAGGCTGGTCATCAGGTAGACAAGATTGAAGCCGCGCTCCGGCAGGGTCTGCAGGATCTGGCTGTATTCGGCGCTCTCGGGTCTGTCCGCCAGCAGCAGGCCGATCCGCAGCTGATAGCGGCTGTCCAGGGCGTCGTCGGGGGCGCGCAGGGCGCTGTTGAGATCCAGGGTGCAGCGGCTCTGGCGACACTTCTGGCGCTTCTCCACCGCCTGGCTCAGCTGATCGATGCGAATGCCCTTGTCGTTGAGCAGCTCCACCCGCACCTTGTCCCCCGCCTGCAGCGGCTTGAGCAGTTGCCACTGGCTGCGCACCACCAGATAGAGGCCGCGACTGTCGCTCTTGTAGAGCAGGCTGTGGCGGCTGAGGGTGGCGATGGGCTGATCGGCGGGCCCCAGGATCAGCGGCTGTGCCTTCCCGAGCCAGCCGACGGGATTGAGCAGCGGCAGGGCCAGAGTCAGCAACAGCAGGGCGATCAGCAGACCGAACAACCACCCGGCCAGAGACTGGGAGGAAGAGGGGGGGCGATCACAGACGGGGGCATTCATAGGGGCTCATCCTTGGAGCGGGCAGGGCAGCAACGCTGCATCTATTTTGACCCGATGGTGAGGGGCTTGTTCCTTGATGTCAATTTAATGACGACGGGATGAATATTGGGTGACGGCCTGTGCGTGCAAATTGTGATCCCGATCCGGCAGGGGCACTCATTCTGTGATGAAAGCGTCATCATGGGCCTTTGCCGCTGGTCTGGGAGGGGGGCGCTGTTTAGTCTCTCAGTAACGGTTGGAGGTACATGTATGAATCCCAAGGTTGCGGCACGTCAGGCAAGATTGCTCCAGATGCTGGAGAACGGGGACGAGATCCGGATCGGGCGTGAGCGAGACTGTCCCCTGCCCCTGGCCCAGCTGACAAGGCTGACCGAGGATCACCCGGACGTCGTCAAGGTCTATGGTCAGGGGCTCACCGCCGAGGTGTTTCACCTCAAGGTGGAGGGGCACCACTGGTGCCTGAAGCGCTGCCGGCCAGACTCCCTGGTGGCCAATGTCGACGGCAAGACCGCCTTTCTCACCGAGCTGGAGCGGCGCCGGGAGATAGAGAGCCTGCGGGAATTGCACCCCACCATACTCTCCAACGTGGTCTGCACCAGCTTCGGCTCCGCCCGCGCCGGGGTGCTGGTCTCCCCCTGGCTGAGGGGAGAGCCGGTACGCAGGCTCAATGAGCGCAACCTGGCGCAGATGCTGGCGGTGGAGGCCGAGCTGGCCCGCTGGGGCTGGTTTGACTGGGATCCGAGCCCGGGCAACCTGCTCGACGACGGCCAGCAGATCTCGGTGTTCGACTTTGGCTACATGTGGCCCTTCGATCCCCTGCACGAGTTCAACTCCAACGGCCTCACCGATCCGGCATTTCATGTGCCTGAGCGGCTGGAGACCCGCACCCTGTCGGGGCTCTGGCTGGAGGAGGCCGACCCCCTGCCGCTGTTTCGCCACTGGCGCGAGCTCTGCCTCGCCTGGGCGAAGGGGGAGTTGCAATATCTGTCACGGGAGGGGGCCAGCGCCCCCGTGCTGGCCCGGATGCAGGGGCTGGTGGGGGAGTGGAGTGCGGCGCTGGCAAGCGAGCAGGCGCTCGCCGCCAACTGGTGGCGCGACATGTATCGCAGCCACCGGCTCGACATTGCGGACGATCTCAGCGGCAAGAGCTGCGGCCCCATGACCCTGCGCCGCCTCGACTGGCTGGAGCAGGCGGTGCGGGAGCACTTCCCGGCGCTGGCCGATAACCTGGGATTTGATGAGGCCGGGCTCGGTCAGGCGGCGCTGTTGCAACGGCTGGGGGGGCTGCGCGAGCAGATCCGGGCCAATCTGCTGCCGACCCGGACCAGCCAGCCTGCGCGCTGACATGGGGATGACAGAGTGACAAGAGGGGCGCATGGGCGCCCCTCTTCGTTGTTATCGGCTCTGGCGCCATGGCCTTCCCCCGATACCAGACCCTTCTGCCCCAGGGGGAGAAGGGTCTGCCCAGGTTTGGTCAGGCTAAGTCGAGCAGCTCCTGGTGGAGGCGGTTGACGATGTTGCCCGCCTCGCTCTCTTTCACCAGGAAGCAGAGGTTGTGGGCGCTGGCGCCGTAGCAGATCATCCGGATGTTGTGCTCGCGAATGGCGTCGAACACCCGGCTGCCCACCCCGGCGGCCTCGCTCATGCGGTTGCCGATGAGGGCCACCAGCGCGAAGTCGGTCTCCACCTCCACCTTGCACAGCTGGCCGAGCTCCGCCAGCACCTTGTCGCCCAGGATGGGTTCGCCGTTGCTCTGGCTGCCGGTGTGATCCAGGGTCAGGGAGACGCTCACCTCGGAGGTGGTGATGAGATCCACCGAGATGCGGTGACGGGCCAGGATGCCGAACACCTCCGCCAAAAAGCCGTAGGCGTGGAACATGTTGAGGCTGTGCAGGGTGACCAGCACCTGCTGGCGGCGCAGGGCCACGGCGCGAAACAGCGGGCTGGTCTCGGTGCTGGCGCGGATCCAGGTGCCACCGGCGGCGGGATCCCTGGCGGAGCCGACGAACACCGGAATGTCCTGGCGCAGGGCGGGTTGCAGGGTGGCCGGGTGCAGCACCTTGGCGCCGAAGGTGGCCATCTCGGCCGCCTCCACGAAGCTGATCTCGGGGATGGGGCGGGCCCGGGTGACCAGGCGCGGATCCGTGGTGTAGATGCCGGGCACGTCGGTCCAGATCTCTATGCTGCCTGCGTCCAGCGCCTCGGCGAGCAGGGCCGCGCTGTAGTCGGAGCCGCCCCGGCCGAGGGTAGTGGTGCGGCCATCGGCATCGGCGCCGATGAAGCCCTGGGTGATGATGAGACTGTCACCGAGCAGTGGGCCCAGCGTGGCTTGGCAGAGGGTGCGGGTGGCGGCGAGATCCACGGTCGCCTTGCCAAAGCGGCTGTCGGTGCGCAGCAGCTGGCGCGCGTCCTGCCACTGGGCCTTGATGCCCCGCTGGTGCAACAGCTCGGTGAAGAGGCGGGTGGACATCAGCTCGCCGCAGGCGATGAGACGGTCTGCCAGCTCGGCGTCCGTGTGCTGGCAGGCCTGGCGGGCCATGGTGCGGATCTCGCCGAGCTGGGCGTGAATGAGCGCGCTCACTTCCCCCGGGTTGCCGAGCGCCGTCAGTATGGCCTGCTGGATCCCGGTCAGTTTGTCGAGCTGGGCATCCTGCCCGGCTTCGTCCAGTTCACCCTGGGCCAGGCTCACCAGCAGGTTGGTGACACCGGCGCTGGCGCTCAGAACCACCACCCGGGTCGCCGGATTGGCCAGCACCACGTCGGCGCAATGGTTCATGGCCGCGGCATCGGCGACACTGGTTCCGCCAAACTTGGCGACGTTGATCGGGTTCATTGCATACTCCTGTCTCAAGGTGAAAATCCGGTTTCATCGGGCAAAAGAGAGGAGGAGGCAGAAAATGGCAGGAATAGCGAAGGATCCCGGCCAGAAGCACTCCATCCGCGGTGCCCATCCCACAAGGATCCTGCTGGATGCCTGTGGGATGCACACGACCGATGACAACCCGGGGGATTCAGCCCCCGCAGCCGACGTTGAGGTATCCAGTTGCCTCACTCGTCTCGGCGCTGCTCCCCCTGACCCAAGTTCACCGGACTCTGGTGTCCTCCCTTGGGCTGCCTGGGCAGCGCTCCTCTTCTGGTGCCACCTCGGAAGGTGGCGTGCATGTAGAAATACCCTGCACTGGATTGCACTGTCAATCGAGTTTGTAAAAAAGTACACAATTGGCAACAACCAGGCACAAGATCAATCAGTTACGAAATCGTCTTGGACAAAACCTTGGAGCGACGCTGCCAGTTGTAGAGGCGCTGGCGCGCCACCGGCAGATCTTCCACTTCCAGGGGATCGAAGCCCCGCTCCCGGAACCAGTGGATGGAGCGGGTAGTGAGCACGAACAGGCGGCGGATGCCGAGCCGCTTGGCCCGCTCGGCCACCTTGGCGATCAGCTGATCCCCCCGGTTGGAGTTGCGGTACTCGGGGTGGATGGCGACGCAGGCCATCTCGGCCATGGCTTCTTCCATGAAGCAGTAGAGCGCCGCGCAGCCGATGATGAGGCCGTCGCGCTCTATGATGGTGAACTTGTCTATCTCCATCTCCAGCTGCTCGCGGGAGCGGCGCACCAGTATGCCTTCCTCCTCCAGCGGCCGGATGAGGTCCAGGATGCCGCCGATGTCCTCTATGGTGGCGGCCCGCGCCCGCTCGGCGCTTTCGCGCACTATCTGGGTGCCGAGCCCCTCGCGGCTGAACAGCTCCTGCAGCATGGCGCCGTCATCCTGATAGCTCACCAGGTGGGAGCGCGGCACGCCGCCGCGGCAGGAGGCGATGGCCGCGCGCAGGTAGCGGGCGGTGCCGGACATCTCCTCGCCCGCCTGCTCCAGCTCCACCAGCAGCTCTTCGGCCTGCTCGGGGAAAAGCTCGGAGATGGCCACGCCCTGCCTGTTCATCACCCCCTGGGTGCTGCTGAAGCAGATGAGCTTGTCGGCCTTGAGATCCACTGCGACCCGGCGCGCCACCTCTTCCGAGCTCAGGTTGAAGCTCTCGCCGGTGACCGAGCAGCCGATGGGGGAGATGAGCACCAGGCCATGCTGATCCAGCTGGCGGGTGATCCCCTCCACGTCGATGCGCCGCACCCGGCCGCTGTGGCAGTAATCGATGCCATCTTCCACCCCGAGCGGCTGGGCGGTGACGAAGTTGCCGCTCACCACGCTGATGCGCGCCCCCTGCATGGGGGTGTTAGCCAGCCCCATGGAGAGCTGGGCGGTGATGTCGTATTGCAGGCCGCCGCACACCTGCTTGATGATGGCGAAGCTCTGATCGTCGGTGACCCGAATTCGTCTGTGGTACTGGGCCTCGATGCCGGCACGGGCCAGCGCCTCGTCGTTTTGCGGACGCGAGCCGAACACCAGCACCAGGCGAATACCGAGCGTCTGCAGCAGGGCGATGTCGCTCACTATGTTGGCAAAGTTGGGGTGACAGATGGCTTCCCCGCCCATCATCAGCACGAAGGTGGCACCCCGGTGCACGTTGACATAGGGGGTGGATTGCCGAAAGGCATGGACCAGGCTGGGTTCGCGTTCACGCACGTGTTTCGTTCCATAAAAAAGCAGCAATTTGCTCAATATATGAAAATAAATTCACAAATCAAGACTAAATATTGGTTTTGCTGTTTTGTGCCGTCATTTTGACCAGCCGCAGACGCCCTGTGCCTGGGCGAGCCGGGCGCCGGTCAGCCCGCTGAAGAGGCCGCCTTGGTTGATCCGGGCTCATAACCTGTTATCTTCGGGGTTCCTTTTCGTCAGCCGCCTCGCGCGGGATTTTATTCAAGGACAGGGCATATGGAGCAGATTATTTCACCGGCAGAGGCCCTGCCGGGACGACGGGAAGCGCTGGCGATCGGCCAGCAGCATGCCGTCAACGGCCACCCGACCCAGGGCCCCTGGCCCGAGGGGATGGAGCTGGCCTGGTTTGGCATGGGCTGTTTCTGGGGCGTGGAGCGCCTGTTCTGGCAGCAGCCCGGGGTCTATTCCACCGCCGCCGGCTATCAGGGGGGCCTGACGCCGAACCCCACCTACAAGGAGGTGTGCAGCGGCCTGACCGGTCATGCGGAGACGGTGCAGGTGGTGTTTGACCCCAAGGTCATCAGCTATGGCGATCTGCTCAAGCTGTTCTGGGAGCAGCACGATCCGGCCCAGGGCATGCGCCAGGGCGGCGACATCGGCACCCAGTACCGCTCGGTGATCTTCTACGGGGATGAAACCCAGGAGGCCATCGCCCAGCAGAGCCTGGCGGCCTATCAGCAGGCGATGATGGCGAGCGGCGATGCCCGCGCCATCACCACCCGGATCCTGCCGCTGGCGCCCTTCTACTACGCCGAGGATTACCATCAGCAATATCTGGAGAAAAACCCGGAAGGCTATTGCGGACTGGGGGGCATTGGCGTCTGCCTGCCGCCCAGCCTGAACCGCTGAGGCGCAGCCTGGATAAAACAGGGGCCATTAGGCCCCTGTTTCGTTTTTTTGAAAGAAATATTAAAAAAAGCGCCCTGGCCGGGAACTTAACCGAACCTCGGCAGACTAACTGGGTAGCTACCATGGACGGCAGCCAAGACCAGACACATTTCTTGCCTCGATATTCATTCAACTGACAAGCGCGATGAATCGGAAGTGATAGCAAGCAGGGCTGCCCTTTGAGGCGGCCCTTTTCATTGCGGATCTTTGCGGGCCATGCGGCCGCGGGGGAGGGGACTAGCCGATGGTGCTGTCGAACAGGTTCTTGATGAGATCGATGAACTCATCGAGGAAGGCGTGCTGGGCCGGGGTCGGCGCCCGCAGCCAGACGGCGGAGAGCACCTCCTCCAGATCGGCCACCACGGCGTCGGCCTCCTGCATGATCATGAAACGCACCTTGGGGTCGAGCTGGGGGTTCTGCTCGCAGATGGCCATGAGGTTGTCTGCCACCCGGTTGCTCACCAGATCCTCAATGGTCTGGGTGCCCGTGCCCTGCTGCTGGCTCTCGAACAGGCCCAGACTCTCTACCAGATACTCGATAAGCGCAATATAACCGTCGCTCTCTACCACCATGATGGCTGCCTTCATTCATTGCTTTGGGGAAATGGTGGGTATTTTAGTGGCTGGCCCTGGCTTGGCAAGCGGCAGTAGAGGCGATGGCGGACAAAACTGACCCCGCCGCGCTCCACGGTTTCCAATCCGGCCTGCTCGAAACCATGGCGCAGAAAGAGCGCGAGGCTGAAGGTGCTGGCCTCTGTGGTCAGGCTGTGCAGGCCCAGCTGGCTGGCCGCCTGCAAGGCCTGCTCCAGCAGCTGGCCGCCGAGCCCCTGGCGCTGATGATCCGCGCTCACATAGAGCAGGCTGAGGTGGCCGTCATCGCTTAAGGTGACAAAGCCAAGGGGGATTCCCTCCTGCTCCATGACCCAGCCGTGGTGCTCGCGCAACTGGCTGGCGAGGCCGGGATGGCGGGCGCCCATCGCCCATTGCTCCACCTGCTCCGGGCTGTAGTGCTCCGGGCCCAGGCGGCGCACCGACTGCTCGAACAGGGCGAGCAGGGCGGGGATATGCTGCTCCCTCAGGGGGATGATCCGGGCGGGCGCGGTGTTTTGTGTCTGCGGCATGGCTGTTATCCTGCCTTTGCTGCTAAGGTCGGCGCCTGCGGCCGCTTGGCTTTGGGCAGCCCCGCCACCACGCGCTGGTAGGAGTGTTCAATCCAGCCCTGCCAGAGCTCGGCGTCCAGATTCTCGCTCAGGGTCACCGTATTCCAGTGCTGCTTGTTCATGTGCCAGCCGGGTTTGACTTCGGGGTGGATCTCTCGCAGCAACAGGGCGAGCTCGGGCTCGCATTTGAGGTTGATGGTCAGCGGCTCGGCCTGCCAGTCCACCAGGGCGAACATCTTGCCGGCGATGCGATAGACCAGGATCTCCGGGCCAAAGGGGGTATCCTCGGTGGCGCCGGGCTGGCTTAGCAGAAATTCACGTAACGATGCAAGGCTCATACAGGACTCCATGCTGGTCCGATGATGGGTGGCAGCATATTCAGCGGGGCGCCCCTTCTGTTAATATGCCCGCCGAGTATATCCCCCAACCCCCTCGGGAGCCCATAAGATGTTGTACCACAAGACCTTTGAGCTTGGCCCCGATCGGGATTGGGTGGTGTTCGTGCACGGTGCCGGCGGCAGCTCCTCCATCTGGTTCAAGCAACTGCGCGCCTACCGGGAGCACTTCAACGTGCTGCTGCTGGATCTTCGCGGCCATGGCCAATCCAATCAGTTGCAACAGGTGGTGAAGGGCCACTACAGCTTTCGGGCCGTGACCGAGGACATACTGCGGCTGCTCGATCACCTGCGCATTTCCCGCGCCCATTTTGTCGGCATCTCCCTTGGCACCATCCTCATTCGCCACCTGGCCGAGCTCTGCCCCGAGCGGGTCAAGAGCATGGTGCTCGGCGGCGCCATACTGCGCCTCGACATACGCTCCCGGGTGCTGGTGCAGCTTGGTCGGGTCGGCCAGCACATACTGCCCTACATGTGGCTCTACCGCTTGTTCGCCTTCATCATCATGCCGCGCCAGCACCATCAGGAGTCCCGCAACCTCTTCGTGCGCGAGGCCCGCAAACTCTGCCAGAAGGAGTTCAAACGCTGGTTCCGCCTCGCCACCGAGGTGAACCCCCTGATGCGCTACTTCAAGGAGCGTGCCCTGCCGATCCCGACCCTCTACCTGATGGGGGAGGAGGACCATATGTTTATCGCCCCGGTGCGCGAGCAGGTGGCCCGCGATCCCTACAGCCAGCTCGCCATCATCGAAAACTGCGGCCATGTCTGCAACGTGGAGCAGCCGGAGCATTTCAATCGGCAGTCGCTGGCGTTTTTGTCTAGCCAGACGGTTGCGATATAAGCCATTCAATAGATATGGTTTGGCGTAGGTTGGGTTGATCTGAGCGAAACCCAACACGGGAATATTATTTCCATCCCATTGATCGTCGGTTTGGAGTATTTAAAGTAGGTTCGATTAGCGCAGCGTAATCGAACGTACGGGAAGGAAATATCTCTTTGGTCGCGTGATTCACTCTTATCCAAGGCTAGATTTATATATGGATGCAGCCCCTTGGTGTTAATTTCAAGAGACGTCTCGCGAAAATCAGATTACGCTTCGCTAATCGAACCTACGGCCCTATCTTTATCCTCATAATCAGCAAGATGAATAACTCTCTCCATTTGTGCCAAAAATGCATTCCCTGAGGGGGAAACATAACTTCTTCTATAACGAACGCTGGGCACTTTCTCATTAATAACCAAACCATGAACTTGGAGTTTGGGGCAGACGTTGTGATAGAAAAATGACTCTGCTGCCGACACACTTGCCGCATTCGTCACTCCATTTATAAGTGTGTCTTTATTGTTGTAAAATATACGTAATAGGTTGCTTATTTTTTCCTTCCCATCGCTTAGACTTCCAGGAATCTTAATTTCTATCTTTTTTAGGATATTTTCCAACTCAACGAAGTTGTCTGGTTTTACATCTTTTTTTGTGATGGTTGGTGCTCGACGTTCATGTTGAGCAATTGTTTCTATGAGGTTCTTGTTTTCTTCCGATAGTTTTCTTATTTCTTCAAATAATGGTCGTGTGTCGATAATTTCATCGGCCGAAACCCAACCTTTGAGTTCCCTGTTGGATGCGAAGTCCGCTAAACTTTCGTGTACACAAAGTTTTATATCTTTATAATCATCAAAAAAAGAAGAAATGTTGCCAAGAACCTTTTCTCTGAACAAAGCTAGCTCTTTAGGATTCTCCTTTTCACCGAAACTGGAACCTTTTGCACGGATCTTCGTTTCTAAGGCTTGTTCGGTTATGACGACTGCAAAAGCTGGCTTTCCCTGCTCTTGTGCATAGTCGTATTCGAGTTCGGTATAGCTAATACCAGATGTTCTCTCAATAGACCCATAGCGTCCTCCTAGAATAAGCATGTAGACATCAGATTCGTCAATCCACTCCTTAATTGTTACCATTTGGGAGCGATCACCTGCCGTAAATAACTCCATTCCTGCAGGAATGTGACCAGCCTTTAAGATCGAGCTAACAGCAGCCTGCCGCTCTTCCTGCAAGTCATGGTATGTGCTGGATATGAATACTTGTAGTTTTCTTTTCAAGAGATACTCCTTTTAATTATAAAAACGTAGCTCGGTAGGTTCGATTAGCGAAGCGTAATCGGACTTTCGCGAATTCGTCTTGGTCTTGTAAGCCGATGGTTAAAATCATATGTAGCAAGGCAGCAAAGGGTTCAGATGAAGATGGTATCAAGCACTAGTCAGTCTGTTGAGTAAAAATTCACTCAGTACATGGAATCTGAATGATTTTTTGAAGCCGATCAGATTCCAAGGTGCTCAATACCCCGTCATCTCTAGATAGCCCAGTCCTTGGGCATCCCCCTCCACAGTCACAGCCCCTTCCCAGTAATCGAAGCGCCCCGTCATGGCCTGATTGGGCTGGCGCGCCTTGATAACGAGATTCAAATCAGCGGCCTTAAGTTGCCACTCGATAGGGTAGGGCTGGCCCTTGGGGCCGCGCCAGGTTTTACCGGGGGTGAGGACAATGGATTCGGGGGCGAGCACCCGGCTGCTGCCATCCCGCTCGATCAGTATGCCGTAGCGGTTCTCCGGCTTGTTTTCTGGATTGGCGCGGCCCGCTTTGGTGCGCAGGCGAAACAGCATCAGCTCCCGGCCATCAATGAGTTGCAGGGAGAACCAGTCCCAGCCAGCCTGCCAGTCCGCCAGCACCGAGCTGCTCCACTCGTGATCAAACCACCCCTGGCCCGTGACATTGCGGGTCTCCCCATCGAGCGTCAAAGTGCCGCTCAGTGTCAGGCGCGGGTAGGAGTAGTAGAAGGAGGCGTTGCCCGGGCTCTTCTCGCTGTAACCCGCTTTGCCTTGCAGCACCACCGGCTTGGCGGCGCTCACCCTGAGGTTCAGCTCACCCATCTTGCTCTGCACCTTCAAGGTGGCGGGAAAGAGCGATTTTCCTTCAGAGGCAAGTCGCCACTCTTTGAGCCAATATTCGCCGCCACTGGCGCCGGCGAGCCCGGGCCCCTGGCGGCTGGTGCGCTCATCCTGGTGGTGGCTACCACGGGCGAGATCCGTGATGGCGAACTGGGCCAGCCAGAGCTGGGGGCTGAGCCAGGGGTTGTCCGATGTTATCTGCTGCTCGATACCTTGGCGAAACAGGGTCCACTGGATGCCGTAGTCGCGTCCCTGCTCGTCTTTCAGGTTGCCGGTGAGATACCACCACTCGGATCTGTAGTCGGGGTGGGCGCCGTGATCGGCGGGCAGGCGGATGGGCTGGCCGGGCAGGGCCTTCTTGAACTGATCGCTGCCGCCCCCGAGCAGGGTGCCCAGATCGCTGGCACCGACCGCAGCGCCATGGAGGATGCAGGCGATCATCAGCGGCCACTTCCAACTCAATTTCATACCACTCTCCTTGCGGCATACCAGGAGGCGAGCGCCCCGCACAGGGGGGCGAGCAAGAGCGCCGTGACGGCGTGCAGCGGGGCGGCCTCGAAGGCGAGGCGCCAGCCAAAGGCGCGGGGGTTGACCACCTCAATCAGCACCCAGGCGAGGCCATAGCCCACCGGCAGGGCCAGCAGCGCCGTGAGCAGCCCCAATCCCGCCCCCTGCCACACCAGCAGGCGGCGGCAGTGGCGAGGGCCAATCCCCAGGCTCTGCAGGGTCTGCAACTCGCCACGGCGGGCCAACCCCAGCACCATAAAGGCGGAGCCGATGCCGACGAAGGCGATACCGAGGATCAGCAATTTCAGCAGCTCGGTCACCACGAAGGTCTGATCGAACACCTTAAGCGCCGCGGCGTGGATGGCGGGGGCGGGCAGCAGATTCACCCGCTCGCCAAAACGGGCGCGCAGCCGATCGCTTAGGCCCTCGGGGTCAGTGCTGAAGAGGGCGAGGGATTGCACCGCGCCCCCTTCGAAGGCGTGCAGTATCTGCCCCTTGTCGCTGCCGTAATCCTGATAGACGCCGGTGACGGTGAGGGCCCTTGGCCCCCCTTCGCTCGTTACTTCGAGGGTCTGACCCACTCTGACCCCGAGGCGCACCGTGAGCGGCTCGCTCGCCAGCACCTCGTCGGGCGCGGCGGGCCAGCGCCCGGCGAGCAGCGGATAGGCGGCCTTGAGCTCGGGGATAAAGTCCATCTGCGCCCACTCTATGGGCTGCCCCTGCCAGCGGGCGGGATGCACGGCGCGGCGGGAGGCGGCACGCACGTCCGGCTCGGCGAGTATGGCTGTCAGGATCTGCTCGCTCAGCTGGCCTCTGCTGCCTGCCACTCCCTTGGGGGCGCTGACATAGAGGTCGGCGGCGAGCCGCTGGCCGAGCCAGATCTCCACGCTCGAGCGAAAGCTCGACACCATGACCCCGATGCCGATGGCCGCGGCGATGGCAAGTTGCAGCGCCATCACGGCGATGGCGGTGCGATCCAGATGGTATTGGGTCTCGGCCACCCCGAGCCGGACGCTGAGGGGGCCGTGCCCGCGCAGCCGCCCCAGCAGAGCGCGCAGGGCATCGGGCAGGGCGAGGGCCATGGCGAGCAGCCAGCCCCCGGCCACGAAGAGGGCGCCCCCCAGGCCGGTCTGCGGCAACAAGAGGCAGAGGGCGCAGAGCAGCAGTATGGCGATGGCCAGCCCCCGACGTTGCCAGGGGTGAGTCGGCGGGCGGCTGCTCCCCTCCCGCAGTTCAAGAGGGGATTGGCGCAGCAACTGCCACCAGCCGGGGAGGTTGGCGGCAAGCGTCCCCAACAGGCCTATCAGCAACGCCTTGATGAGGCTGGTCGGGGAGAGGCGCAGCAGATCGATGGGGTTGGGACCATAAAGGTCTGCCAGCGCCTGGGTGAGCTGCCCCATGAGGGCCAACGCCAAGAGGCTGCCCAGCAGCAGCCCGAGCAGGGTGCCTATGGTGGCGAGAATGAGCAGCTCCAGGGCCAGATAGCGGAGTACCCGGCTTGGCGGCATCCCCAGGATGATGAGCTGGGCGAGCTGGGGGCGACGCACGCTCTGCACGAAGCGCTGGGCGTTGAACACCAGAAACAATCCCACCGCCATGGCGAGCAGGGAGAGGGCGCTGAGGTTGAGGGCCAGGGCATCCCCGAGCTGGCTGGCATCGAGGGCCGGGCTGATGGGCTCGAGCCAGAGCGGCTGATGGGCGAACTCGGCTCCCTGCGCAGCCTGCAAGGCTCTTTGCAAGGTATTGGCCTCTTCGTCGCTTAACTTGAAGACGATGCGATCCAGCCTTCCTGCCTTGCCAAGCAGGGGTTGGGCCAGGCCTATGTCGGTGACCAGCAGCCGCTCCATGGGGACGGCGCCCGGCTCGAAGGTGCCCGCCAGGGTGAGGGTGAGGGTGAGCGTGCGGGCGCGCTCTGCGTCCGTGCCCAGCATAAAGCTCCGCGACTGCCCCGGGGACCAGCCGAGGCGTTTGGCCTCGGGGGCCGAGAGCCAGACGCTGTCGGCGCGACTCAGGGTGAAGTCGGGTTCGCGCCCCTGCTGCTCGCCAAAGAGTCGGCGCAGGGGGCCTGGGTTGAAGAGATCCATCCCCAGGAGCTGGAAGCTGCGCCCCTGCGGGTCCTTGAGCCAGGCGTGCAACTGGGGCATGGCGTCAAGAGCGGGCTGGCTTCGCACCAGCCGAACGTAGAGCCCCTCATCCAGGCCACCGCTCGGGGCCAGTCGGTAGTTCGCTTCCCCCGCGAGCTGGCTGCGGGCGGCGACGAAATTGGTGCGGGCACTGTGGTTCAAAAGCTCGATGGCCACCACCAGGGTGACCCCCAGCATGAGCCCGGCCAGGCTCATCAGGAGCAGCCAGGGGTGGGCGCGATAGAGGCGCAGCAGCGCCTTCAGCGGCAGCATGATGCATACCAGCGGCGGCCGTCACCCATGGGGTCCGGCCTCGAGCAACTGCCCCCCTTCCAGGCGCAGCACCCTGTCTGCCAGGGCGCCATAGCCGGGGTTGTGGCTCACCAGCAAGAGGCCTGCGCCCGTGTCCCGCACCGCCGCCATCATCAGCCCCATCACCTGCTCGGCGTTGTGTTCATCGAGGCTGCCGGTGGGCTCGTCAGCGAGCAGCCACTGGGGCCGGTGAACCAGAGCCCGGGCCAGGGCCACCCGCTGGCGCTGGCCGCCGGAGAGCTGCTCCGGCCAGGCGTGGCGTTTGTGGCTCATCCCCAGGCGCTCGAGCAGGGCATCGAGGCGCGCCATGTCGCGGGGAAGGTGGTTTATCTCCAGGGGCAGGCAGAGGTTTTCCAGCACTGTGAGAGTCGGCAGCAGGTTGAAGTCCTGATAGACGATGCCAAAATGCCGGCCGCGCAGGCGGGCCCGCTCGTCCGGTGACTGGGTGTCGAGCCGGGTCTCTCCCAGCCAAATCTCTCCCTCATCCGGGGGGATGAGACCGGCGATGAGGTTGAGCAGGGTGGACTTGCCACAGCCGCTCTGCCCCAGCAGCAGACAGGTTTCGCCGGGGTTGAGCTTGAGATCCAGCCCGGCAAACAGGGGGAGCGTCTCACCGCCGTTGGCGAAGTGTTTACCGAGGTTGCGCAGATTCAGCATGGGATAACCGGTTGATGGCCAATGGCTTTCACAATGTCAGTCACTATGCCAGTTAGTGATCGCGCCTGCAAAAGGGATGAGGATCCTTGCTGGATCCCGCTTGCCAGAGGTGGTTAGAATAGGGGCTTCCATGGGTCACAGGATGAGCAAGGATGTTACACAAGCAAGTCAGTTTTATCGTCGACAGCAAGGGGGCCAAGCAGGCTGCCGTGGTCCCCATCGATATCTACAACGAGCTGATGACCCTGCAAAAGGCGCTCTCCGACAACAAGCCCGGCGAGCGCGAGCTCTACCATTTCAACGGCAAGGGGGCCGAGGCCCATGGCTATCCGGTGGGCAAGCGGCAGAACCCCGGCTTCATGGTGCAGGCGGGCTCCACCGCCAACGGCGAGGATGCCGCTTCCTTGCGCGAGGCGGTGATCGAGCTGCGCCAGGAGCTGCTGGCCAAGGGGGTACTTGTGCCCCGAGCCGAGGGGGGCTTCGTGTTCAGCGCCGATCAGCTGTTCAACAGCCCGAGCCTGGCTGCCAGTCTGGTGGCGGGCAACAACAGAAGCGGGCTGGATGCCTGGCAGAACAGTGCCGGCTACACCCTCAAGCAATCCGGTTTTGGCAAAAAATCCCCCTGATGCCCCTTGAGTGAGCCACGCCGCCTGCCCGGCCGAGGCGGGTGGCGGGCAACAACAGAAGCGGGTTGGATGCCTGGCAAAACAGCGCCGGCTACACCCTCAAGCAATCCGGCTTTGGCAAAAAATCCCCCTGACGCCCCTTGAGTGAGTCACGCCGCCTGCCCGGCCGAGGCGGGTGGCGGGCAACAACAGAAGCGGGCTGGATGCCTGGCAAAACAGCGCCGGCTACACCCTCAAGCAATCCGGTTTTGGCAAAAAATCCCCCTGATGTCCCCTGAGTGAGCCACGCCGCCTGCCCGGCCGAGGCGGGTGGCTCGATCATCCGGATAGGGATGAGGGTGACTTCCCTGTCCGCTGCTAGCCTCAATGCCAGACAGTTCTCAAGAGACGCGCACTCATGTCTGGATCCTCACCCCTTGCCCCCTTGTCCGGGCTCTGCCTGTTTTGCGGCCCCGCCCTGGCCGAGAGCGGTCCCCTAGCCCTGACCCACAGCGGCGTCGGCCTCTTTGCCCTCGTCATCTTCGTGCTCGCCTACCTCCTGGTGATGGCCGAAGAGTACCTGAAGCTGCGAAAATCCAAGCCGGTGCTGATCGCCGCCGGCATCATCTGGATAGCCATTGGCGTCGTCTATGCAGACGCGGGGCAGAGCCCCCTGGCCCACGAGGGGTTTCGGCAGAACCTGTTGGAATACGGGGAGTTGATGCTGTTCCTGCTGGTGGCCATGACCTACATCAACGCCATGGAGGACCGGCTGCTGTTTGCCGCCCTGCGCGCCCGTCTGGTGCGGGCCGGACTCAGCCTGCGGACCCTGTTCTGGCTCACCGGGTGGCTGGCCTTCTTCATCTCCCCCGTGGTGGACAACCTCACTACTGCGCTCCTGATGTGCACTGTGGTGCTCAATGTGGCCAACGAGGATCGCCGCTTCATCAACCTGGCCTGCATCAACATCGTAGTGGCGGCCAATGCCGGCGGCGCCTTCAGCCCCTTTGGCGACATCACCACCCTGATGGTGTGGCAGGCGGGCAAGGTGCCCTTCGGCCAGTTCTTCGCGCTCTTCATCCCCGCCCTGCTCAACTTTCTGATCCCGGCCCTCCTGATGAGCCTGATGGTGCCGCGCCATGCCCCCAGGGTGCAGGGCGAGGAGGTGACGCTCAGGCGCGGGGCCGCCACCATAGTGCTGCTCTTCCTCCTCACCATAGGGACGGCCGTCGCCTGCCATCACTTCCTGGCGCTGCCCCCGGTGCTCGGCATGATGACGGGGCTGGGCTATCTGCAATTTTTCGGCTTCTACCTGCGCAAGACCCAGCCTGGTGCCCTGGCGCGGGAGCGCGCCCTCTATGAGCGCACCGGTGACGAGGCGCGGCTGCTGCGCCTCGGCTCCATAGTGCCGTTCGATGTGTTCAACAAGATTGCCAAGGCCGAGTGGGACACCCTGCTCTTCTTCTACGGGGTGGTGATGTGCGTCGGCGGGCTCAGCTTCATGGGGTATCTGGCGCTGGCATCCCAGCTCCTCTACCAGGGGGATCCGACCCAGGCCAATGTGGTCATAGGCCTGCTCTCCTCCGTCATCGACAACATCCCGGTGATGTTCGCCGTGCTGTCGATGGAGCCGCAGATGTCCACCGGGCAGTGGCTGCTGGTGACCCTGACCACGGGGGTGGGGGGCAGCCTGCTCTCCATCGGCTCCGCCGCCGGGGTGGCCCTGATGGGGCAGGCCAGGGGCATGTATACCTTCCTCGGCCATCTCAAGTGGTTGCCTGCCATTTTGCTTGGCTATATGGTCAGCATAGGGGCGCATCTGTGGCTCAACAGCGCCCTGTTCTGAGCACCATGAAGATTGCAGGGGAAGGGACTATGGGACAGCTGTTCGAGGCGCTCTCGCCGCGCCATGTGGCCTTTATCGCGGCGCAGAAGATCTATTTTGTCGGCACGGCGGCGGGGGAGGGCACGGTCAACCTCTCCCCCAAGGGCGGGGATTCATTGCGCATTCTCGATGCCCATACCCTGGCCTGGCTCAACCTGACCGGCAGCGGTAACGAGTCGGCGGCCCATGTGTTGCAGAACCCGCGCATGACGGTGATGTTCTGCGCCTTCGAGGGGGCGCCCATGATACTGCGGGTCTATGGTCAGGCGCGGGTGCTGCACCGGGGCGACCCGGACTGGGAGAGGGCGTTGGCGCGCTTCCCGGCCAGCGTGGCGGCCCGCCAGATCTTCCTGCTCGACATTGAACGGGTCCAGACTTCCTGCGGCATGTCGGTGCCCCTGTTTGACTACCAGGGGGACAGGGAGGATCTCGCCAACTGGTCGGCCCGCCAGGGCAAGGAGGGCATAGAGGCCTACTGGCGCAAGAAGAACCAGCTGAGCCTGGATGGCGTGGAGAGCGAGATCCTGGCCCGCAGCGGCTTGCCGGCAGATCCCTGAGGACCCGTGTCCCTGATGCAAAAAGCCCTGTCCGGTGGACAGGGCTTTTTCGTGTCGGCATAACGGTGAGCCGAAGGGATCCTCAGGCCGCCCTGGCACGCTTGCCGGTGAGCAGCCAGTAGCTGAGCGCCGAGCTCAGGCCACAGGCGGCGATGGCGATGGCCATGGGCAGCGGCGACTCGGGGGGATTGAGGTTGACCAAAATGCCCACCACGGCGCCTATGCCAAAGCGCAGTGTGCCCGCGAGTGCCGAGGCGGTGCCCGCCGACTGGGGGAAATGGCCCATCAGGCCGGTCATGGCGTTGGCCCCCACCAGGCTGATGTGCCCGACGAAGAGCACCACGGGGATGACGATGCCCCAGAGGCCCCCGGTCTGGCTCCAGGCGTTGTAGATGAGCAGGGCCCCGGCCAGCGGCAGTACGGTCAGGCCGTATTGCAGCATGCGCTCGGCGCCCACCCCCTTCACCAGACGGCTGTTGACGAAGGTGACCACCATCATCAGCAGGATATTGAGGCCAAAGAGCCAGCCGTAGTGCTCGGTCGGTACCTTGAAGTACTCGATATAGACATAAGGAGAGGCGCTCAGGAAGGCGAACATGCCGGAACTCGACAGGGCGCCACACAGCACATAGCCCATGGCACCGCGGTGGGAGAGCACGCCCCAGTAGTTGCGCAGCACCTGGCCGAGCTTGAGGGGCTGCTTGTGTTCGGGTTTGAGGGTCTCCTGGATCTTCCACTGCATCACCACGCAGATGAGCAGACTGATGCCCACCAGCAGCCAGAAGATCACCCGCCAGTCGGCATGGGCGCTGATGTAGCCGCCCACCACCGGGGCCACCAGGGGGGCCAGCGTCATCACCAGGATGACGAAGGACATGGCCCGCGAAAACGCATCCTTCTCGAACAGATCCCGCAGCAGGGCATTGACCACCACGGATCCCGCCGCCCCGCCGGCGGCCTGCAGCATACGCCAGGCCAGCAGCTCCGGCAGGGAGTCGGCCATGGCGCAGCCCACCGAGGCCACGGCGAACATCGTCAGTCCCGCCAGGATCACCGGCTTGCGGCCGAAGCTGTCGGCGAGCGGCCCGTAGAACAGCTGGCCGATGGCGAAGCCGCCGAGGAAGGCGCTGATGGTGAGCTGGGCCCCGTCGATGCTGGTGGCCAGATCCCGGGCTATGGCCGGAATGGCGGGCAGGTACATGTCCACCGCGAGCGGGGTCAGGCCCGCCAGGGCGCCGAGCAGGATGAACAGGAAACGGGGAGAGAGGGTCGTGGCTTGAGGCATAGGGTATCCGAGTCGTGGCAGGGCCGGGAAAAGGGGCGAGTGTTGAGTCTATCAGCTTTGGCAGGCTTGAGCAGGTCTATCCTGCCCCGGCCCTTGAGGTCAGATCTGCGGCGGGATCAGCGCCCCGGACGCCTTGCCCTGTGGTGGCACAGAAGCAGCAGCCAGCCCAGCCAGCCCAGCCAGCCGAGCAAGGAGAGGGCATTGCCTGCCCGCTCGGGCCAGCGCGCCGTCAGTCTGAGGGTGAGGCTGTGGCTGCCCGCCGGCACCCAGAGCTGCATCAGGCCCTGGGGGTTGGCACCCACCGTCAGCATCAGGCGCTCGTCTAGCCAGGCCTGCCAGCCGGGGTAATCATACTGATGCAGGACCAGCCGGGTCGGCACGGCCGCCGTCACCGCCAGGGTCAGGGCCCTGGGCTGCCAGCGGTGCACTGTCCAGCTGGCGCCCGGGGGCTCGGCGCTCACCGGGGGCTGGAACTCGTCCTTCCAGGCGAGCAGGGTCGGGGCGAACATGCCCCCCGGCACCTGCCTTGGCCTGTACTCCCGGGCGCTGCGCTTGCTGTCGAACTCGAAGGCCATGGCCTCCCGGGTGGGGGCCTGGGTGAGGGGGGCGTGACGGACGTAGGTGAGGGTGGTGATCAGGGTCAGCAGGAGTGTTCCCCACCAGAGCCACTGCCAGGGGCGGTGAGTGGGGGTGCCCAGCGCCACCACGGCGACCGTGGCCAGGGTGAGGATGAGATTGAGCCGCCAGGGAAACTGCACCCGTTGCAGGGGGGGCAGCAGGCTCCAGAGGGGCTGGCTCAGGGGCAACATCATCAGGAAGGCCCCCACCCCGAGCGCCCCCCAGCACAGGAGCTCGGGGTGGCGCGGCTCGCGGGCGGCGGCCCAGGCGATGAGCAGCAGGGCCAGGGTCAGAAGACTCTGCCATGCCAGGTGGCCGCGAAAGCGCCAGTCCCCCCAGCCAGAGGGCAGGCGATCGAGGAAGTTGCGCCGAAAGTCGAACATGCCGCCGCGCATCAGCTCCATGGAGATGGCCCCCTGATCCGCCAGGGCGGGCAGCAGCAGGGCCGCCGCCATGCAAAGTCCCAGCCCCTGGGCCCCCAGGGCTATCCAGCAGGGCGCCAGGGTGCGGGATCGCCAGGCGAACCAGAGGGCGCGCACGCTGACCAGACCCATCATCAGCAGCAGGCTGGGCAGGTGGGAGAAGGCCAGCAGCGCCAGCCCCAGGATCAGCAGGGGCAGGCCCTGGCGCAGGCCGCGATGGGCGAGATCCTGGCCAAGCAGGATGAGCGGCGCCCAGGCGAAGGCCCAGAACTCCGCCAGGGCGAAGCGGGCATAGAGATCCATGGCCAGGTGATAGGGCAGGATCAGGTAGAGCAGGCTGACCGCCAGGGCCCGGCCAGGGGGCGTGGTGGCGCGCAGCCACAGATAGGCGAACGCGCCCGAGAGCAGCAGCGCCAGGGTGGCGCTGCCGAGCAGGGGATAGATGGCCTGCTGGGCGGGGGCAGCCGGGCCGGCAAAGAGGGCGCTGACGTAGTAGGGGAGCGGGGGATAGAAGAAGAAGGTGGGGCTGCCAAAGCCGCCATTCATGGCCATCAGCCAGCGGGGATAGAGCTCCCCCTGCCACAGCTGGCGGGCAAAATAGTGGCCGGAGAGCAGGTGGTGGAACAGATCGTGCCCCTGAGTGCCCCCCTGCAGCCAGGCAGGCAGCACCAGGAGCGCGCTGGCCAGCGCCAGGATCAGGGGCACCAGTGCCCACTCCTTGCCTCCCTCCATGCATCCTCTCCCTGCCACGCCCATGCGCAGTGAGTGTAGACGAGTCAGCTGACGCAGCGATGCGTTTGGGTCAGAGCCCTGCGCCTGTCAGCGTGGCAGGGCGAGCCAGAGGCCGGGCTCGGCGCCAAAGCGGGGGGCAAACCAGTGCACCTGGTAGGGGAGCGGCATCTCGCTCTGCTCTATGGGGCGGCGGCTGAGGCGACAGGCTCCCTGAGTGAGTGCAAGGGCGGCATCCCCCTGGTACCAGCCATCGGTGACGGGCAGGGTGGTGGTTTCGCGCAGCAGCCGCACCCCCCACTGGGTCACCAGGGCCGGGCAGGTTTTTTCTGCCAGCATGGCCGCCTGCACCATGGCGGGCGGAAGGGGTAGGGTGAAGGTCGCTGCGAGCAGCAGCAATCCGGCCACCGCGACCAGCATCTCGCCACGGTGTGGCAGCCAACCTGCCAGCAGCACTATGCCGAGCAGGGTAATGGGCGCCAGATGGCGGGGATTGTCCGGGTTCTGGCCAAACAGGGTCCAGAGCAGCAGGGCGAGCCAGTAGAGGGTCCAGAGCGGGGAGAGGGCGGCAGTCTTGCCCTTTGACCGCTGCCAGACTGGCAGCAGGAGCAAGGCACCCATCGGCAAGGGCCAGAGCGGGGTGAGCTGATCGTTGAAGGTGCTCGCCCAGCTTAGCAGCCGATCGCCGTGGGCCGCCGCCGTGTTGCCCCAGAGGGTGAAGTGGCCGTCGGTAAAGCGTCGCCCCTCGCCAAAATAGGCCCAGCCATCGGCCTGCCAGACAAAGAGCAGGCTGATAAGCCCCACCAGGGCGATGGGAAACAGAAACTTAAGCCTCTCACCCTTCTGTTGCCACCCTAGCCAGAGCGGCAGCAGGGCCAGCACTAAGTAGGAGGGGCGCAGGGCCAGCAGCAATCCAAGCATGAGGCCTGTCAGCGCTATCCTGCGATGCTGCAAGGCCAGCAGCGCCCCGAGCCAGGCGGCGAGCGCCGGCCCGTCCGAGAGGCCGGAGAGGGCCAGCGTTGGCGTGAGCGGCAGGGCCAGCACCAGCAGCCAGACGGGGGCGAGCAGGCTTGGGCGCTGCCATATTCTCACCGCCAGCCAGGCGGCGAGCGGCGCTATCAGCGCTGTGCCCAGGAGGCTTGACCACTGCACCGCAGCGGCGGGGTCGTCCACCGCCAGATGGATCAGTCGCGCCAGCCAGATAAAGGCGGGGTAGCCCGGGAAGTGGGGGGAGAACTCCAGCACGCTGAAGCGCACCACCCCGTGGGCAAAGTTCAGGGCATCGTCGGAATCCAGCGCCACAGGGAAGGTAAATAGCCAGCCCGTCCAGACCCCTTGCAGCAGGGCAAGCAGCAAAATGGTGGTTGTGCAGGGGGAAGCCCAACGCCGAGACGCTGCCTTCCCCCTCATCCCCAGCCCTTCTCCCGCAAGGGGAGAAGGGGGCAAACCGGCATCCGGGTGCATCTATCGGCAGGCTGTGGGTAGGGTGGGTAGCGAGAAGCGAAACCCACCGTTTGTCACAGTGAGATTGCGCAATGATTGGCCGTTGGTCATCAAAGCGGCGCCAGCACGGCCATCAGCGCTTTTTCGGCCTCGGTGAAGGCGGCGGCATCGGCGGGTTTGGCACCTACCCCGAATACCCCCGGGTTGCCGATGGCATCCAGCACCCTGGCCAGCGCCTGCTCGGCGGCCTTGCGATCCCCTTCACCGAGGGAGGGGAGGATCAGATCAAGGAAGCGCTTGCTCTTGACCACCAGCACCTTGGCGGTCTGGTAGTCGCCAAGATTCTGGCTGGCCCCTTCGAGGCGGCGCTCGATCTCCGCCTTGTAGGCCCGGTTGAGCAGGGCAGCGGTGGCTGCTGCGTCTTTGGCTTTGATGGCGGCTGTCAGCGGCCCTTGCAACTCGACCTTGTGGTGCTGTTCCAGATAGGTCAGTTCGTCGGCAATCTCGCTCAAGGTGGCGCTGGCATCCTTGCCGTCAGTGGCGGCGCCCAGCAGCGCTTCGCGGGCGTCGATCAGTGGCTCCTTGCCGGCGGCGGCGTAGGAGTAAGCCTGTGCCTGCCCGCTCAGGGCCAGCAGCAGGGTGAGGGCGAGTAAACCCGGGCGGATGGTCATCCTGTTCTCCTTACTTATGCCAATGGCGTGGCCATCAGGCCACGCTCTGGGTTTCGATCACGGTATTTTCGTTGCGATGGTTAAAGATGGCGTGGCGTCTGTCCACCCCATCGATCACCATGTCGGCGGCCATCATCCCCATCTCCATGGCGGTGTCGGTGAAGATGTAGCGGAATGTCCCCTGACGGCCGGTCATGATGAGGTTTGTGATGGGCATCAGCGCCTTGATCGCTTCGTTACGACGGGCCTGATAGCCGAGATCCATCAGCGGATAGGCGTATTCGCTACGCGCTTCAAAAGTTTCATCGCCAAGCTTGGCGGTATCGACACCGAGGCTCGCGAGATCGGCGGTAACCCGACCGCGCAGCTCGGCCAGCGGCGCCTGCCAGGTGGCATCCCCCGGATTGCAGGGGATCTCCAGCATCACCGAGGTCTGGCCCTGGGGCGCCATAAAGGGGCTGCGGCGGCGCGGCTCCTGCAGGCGGGTGGCCAGAATATGGGGGTCGGAGAGGTACTGCCAGGTGTTGTCCGACAGGTTCTCCTGCTTGAGCGGCATATTGACGAAGCGAAGCGACCGGTATTGGAGGTCGCACGGCAAGCCAAGATGCTGGCAGGTGAGCGGCAGCGGCAGGGTGGAGATCACCTGATCAAAGCGCTCGTTCTGCTCAACGTCATCTTGTTTCCAATAAACCCGTTCGATGCGGCCATCAGCCTGCTCGAGGCGGCTGATGGTGGCGCCGGTTTTGAGCTCAACGCCCTCGGCCACCAGCCGCTCCCCCAGAGTGGTGAAGATCTGGCCGAAGCCATATTTCGGGTAGCGGTATTTGCGGGCATAGGTGCGCACCGAGATACTGCCGTTGCGCCTTGGCAGCAGGCGGCGGGCCACGTCTTTGAGGTCGATCAGGCTGATGCGCTGACCGGCCCAGTCGGCGGAGAGCTTGTCCGGGTTGATGCCCCACAGCTTGCCGGTGTAGCCCTCGAAGAACTGGCGATAGAGGGTGCGACCGAAGTGGCTCTGGATCCACTCGGCAAAGCTCGCCTTGGCAAAATCATCCGGCTTCTTGCTAAAGGGCAACAGCAGCAAGTCTTTTACCGCCCCGGCCATCAGGGCGAGCGGCGCCGTCTTGAGCAGGTTCGGCAGGTTCAGGGGGTAGTCATAGGTGCGCCCGCCAAAGCGGATCACGCTCTTTCGCATCGCGTGGAGCAGATCCTCCCCCATCAGCTCGTCGATAAAGGCGAGTAGCTCGGGGTTCTTGGTGATGAAGCGGTGGCCGCCGTAGTCGAAGCGGTACTCACCATCGCGCCCCTTGAAGGTCTGGGTGGCGCACATGCCGCCCACCACGCTCTCCTGCTCGAACAGGGTGACCGCAAAACCGGCCTGGCACAGGCGCCAGGCGGCCATCAGACCGGCGGGACCGGCTCCCAGCACTGCAATGTTTTTCTTGTTGTTGTCGCTCATGACGGTGTTCCAAAACGGCTGGCAAAAGAGAAGAGGTGCGGGTGAAAAAGCGGCTCACCCCGGTGAGCCGCCATGCCATGTCGGGCACTCAGCATATCAGGCCTTGGCGCCGGATCCTGCCTGCTGTGGCTGCGGTCGATAGCTGCGATGCCAGAGGGTGACGAAGATGGCCAGATAGGCGCCCCAGGTCAGCAACTGCAAGCCGGCTGGTGAGGCATTGTAGCCAAACAGGGCGCGCAGGAAGGTGCCGAAGACCCCCTGATCGTCGAGGATGTGGCTGATGTTGAACACGGGCGTCGTCCAGAAGGTGATGACGTCCGCCGCCTGCAACATGTTGATGGCGGACGACAGCAGCCCAGCGGCGATGATGATGATCAGCAGGCCGGTCCAGCGGAAGAAGGGGGCCAGCGCCACCTTGCGGGTAGAGCGCAGCAGCCCCCACACCAGCACCACAGAGACCAGCAGTCCCGCCAGCGCCCCCATCAGCCCCTGGTGCAGATCCACCCCTTGCCCGGAATAGACCAGGGCCGAGAAGAACAGCACTGTTTCAAAGCCTTCCCGCATCACCGCCAGGAAGGCGAGCAGCACCAGACCGAACAGGTTGCCCCCGTCGATGGCGGCGTCGATGCGCGCCGTCATGGCCCCCACCTGGGATTTGGCCTGCTTCTGCATCCAGACCGCCATGTAGGTGAGCACCAAAGTGGCGAAGATGAGGATCCCCGCCATCAGCAAATGGTTGTAGCGCTCGCTCTCGAACTGGCTCACCACCACCTGGAACAGGAAGGCGACGACGAGGGAGGCGACAAGGCCCAGGCCCACCCCCAGATAGATGAACTTGTTGTAGCGGCTCGCTCCCAGCTTGGCGAGGTAGGAGAGGCAGATGCCGACCAGCAGGAAGGCTTCCAGCCCCTCGCGCAGGGTAATGAGAAAACTTGCAAACATCAGGATTGAGGCTCCGTATCGGGCGTGACGGGGAGGGGCTGCAGGGTCAGTTGCAGCCGGTTGAGTTGTAGCCGAGTGAGTTGCACTATGGGTGGCTCCGGCAGGCTCGGCTCGGCGGCGCGCACCACATCATTGACCCACTTGGGGTAGGTGCGGAAATTGAGTTTGATGTCGGCCTTGAAGGGCCCCTTGGCATCCGCCGGCAGCGACCAGGCTTCATCGCGCCAGCCATCGGCCGGAATGCGGGTGTCTTCCAGGAGCTTGGTGTAGCGCCAGAACTTGAGCCCTACCGGCTTGCCCTCGGCATCGCCGAACACCTTGCGAAACAGCCGCGCGTCCTCGGGCACTGCGCCGTCCACCGGCTGCCCGCTTGCAAGCACTACCTTGCCGTTGGCGTCGGTGAGGGTCAGCTCCAGCCAGAGTTCACGGAAATCGGCTACTCCGGTGGGCAGGGCATGGCCCGCGCCCGTATTGGCGACCCGCACCACCAGTTGCTGCCCATCGGCAGCCTGTTCGATACGGGCAGAGAGCGTCGCGCTTGAGCGCAGCAGGGCCAGGCTCTCCTGCTCAAGGTCTGGATTGCGCAGCCCCACCAGCTGATGCTGGGCGCCGGTAAAGTAGTGGCGATAGAGCCGTTCTTTCACTGTGCCGTTTTCGGTGGACTGGCCCGCCACCGGCGCGCCGCCGTTGCCCGGCTCCGGGTTCATATGGCAGTCGATGCAGCTGCGCCGTTTGGCGGGATCCTCGGCCTTGGCGAAGCTGGATTTTTCCCACTCATCCCAGGTGTTGACGATATTGGCGCCGGTGCCCGGGGCAAACTCGTTGTGGCACGACTTGCACAGGGCCGCATCGCGGTAGAAATCCTTCTGGTAAGAGGCCTTGTGCATGGCGGGGCGGGCGTTGATCTGCCGCTCGGCCAGCCAGTGCTGGAGGCTCCCCCCCGGGGCATCCTCGAACACATAGCTCTCGCGGTCCTTCAAATTCACGGTAAAGGCGCTGTTGCCGCCGGCATCCTCGAGCCGGGTGATGCGATGGCAGAGCACGCAGCCGGTGCCTTCCTCCACCACTGGCTCGCCTGCCTTGTGGGCGGCAATCAGCGAGGCGCCTCCCTGCTCGAACATGTGGGAGCCCTTGGGCAGGTCGAGTTGGCCGGTCATCACCTGCTGGGGCATGTGACAGCCCTGGCACCACTGGCCGAAGGCCTCGCCTTCTGTCTCGCGGGCCAGGGCCTGCACCACCTTGTAGTAGGGGTGGGAGTTGCCCATCAGTCTGTGGTTGCTCTCGCTCCAGTCCTGGAACGCTTGGCTGTGGCAGTTCTGGCAGGAGGCGGAGTTGAGCCACTCCTTGGGGTGGGTCGTCGGCGCCTTGGCGGGCTGATTGTCAAGGTCAGGGCGCGGGGCATCGAGTCGCAGCCAGTTGGCGAGATAGGGGAGGTTGCCGTCGGCGGTCACGAAAGCATGCAGATCCTCCATCATCGCCTTCACTTCCGGTTGCGGCCTGGCGGGATCGACCGGCTCGGCCCCATCCCGGGTGTCGTGGCCCATGCCACCCTGGGTCTGCTGGGTCATGCGCAGGTATTCGCCGACAAAGTCCCCCGCCACCATGTTGGCGAGGTTGGCGTGGCCGTTGATAGCGTTGTCGCCGCTCTGCTGGCGATGGGCCGCCATCAGATGGCGGTTGGTGAAGTTGAACCCGTCCAGATGGCAGGAGTTGCAGCTCATCCAGTTGTCCCCCGCCATGGGGAAACGTGAGTTGGAAGCTGTGTTACCCAGATTGAATAGCCGCTCGCCGCGCTTGAGGGGCTCGGGGCGGGGATCCGTCTCTACCAGCCTGGCGAAGTGGGGCACATCCACAGTGACCCGGGCGAAGGGGCCGTTGCCGCCGGTATGGAGGCGGGTGAGATCCTGCCCCATGGCGTTGTGCACCAGGATATGGTCACCGTCTACAAACAAGTCCCGTGGATTCTGGCCCGGCAGGTGGCGCAGGAGCTGGGTCGCCTTGGCGCCCCCCTGGAACTTCTTGCGTCTGTGACGGTTGCTGTTGGATTTGCCGCTGCGGGAGAGATCAAACACCAGCAGATCCTCGGAGCCCGCCAGGGTCAGATAGACCCGTTTGCCATCGGCGGCGAAGCGCGCCGCGAAGGGGTTGGAGACGATCTGACTGCGGTTGCCGAGGCTTGGCAGGTTGATCTGCAGGAAGAGTTGTTTTCTTTCATCGACTCGCTCTTTCTCCTCATCCAGATCGATGATGGAGACCGCCGGGAAGACGGTGCTCTGAAACTGGAAGGGGTGATCGAAGCTCCAGAGCACATGAGGCAGCCAGGCTTCGCTGCCATCGGGGGAGAGGGCGATGCCATCCAGCAGGCGCGGCAGCCCTTGGGAGTCGCTTGGCGTGTCGCTGTGGGTTTCGGCCAGGGTGATGAGGCGTGGCTTGGGCAGGGTGACGCCCGTGATCCCGTCCGCTAGCTTGGCGAGATCATAGATGGCGAGCTGGCCCGTCATGGCGTGGGTGAGCAGCAGGCGATCGTCGTCGGTCAGCGCCAGCCCGCGGGGTGTCTCGGCGGTGGCCACATCCAGCTGCAGCTTGCCCGCGCTGTCATAGGCCTGCAGGCGAGCTGATTCGAACAGCGTGACCCAGAACCAGCGCCGCTTGGGGTCGAAGATGACGCCATAGGGCCTGTGGCCGGTGGGGATCACCTTTTCCAGGTCGAGATCTTCGTCCAGCAGCAGCAGGCGATCGCCGTTGTAGTCGGTGACCAGCAGGGTGCCGTCGTCTGTGCGGGCCAGTTGGCGCAGATCCCCCCCCAGTTGCACCTCTTTTATTCGCTTGCCGCTTTCTCGTTCAAGCAGGGTGACCGAACCGGCGCTCTGGTTGGCGGTGACGAGGCTTGGGGCGTTCCCCTCGTCATAGGCTACCATGGCCGTGCCCATCTCCTGGGCGCTGGCAAGGGGGCTGGCCAGCAGCAGGGCGGCGAACATCAGGGATAACAACAACTTCAACATGGGATCAGGTGCGCCATTTCAAGATGGTCCAGCGCCAGGCGTGGCGCAGCACCAGAGGCGTCAACGCTAGCGCGCTCAGCCAGTGGGCCCAGCTGGCAAGCTTGCCCAGGCTGTCCCCCGGGGTGCCATGCAGCACCAGCAGCAGGCCGCTGGCGAGACAGATGAGCAACAAGGCTTCGATGATGCGGCCCGTGGTGCGCAGAAAGGGTTTGCGGCTCTTGTTCAGCAGGCTGCGATGGGAGAGCCAGAAGGCGCCAAACAACAGGGGAAACAGGGAGAGCGAGAGCATCACATGGAGAAACAGGTTCCAGCGCGCCAGGGACCAGGTCGGCGTCAGGGGTTCCCACAGCAGCAGGCCGGAGAAGAACATCAGGTAGAGGGAGCCCTCGGCGGCCTGATGGTGATAGGCCAGCCATTGCCAGAGGTGTCGCGGTGAGAGGGAAAGGCTTGTCATAGGTGCTCCAGCACCCGGGCGGTTCGGCCCGGGGCGAGCAAGTTTACAATGGGGTAAGGGTAATGAAAAGAGTTATCAATTCGGCTGTTGATGAATAGATCCTGAATGAAATCAGGGGCGGGTCACTTGTGATCCGCCAGCCGCTCCGTGATGGCGTAGATGAGGGCGGCGGTGGAGAAGGCCAGGAAGACGATGACAGACCACTTCATCTCTATCTCGTTGCCGGTGCCATCTTCCAGGAAGGCCTTGAGCACTTCGATGCCGGCTATGGTCACCAGGGAGTTGATGACGATGAGCTTGAGGGAGGCGAAGTTGATCTTGCTGAGCCAGTTGTCCCCCAGGGCCGCCCGCTGCTCCGGGGTCTTGATGAACTGCACATAGCCGCAGATGGCCACCAGGATCAGCATCTGGGCCACCAGCACGAAGTCCACCAGGGTGAGCACCCCGGTGATGAGATCCAGATAGTCGATCTCGATGATGTCGCGGCACAGCACATAGAGCTGCATGGCGAACTTCACCATCAAGAGGGCGACGCAAACCAGGATGCAGACATAGAAGGGGAACATCATCAGCCGGCTGCCGTTGAGCATGAGGTTGAAGCGGCGCATGGGGACTCCATCGAGAGGGAAGCGAATGGCAGCCAGAATATCTGGAAAGAGGGGGACGGGAAAGCGCCACGGCGCTCCCCCGCCCGTTCAGAGAGGGAAGGGGGGAAGCTCTCGGAACAGCCGTTGCAACCCCTCGCCCCAGGCCTTGCGCAGAGCCTGGAAGTGGGTGTTCTGCTCTGTGATGCGGTGCAGCTGTGCCGCCGAGAAGCTCCCTTCGGAATAGACGAGCGCATCCAGGGGCAAGCCCACCGAGAGGTTGCTGCGCAGGGTCGAGTCGATGGAGATGAGGGCGCACTGCAGGGCGGTCTGGAGCGGCGTCTCGTACTGGATGATGCGATCTATGATGGGCTTGCCGTACTTGCTCTCACCAATCTGGAAGTAGGGGGTGTCCGGGCCCGCCTCGATGAAGTTGCCCTCCGGATAGATGTGGAACAGGCGGTGGCGCTCCCCCCGGATCTGGCCCCCCAGCAGTATGTTGCAGCCGAAGTTGACATGCCCCTGCTGCTGGCCCCCATCCCGGTTGATGACGGTACGTATGGTTTGGCCTATGAGGGCCGCGACCTCGTACAGGCTGGGAAGGGCAAGGAGCTCCTGCCCCTGTGCCAGCAGGCTGATGACACTCTGGGTGGTGGCCAGATTGCCGGCGCTTTGCAGCACTATCACCCTGTCCTCCCGGGTGAAGAGGTGCAGCTTGCGGAAGGTGGCGATGTGGTCCACCCCCGCATTGGTGCGCGAGTCTGAAGCGAAGACGATGCCATCTTGCAGGCATATGGCGACGCAATAGGTCATGGCCGCACTCCTGCCAGCTTTCCCTGGGCCCTCATTGTTGCTGCCCATCCAGGCGGGTGACCCGCGCCTGGCTCTGCAACAGCTCGCAGCCGCC
Source organism: Aeromonas rivipollensis (assembly GCF_037811135.1). NCBI lineage: Bacteria > Pseudomonadati > Pseudomonadota > Gammaproteobacteria > Aeromonadales > Aeromonadaceae > Aeromonas > Aeromonas rivipollensis. The sequence goes on along the minus strand of NZ_CP149130.1, from coordinate 2,784,447 downwards.
GCCGTAGCGCACCCCGCGCACCGGGCAGGCATCCAGGTAATCCATGCCGACCGCCAGCTTGAGGTGTTCGTTGGCGGAGCAGGTGAGGTTGGTCACATCGAAGGTCTGCCAGCGCCCGTCAATCCACACCTCGGCCCAGGCATGCATCGCCACGTGGCTGCTGTCCTGGCTGTAGAGGTAACCGCTCACGTACCTGGCCGGCAGACCGGCGTGGCGGCAGCAGGTCAGGAAGACATGGGTGTGGTCCTGACAGACGCCGCTGCCCGAGGCGAGGGCCTCGTCGGCGCTGAAGGTGGCGTCCGTGCTGCCCGGCTGATAGGGCATGAGCGCCAGGATGCGCGCCATCAGCTCCTGCAGATCGGCCAGGGTCGGCTCGGATGGCAGGCACTCCTGCGCCAGGGCACGCAGGGCCTCGCTTGGGCAGGTGAGGGCGGTGGGCCTCAGGTAGCTCAGGGGGGAGATGAGGGAGGGCTCTTCGTCCTCCAGGGCGTCGTCGCGGATCTCCACCTCGCCATGGGCGCGGATCAATATCCCCTCGTGGGGGGACTCCAGGCTCAGCACGTGCAATATGTTGCCGTAACCGTCCGTGGTGCAGGTGGCTTCGCCCGGCAGCTCCAGCTGCCAGGAGAGGATCTGCTGGCGGGCCGTGCTGTGAGGGGTCAGGCGCAGGTACTGGGTGCTGCGGCGCACCACGTCGGCATAGTGGTAGCGGGTCTGGTGATCGATGATGAGTCTCATAATACCTCCAGGTAGGCGGCGTGGATGCTCTGGCCGATGGCGCCGATGTCGCTGAGGAAATCCCTCAGGTACGCCTGCATGCCGAGGGCGAACACATCCTCGATGGTGCCATAGGTCAGATGGGCGTTGAGTATGGTGGTGAGGCGCCGGGGCGTCTGGCCGGCGTTGCCCTCGATCTGGGCCAGGATCAGCTCCATCTCGTCGAGGCAGGCGCGCAGGGATCGCGGCACCTCGTTGCGCAGGATCAGCAGCTCGGCGATGGAGGCGTGGGAGAGGGTCTTGTAGAGGGTCTGGTGCGCCTCATAGGCTCCCACCGAGCGCAGCAGGGCGTTCCAGCGGTAGAACTCGCGCACGCTGTCTTCGTCTTCCCGGATCACCTGATACTTGACGGTGAGGATGCGCGCCGTGTTGTCGGCCCGCTCGATGAAGGTGCCAAGGCGCAGGAACCAGAGCACGTCACCCCGCATCATGGTGCCGTAGGTGGCGCCACGGAACTGGTGGGATCGCTCCTTGATCCAGTCGAAGAACTCCTGTGCCTGGCCGCTGGAAAGCCCCCCCTTGCGGCGCCTGCGTATCTCTATCCAGGCGGCGTTGATGCTCTCCCACACCTCTCCCGGGATCTTGCCGCGCACCCCGTGGGCGTTGTCCCTGGCCATGCGCAGGCAGCTGAAGATGCTGCTCGGGTTCTCCTCGTCGAAGCAGAAAAATTGCAGCAGGTTCTCCATGTTCACCTGGCCGTAGCGCGCCAGGAAAGGTTCGTGGGTGCCGCTGATGGTGAGAGGGGCCAGCAGCTCGCTGTGATCGGCGTCGATGGAGGGCATCAGCGACATGGTCTGGGTGACGTCCAGCATGCGCGCCGTGTTCTCCGCCCGCTCCAGGTGGCGGGACATCCAGTAAAGTTCGCTTGCGGTGCGGCTCAGCATGGGTTGCCCTCCATGACCCAGGTGTCCTTGGTGCCGCCGCCCTGGGAGGAGTTGACCACCAGGGAACCCTCGGTCAGGGCGACCCGGGTCAGGCCGCCTGGCACCAGGCGCAGCTCCTGGCCGGTGAGCACGAAGGGGCGCAGATCGATATGGCGGGGGGCTATGCCCGCCTCGACAAAGGTCGGGCAGGTGGACAGGGAGAGCGTCGGCTGGGCTATGTAGTTGTCCGGGCGCGCCTTGAGCAGCTCGCGAAAACGGGCCAGCTCCTCGCGGCTGGCGCAGGGGCCGATCAGCATGCCGTAGCCGCCGGCGCCATGGACCTCCTTGACCACCAGCTCTTCCAGGTGCGCCAGCACATAGGCCAGGGCGTCGGGTTCCCGGCACTGCCAGGTGGGGACGTTGTTGAGGATGGGCTCCTCTCCCAGGTAGAAGCGGATCATCTCCGGCACATAGGGGTAGATGGACTTGTCATCGGCCACCCCGGTGCCGATGGCATTGGCCAGCACCACGCCGCCTGCACGATAGACAGAGAGCAGGCCCGGCACGCCGATGAGGGAGTCTGGGTTGAAGGCCAGGGGATCCAGGTAGTCGTCGTCGATGCGGCGATAGATGACATCCACCCGTTTCAGCCCGGTGGTGGTGCGCATCAGCACCTGGCCATCCTTGACCACCAGATCTGCGCTCTCCACCAGCTCCACCCCCATCTGCTGGGCGAGGAAGCTGTGCTCGAAGTAGGCGCTGTTGAAGCGGCCCGGGGTCATCACCACCACGCAGGGGTTGTCCACCGGGCTGCTCTCGCGCAGGGTCTGCAGCAACAGGGCCGGGTAGCGCTCCACCGGCGCTATGGGCTGGTTGTGAAACAGCTCGGGGAAGAGGCGCATCATCATCTTGCGGTTCTCCAGCATGTAGGAGACCCCGGAGGGGGTGCGCAGGTTGTCCTCCAGCACGTAGTAGTCACCGTCGCTGTTGCGGATGATGTCCACCCCTGTGATGTGAACATAGGTGTTGCGGTGCAGGTCGACCCCCTGCATGCAGGGCTGGTACTGGGCATTGGTGAGGATCTGGGCGGCCGGGATCACCCCCGCCTTCAGGATGCGCTGATCGTGATAGATGTCGTGCAGGAAGGCGTTGAGGGCGGTGACGCGCTGGCGGATCCCCTTGTCCAGATGCTGCCACTCCTGGGCGGGGATGATGCGGGGAATGCTGTCGAACGGGATGAGACGCTCGGCGCCGTCCCCATCCCCATAGACGTTGAAGGTGATGCCGACCCGGTGAAACAGCAGATCGGCCTCCTCACGCTTGCGTTCTATGCTCTTCTCGTCGGTCTGGTGCAGCCACGCCAGGTAGGCGTGGTAGTGATCGCGAAACTGGTTGTTGGCGAGCAGCATCTCGTCGTAGCAACCGGGTCCGGGCGGCTTGATGGGTAGCATAGGCAACTCCTTGTGACGTCCCTGAGGTCAGGAATTGCAAGGGCTGTGCCAGTCAATTGAGTCGCTATGAAGGCCGATATCAGTAATTTTATACTGATAAATCAGAGAGATGAGTGCGTTGTCATCAAGGGGGAAATGTCGCTGCACCAGACTGGTACCCCAGAGAGGGTAGTCCTGCGTCATCTTGTGGCAGCGTCCCCAGACGCGATGAGCAGAGGCGGACAGGGAGGGGAGGCCGCGCTGCTTCGCCTTGCCCCGTGCCGGGGCAGTAGAAACGAAAAAGCCCAGTCCTGAGACTGGGCTTTAGAAGATGGCTCCCTCGACAGGACTTGAACCTGTGACATACGGATTAACAGTCCGCCGTTCTACCGACTGAACTACGAGGGAATTGGCTCCTCCTACTGGACTTGAACCAGTGACATACGGATTAACAGTCCGCCGTTCTACCGACTGAACTAAGGAGGAATTGCCTGTCTCGTCGAGACGGAGCGGATATTAATGATCCCCCGGACGGGTGTCAACCCGCCATCCCACGGAAAAATGGCTTTTCGGCCCGTTTGCCCAAAACTTGGGCGCTGTGGACTATTTTCAGCACAATCAGCAGCTTGAGGTGCCCCGCCGGCAGCCAAGGTTGATCTGGCCGTGAAGGCGCACCCCGGCCTGGAGGGGGCGGGGCAATGGATAAGCCGATCATGGAGGGGGGGAGGTGATGCATGTGCCTCTCGATAGGCTTGCCTCTGAGGCGATGGGCGAGGGATGCGGGAAAGAAGCTGGTTTGCGATGACCGGGTAACGGAAGGGATGGCTGGGAAAATCGGCGATATGCGAGCTATCGATGACAATAATGCGGGGTAATGGCCATTTCTTGATCCTGCCCATCGAATTATCGGGCCGGCTCGGGTATGGTTGCCCTGGATACCATCGCCGCGTCGACAGCTCTGCCGGCCCTTGATGATGATCGGGTGCCGGTTCACTCCGGCCTTTGTCTCCCTCTTCTGGTATTACCCTAGACATGCACAATCAAGCTTCCTTACAAGGCGTGAAGCTGGCTATCGCATTGCGCCAATCCTGCATCGATGAACCCTATAGCGTGGCGCGCTTCGGCCGCGACCTCATCGCCGGCATCACGGTCGGCATCATCGCCATTCCGCTCGCCATGGCGCTGGCCATCGCCAGCGGAGTGCCGCCCCAGCACGGCCTCTACACCGCCATCATCGCTGGCATCGTCATCGCCGTGACGGGGGGCTCGCGCTTCTCCATCTCGGGGCCGACCGCCGCCTTTGTGGTGATCCTCTATCCGGTGGCCCAGCAATTCGGGGTGGGGGGCCTGCTGATGGCGACCTTGCTCTCTGGCTTCTTCCTGGTGGCCATGGGGATGGCGCGCCTCGGTCGCCTCATCGAATACATTCCGCCCTCGGTGACCCTGGGTTTCACCGGCGGCATCGCCATCGTGATCGCCACCTTGCAGATCAAGGACTTCTTCGGCCTTACCGTGGCCGAAATGCCGGAAACCTATGTCGGCAAGGTGCAGGCGCTGGCCCATGCCCTGCCCAGCTGGCAGTGGGGTGATACCCTGGTGGGGGTGGCCACCCTGGCGGTGCTGCTGCTCTGGCCAAGATTGCGGCTGCCGGTGCCGGGTCACCTGCCAGCCGTGCTGGTGGGGGTGGGCCTGGGTGTCGGCCTGCACGCCCTGGGAGTGGACGTGGCCACCATCGGCAGCAAGTTCAGCTATACCCTGGCCGATGGCACCCAGGGCATGGGGATACCCCCCATAGCCCCGACCCTGGTGATGCCTTGGTCCCTGCCCGGGCCGGACGGTGCTCCCGTGGTCTGGGATCTGACGGCCATAGAGCGGCTGCTGCCCGCCGCCTTCTCCATGGCCATGCTGGGAGCCATCGAATCCCTGCTCTGTGCCGTCGTGCTGGACGGCATGACGGGGCGCAAGCACAGCTCCAACGGCGAGCTGGTGGGGCAGGGGCTTGGCAACATACTGGCCCCCTTCTTCGGCGGCATCACGGCGACGGCCGCCATCGCCCGCTCCGCCGCCAACGTGCGGGCGGGGGCCACCTCGCCCATCTCCGGCATAGTCCATGCGCTGGTGGTGCTGGCCGCCATTCTGGTGCTGGCCCCCTGGCTCTCCTGGCTGCCGCTCTCCGCCATGGCCGCTCTGCTGCTGCTGGTGGCCTGGAACATGAGCGAGGCTCACAAGGTGGTGGATCTGGTTCGCCGGGCGCCCCGCTCGGATGTGCTGGTGCTGCTGGTCTGCCTGTCCCTCACCGTCATCTTCGACATGGTCATCGCCATCACCTTCGGGGTGATCCTGGCGTCCCTGCTATTCATGCGTGAAATCGCCAAGATGACCCGACTGCACAACCTGGCCGAGCACGGTCGATATGCCAGCGAAGTGCCGGCGCAGACCCTGCTCTACAAGATCAACGGTCCCCTGTTCTTTGCCGCCGCTGAGCGGGTCTTCGAGGAGCTGCTGGCCCAGGTGGGGGAGCACAAGGTGCTGATCCTGCAGATGGAGGCAGTCTCCATCCTAGACGCAGGCGGGCTCTCTGCCTTCCAGCAATTTGCCAAACGCATGGCCAAGTCGGGTGTCCAGCTCAAGGTGGCCGAGTTGCAGTTCCAGCCCCTCAAGACCCTGGCGCGGGCCAAGGTGCGTCCTGTCCCGGGTGAGCTGGAGTTCTACGGCTCGCTGGAGGAGGCTATCAGAGGGGAACATTTGCACGAAGCGGTTGAAAATTGATGTAAAGGGATAGGAAACGGCATCTTTTTGGTCAGTTGGTTCGCAAATTGAGCAAACGATGGCGAAAGATGAAAAATGAGATTGACCGGCTTGCTCCTATCCCTTACATTACGCCCCGTTCCAGCGCAGCAGCGCAACGAACCACGTGGCGATTGAACACGTTAAACAGCAGTAAAAAATTTGGTGAGGTGTCCGAGTGGCTGAAGGAGCACGCCTGGAAAGTGTGTATACGGCAACGTATCGAGGGTTCGAATCCCTCCCTCACCGCCAAATAAAGTAAAAGGGCCTGTCGCAAGACAGGCCCTTTTACTTTATCCGGTGACGGGCGGCTCGGTTCGGACCCTGGTTCGACAAGAGGGCAGGATAGCCCGCTTGGACAGCCGAAGGCTGCCCGCAGGGCGAGCGCCAGGGATGGCGCGAGTCAATCTCGACCCACCGCCAAATTGAAAAACCGACCTCAGGGTCGGTTTTTTGCATCTGGGGGCACCGTAAACCTGATGCCCATAGAGGGAGGGTGAGAACCCTCGCCGGGTTCGAGCAGAGCAGTTTGCTGGGCTGCTCGGTTCGGACCCTGGTTCGACAAGAGGGCAGGATAGCCCCCTTGGACAGCAGCAGGCTGCCCGCAGGGCGAGCGCCAGGGATGGCGTCAGTCAATCCAAGCCCACCGTCACATTCAAAGCCCGACCTGATGGTCGGGCTTTTTTGTTTTTTGGTGCCCTAATTTCCTCGGCTTCAGCGCAGGGTGGCTGTGTCTCCTTGCCGGAGACGGCAATACGTCCGTCTTATGCCACCTTTTCCTTCCCTATCTGCATCAGAAGATCACCCCCACCAGCCTGTCGAGCAGAGCCTCGAAGGAGAAGAGGGTGAGGAGCAGGGGCAGGAAGGGCACCACAGTCGCGAGCACCAGTTGCAGGAGCATGTCCCGGCTGAATGGTATTGGCTTGATCTCCTTGATGACGGCATAGGCATTGCCCAGATCGGCGAGGGACTGGATATCCGAGGCGCCGAGCAGGGATTCCCCGTCTCTGTCCGCCGTGCGCAGCCAGCGGTGTTCGAAGCTGCGGCTGTATTCGGCGGCGAGGGCGCCGTATTCCCGCAGCCCCAGACGCTTGGCCGCCAGAATATGGGGGGCAAAGACCGTCAGCGGTGCCAGCACCAGCAGCAAGCCGAAGCCGGCGAGCAGAATGATCTCTGGTTTGTAGGCGGTGAGCACGGCGGCGTCATAGAAGATCTTGTTGGCGATAAAGCCGGCCAGCTGGGCCCCCAGAGCGGTCAGCAGCGGCGAGTAGGCGTAGGCCGAGCCCCCGAGAAAGCCGAGGCCGCAGTTGCGATCGGGATGGGTCGGTATGAGGGAGAGGGGGATCCGGGAGACCTGCCAGAGGAAGCGGGTCCAGATAAGAAGCCGGTAGAGCCAGCGCAGGAGCAGGAACTGGATGATGGGGTTGCTCACCCAGAAGAACCAGAAACCGGGCAGGGTCAGGGTCGGGCGACCCCCTTCCATGGTGGCGTACCAGGTCGAGGACTCCAGGACGAAGGTGTGGGTCCGGATGAAGTACCCCATAGAGAGGACCAGCAGGATGAGCCCGACCTCCGCGGGGATAGAATTTCGCCAGATCATGGCGCTGCGAATGGCGTCATGAAAGCGTGGCAAGGAGAGTGGCGAGATCAGTCCCCGTTCGATGAACTGGCTGACGATCCCCCGGATGCGCTGGTGGACGACGAGTTCGGCGAACACCAGCAAGGAGACGCAGATGAGAAAGCGGACATGGGTCTCTACGTCCAGCAGAAAAGGCACTGCCACCCCTTGCAGCAGGCTGCCTTCCAACCCGCATAGCAGCAACAGGGGCAGCCAGCAGATCCCGCTCAGTACGAGGATCCGTCGTCTGATGTGCGCCTCTATGTCACCAAGATGTGCCCGACTCCACAGCTGATAGAGGGGGCCCCCCAGGATCAGGGAGAAGTTGCTGGGATCGGACAGGGGAGGGCTGAGGGGATCGGGCGGGGTGACAGGCCTGTGATGCGACATGATGGGACCACCTTGCTGTGCGACAAATGTGCCATCCGGCCGCCATCGGCTCCCTCTGCCACCAAGGTGGAAGGGGGGCTGCGGGCCGGGATCCGGGCTTGGTGTCATGAGTGCACCATGACAGATCCTCTGAACTCAACCTCTTTATTGGCTGAAAACCCCATATGCAACAGGATTAGCAGAGGAAAATGACTGCCGTGACGGCGGGGTCCACCGCAATGTCCCTGAGCCAAGCCCCATGGTTATAGGTATAGCGTTTGCCATGGACTGGCGATGTGATCAGCCCACGACAATTTTCCCCTTGGGAAGCGCCAGCGCTCCCGATGATGGCTGGTACGGCTCCTTGCCTCAGGGCCGAGCCGTGTCAGAGAAAGAGGGGCTGTAATGGGTGAGATAACGGCAAAAGAGCCGTGCTTTCATCGTCGATGGCAGTATCACATGCTGGTATGGGCAATATCTTGCCGTGATGGCGGGGTTAAATACTGTCATTGCAATAAATGCCAGCGATAGACTCTGGATGCGCAAGGCGTTGCGGTATGCAGATAGGGACGTGGGCGAGAAATAACTTCAAATTTTTGTTTTATAACAAAAAAATGAATTGGCATGGTCACTGCTAATGGTTTCGGTTGAGTGTCATTACCGTTCAACCAATCAGGAGCAAACTCATGCCAACTCCATGTTATATCAGCATCGAAGGTAAAACCCAGGGCAACATCACCGCCGGTGCCTTCACCTCCGACTCCGTCGGCAACATCTTCGTGCAGGGTCACGAAGACGAGATGCTGGTGCAAGAGTTCCAGCACGTGGTCACAGTCCCGACCGACCCGCAATCCGGTCAGCCTGCGGGCCAGCGTGTCCACAAGCCGTTCAAGTTCACCGTGGCCCTGAACAAGGCCGTGCCGCTGATGTACAACTCCCTGGCCTCCGGCGAGATGCTGCCGAAAGTGACCCTGAAGTGGTACCGCACCTCGGTGGAGGGCAAGCAGGAGCACTTCTTCTCTACCGTGCTGACCGATGCCACCATCGTCGACATCGACTGCCAGATGCCCCACTGCCAGGATCCGGCCAACGCCGACTTCACCCAGCTGATCCAGGTCTCCCTGGCCTACCGCAAGATCGACTGGGAACACACAGTAGCCGGTACCTCGGGTGCTGACGACTGGCGTGCCCCTATCGAGGCTTGATGCCATGAGGGAGCACTCGTTCGGGTGCTCCCTTTTCTGAATCAGACAAGGAGGCAGCATGCCAAGAGAGTCGTTCTATCCCGATACCAATGAACCACACATTCACCTGCACAGAGGGGGGGCCACCTTCACCGACATTGGCCACAGCCATAGAACCCTGGTGCGGGGCTCTTTGGTGTATCGCGGCACCCTGCAGGAGGTCATTGCCGAGCTGCAAAGACGCGGTGATGCCCGCAGCCTGCAGATGGCGCAATACATCCAGGCCAATCTGGCGTGACCTCGAAGGCCGGGATACCGGCCTGCTTGTGACTCCCATCCGATAACGCCCCCGTCTGTTTTTCTTCTGCTCGTTTGCAGCTGTGAGCGAGCACAAGAAAGATCACGACTGAAGTTCCAACCGCGCGCCTTTGGGCGTGCGGTAGCCATGGCGGCGAAAAAACGGCGGCCAGGGTGGATCTCTCACTCCCCTTGACGTCACCCGGCAGTATTGCAGGGCCGGGTTCACAGCAGAGGCGCGCCGATGGCAGACAGCACAGGATTACAATTTACCGTCAGGGTAGGGGCCCTGCCCGAGAACACCTTCGTGGTGGCGGAGTTTGCCCTGGATGAAGGGTTGAACCGGCCGTTCAACCTGCGCCTTGAGCTGGCAAGCGCCCAGCCCGATGTGGATTTCGGCGCCGTGCTGGACCAGCCCTGCGAGCTCTTGGTGTGGTACAACGGAGAGCTGCAACGGCGGGTGTGCGGGGTGGTGAGCGACATGGCGCAGGGGGACAGCGGTTTTCGCCGTACCCGCTACACCCTTGACGTTAAACCGGCGCTATGGCGGCTCTCCCTTCGCCAGAACTCCCGCATCTTCCAGGCGCAGAAGCCCGACGAAATCCTCAGTATCCTGCTGCAAGAGCACGGCATCACCGACTACGCCTTTGCGCTCAAGAATGATCACGCCAAACGGGAATACTGCGTCCAGTACCGGGAGAGCGACCTCGACTTCGTCGATCGCCTCGCTGCCGAAGAGGGGCTCTTCTACTTCTTTGAGTTCGAGCAGGGCAAGCATCGCATCGTCTTTGCCGACGACGCAGCGGCCCTGACCGCTGGCCCCGAGCTCTTCTTCAACCTCGGCAACCGCTCCCTGGAGCAGGGCCCCTATGTCCGTCAGTTCCACTACCGGGAAGCGGTGCGCCCCTCGGATGTGGAGCTCAAGGACTACAGCTTCAAGACCCCGGCTTATGGCCTCTCCCACAAGAAGGTGGGGGCAGAGCTTGCGCACCAGCGCGATACCTACCAGCACTTCGACTACCCGGGCCGCTACAAGTTGGACCCGAGCGGCAAGGCCTTTGCCCTGCATCGGCTGGATGCCCTGCGCAATGACGCTGTCACCGGCAGTGGCAAGTCCAACTGCGCGGCCCTGCTGCCGGGTCAGACCTTCTCGCTGACCGAACACCCTAACGGCAGCCTCAACACCGACTGGCAAGTAGTGCGCATCAGCCACACCGGCTTGCAGCCCCAGGCGTTGGAAGAGGAGGGGGGCAGCGGCCCCACCGTCTACCACAACGAGTTTGGGGTGGTGAAAGCGAGCACTACCTGGCGGGCGCTGATGCCGGCCAGGCCCATGGTGGATGGCCCGCAAATCGCCATCGTTGTTGGCCCCGAGGGCGAGGAGATTTACTGCGACGAGCACGGCCGGGTGAAGCTGCAGTTCCCCTGGGACCGCTACGGCAGCTCCAACGATCAGAGCTCCTGCTGGGTACGGGTGAGCCAGGGCTGGGCGGGTGGTCAGTACGGCATCATGGCCATCCCGCGTATCGGCCACGAGGTCATAGTGAGTTTCCTCGAAGGGGACCCGGACCAGCCCATAGTGACCGGTCGCACCTATCACGCCACCAACAGGCCCCCCTACGAGTTGCCGGCCAACAAGACCCGCACAGTGCTGCGCACCGAGACCCATCAGGGTGAAGGGTTCAACGAACTGCGCTTCGAAGACCAGGCGGGGCAGGAAGAGATCTATATCCATGGTCAGAAAGACCTGAACCTGTTGATAGAAAACGACGCCGCCTGGCATATCAAGCACGACGAGCACAGGGACATCGACAATGAGCGGGTGACCCGCATCAGAAAGGTGCCGGGAAAGGAGGGGGTCCCACCGAGCCTGGGTAATGACCACCTGACGGTGAAGGGCGAAAAACGCGACCAGATAAAGGGCGATTATTCGCTGACCGTGGATGCGTCCATGCACCAAAAACTCGGGCAGAGCTGGCTCACTCAGGCGGGTCAGGAGGTGCACGTCAAGGCCGGCGCCAAGGTGGTGCTGGAGGCGGGTTCTGAAATTACCGTCAAGGTCGGCGGCTGCTTTATCAAGGTCGATGGCGGTGGCGTCACCCTGGTCGGCCCCACCATCAAGATGAACTCCGGCGGCAGCGCTGGTTCAGGCTCAGGCTGGGCAGGGCAGGCTCCGGTATTCCCGAAGGGGGTAGCCAAGCCGGATGCTCCGCCAGCCTCACTAATTGCTAGCTCGGTGCCATCCCAGACATCGGCCGTACCCATGATGGTGCAAGCTGTTATCAATCAGGGCGAGACGTTGTCGAGCCCCTTGGTTAATTCTGGTCCCCTTGTGGCCAGTACACCGGCGATTCACTCCGATAGCGTGTTAACGAGAGGTGTGACAAAGCCTGATCGCAAGCCGGGCAAACCAAACAAGGATACTCAGAAACTGATCAAGGGCTATATTACGCCTTTGGCCAAGCGTGGCTTGTTGGTCGGTGAGCCGACCCAGCCCATTATGTTGGGGTTCGAGGTTTGCCGAGTCGACTCCGAGGTTCGGCTGGACGCGCCACGGGCCTATAATCGCGAGGATGCCATCTTCACCGAGAAGGTCCTCACTGCCACCGGCGCTCAGGCAACGTCCCTTGAGGGGGGATTACAGATTGGTAACCATTGGGGCAAGGAGGTGCTGGGGGAGCAGGTCAGTTTAATCAACGTGGTTAATGGCACGGCTGGCACGGTCGGTATCCGAATCCCTCTTGATAACTTGGTTGAAGGCCAGCCCGTGGTGCTAACCTCGGGAGCGCTGAGCGGATGTACGATGATCTACGCCCATGATCGAGACTTCTTCTACGCCTACCACACGGGCCAGCCGGGTGGCATGGATTGGCGAACTGGGGTAGATGGAATCGCAACTACAGCGGCATGTCACAGCCTCTTGGCCGGACGAGATCCTGGGGATTTACCGGGAAACAACGACAGCTTGCTGGATATCTTCTCCTCCTACGAGGGGGCCTTCATTACCTACTTAGGTAAGACGGGCACCACTATGAGCCGAGGTGCGCTCAAGGTGACGACATTTGATTACAACCTGGCCAAGACCACCCGCCGGGATCCCAGGGCTGGTTACGCTTACGCGCTATTGGCCCGGGTCGGCAGTAGAGTCAAGATCAAAGCCTTGTCCGAAGATGTATTGATCAGCATGAAAGATCAGAAGATCACCCGGCTCGCGGGACAAAAGATCAAGTTCGTGTCCTAAGGAAACTGGATACATTCATATGATGAGGTCAGGTTTTCGACCTCGAAAGGATGGTCGTGTTTCGCCCTGGTCAAAGGAGCAGGGTTATGACTCTTGGCTTATGGTGGTCAATAAGTCTGGTCAGGTGATACAGATAACCAAGCTGGATAAGTCAGCCAATGCCGTAGGTACGATTTTGATCAAGTAGGAGCAGTGAATGAGTTCGTTTATTGAACAGCGTCGAGATCCACTACTATCTGAGCCATTTTTTTTAGAACAGATAGAGGATTATAAAGAGTCATCATATTTTGACCCATGTTGGTGGGCTAAAATAAACGATCCTTTACACGAACGCTGGAGTGATCCGCATAGACGTCCTACACGCTCCATGGCCAGTGAAAGTATGTTCATGGACAACTTGGAACATGCGATCCTCCTCTATTCTGGTGGTGCATCCCACGAAGATGTAAGAGCATGTCTCTCGATAGTAAAAAAAGAACTGTTACGTCATAAGAAAGAGTTTTTAGATAGTGTTTTTTATTATTGGGAGCAAGATGCATATCAATATCTGCTCTGGATGTTCTCTTTAAGCATCCTCTATGAGCAGGATGAGATGCTGCCCGAGTTGGTACGCTATATCAGCAAAAATCCGGAAGGAGACGATGATCCGCTGTGGAGCGTATTGTTGGCTCGCTTGGGCTATCCCGGTTTTCCTCGCGGTCCCGAATCCTATATTCCAGAGGTTTATCGCCCTTTATTCGATGCCATCAAGGGAGATGGTGTGAATCCCACCAAGGTTGAGTGTCAGGTGAGTATCAAGCAATATCTCAAGGGATGGTACAAGGGCTGTAAAGAGTGCTATTGGTACGACAGACACAAGGCAAAGCATGCCATTTATTTTGGCTATTGGGCCTTTGAAGCGGCGCTCGTGACCCTGCTCTATGAGTTGGATGACAGCAGCTATCGGGAGATGCGCTATTACCCCAAGGATCTGGTCGATTATGCCAGAGACAATGGTATTGCAGAAAAATGGCAGGCACTGCGAGTGGCTCAACACCCCATTGCCATGCCGGGCTCAGTGGCGGAGCAAGATGGCAACTGGCGGTGCAACCTGACCGATGAGCAGTGGCAACTGCGCAAAGGGCAGAGGCTGCCCTCGCAGACCCATATCAACGAGGATGACATGTTGTTCTGGGTAAAGGAGTAGTCCGCATTTATCGATCATGTATAGCCTGCATGATCGATTTATCTCGAACCGCGCGACATTTTTATACTATTGCGACATTGCTTGGTTCCGTGGTTTTGTATGAAAAGCAGTCGAGGAAAACAAGTGAAGGTGATAAAAAAAGTATTCCTGCTCCTCTCTGTCATCATCTTGTCTCCCCTGTTGATACCCATGGTTTATGCCGAAAGACGAAGAAAAAAGTGGTTTCTATCAACGTTGCTATCCCCTCTGCCTGAAGAGATCCGAGTCGACAGAGTGAACGCGCTGATGAATACCAATGCCGATGAGCTTCAGGACGGTATAGTGTCAATACTTGTTGCGCTGAATTCCGATGAGCATTGGGGATGTCTCAATATCGACTGGCGAGACGTCGAGGAAGTTGAGTTACAGGGCAACGCATTGGCGGATATTCATGGTTTGAAGGAGCACTTCATTTGCTCTGAGCCGGATGAGGATGCATCGGTTTGGAGCATGTTGGTGCTTTATGACTTGTGGCTGCAAGCGCGAGGATATGAAGTCGTGCTTTGGGATTTAGATGCAGATCAATATACAGGCTTTATTTGTCGCTCAGATATTCTCGATAAGCTGTTAAATGAGGGGCGTAAGCTGGGTCTGGACCTGGTCAAGCTGGACCATGTGAACGAGCAATAGTGCTTTGTATCGGCATGAGGGTCCCTAGAACACGGTCAATTTTAAAGAGAGCTGAAGAGAAATAGCAAATACACCAGGTGGTCAGAAAGTGTTATACACGCAGCCACCCCTCCCATCTTAATTATTCGCAGATATAGATAATGACATACCGCATATTATGGTTGGCACTGGCGAGCAGCTGGTTAACCGCTTGTACCACAACTACACCACTCACCGAGTCTGAACTCTCTCAAGCCGCCCGCCAGGGCCAGGGCAAGGCGCAATATGAGCTGGCCAATCGTCTGGCCGCCAAGCCCGATTATCCAGAGGCCATGCGCTGGATGAAGCAGGCCGCGGAGCAAACCGGGCCTTTGGCGGCGGATGCCGATATTCGCGGTAAAGCGGCGCTGCAGGTGGGGAGCTGGTATCAGGCTGGTTTGGGTGAACCCAAGAACCCCAGGCTGACCCATGACTGGTGGCAGCGTTCGGCCAAGCTGGGCAATCGCGACGCCAGCTATCAACTCGGCAAGGAGTGCCAGCATCAGCACCAGGACAAGCTGGTAAGCGCGTGTCTCGACTGGTTCGAGCAGGCTGCCAAACGGGATCATGTCGGTGCTCAGTTGGTCCTGGGAGAGTGGTACGCCAGCCAGCCCGGCGCCGATGCCGATGCGGTTCAGTGGCTGGAAAAGGCCGCCGAGCAGGGGAATCGTGACGCCCAATATCGGCTCGGCCTGCGTTATGAGCAGGGCAAGGGGGTGAGCAAGCGTCCCGACCTTGCCCTGCGTTGGTACGAAAAGGCAGCCGCCCAGCAGCAGCCGGATGCCTTGTTGACCCTGGCTCGCCAAGCAAATATGACAGAGGCGTTTCCCCTTTATCAGCGTGCCGCCAATGCGGGCTCCCCATCAGCTCAGCTGTGGCTGGGACAGGCCTATCTGGAGGGTGAACAGGTGCCCCAGGATCTGGCGCTGGGCCGGTACTGGCTGGAGCTGGCCGCAGGCCAGGGTTTCCATGAGGCCGAATACCAGTTGAGCCTGCAGCAGACCGATGCGGTTGCCCGTGAACATTGGCTGACTCTGGCCGCTGCTGGCGGTGTGAGTCAGGCTCAGCTTGAGCTGGCAATCTTGCAGCAGGAGAGGGGGGAGCTGAAGGCGGCTCGCCAGAGCCTTTCCCTTGCGGCGGGTGAAGGCAATGTGGATGCCCGCTATGCCTATGGCGAGATGTTGCGGCTGGGGCTCGGCGGCGAGGCGGATTACAGTCTTGCATTGAAACAGTACCGACTGGCGGCAAATGCCAACCACCGACAGGCGCAGTATCGGATGGGCACCATGCGTGAACAGGGCTGGGGTGCGCCTCGCAACAGATTGCATGCCTATGCATGGTATTTGCTGGCAGCCACGGATGGCAATACAGATGCGACTGCCGCCAGCCGTGAGCTGGAAAAAGGCATGACAGAACAAGAGAAGGGAGCCGGACAGAAACTGGCGCAGCACTGGTTTGTGACACTGGAAAAAAACCGACAGCTGATGCAGCCACGCAACGACATTTAGCGCCATGAATATGGTTGCCGATGTCACATATTCGCAGTGAATGAATGATATCTTTTCCCTCATATTGCTCCGGTTCTCTTGTCACTAATCAGTCATGAAGCCGTCATGAAACCACCTCATGGCGGCTTTCTTATTTATCAGTAGACACTTTTTGTTACAAAATCAATCTTGAAATAGGTTGTCGATTGACCTTTTCATGATGTGAAGTTCATTTAATCTCTTGGGTAAATATCAGATTTATCCTACATGAATAATGGCTTTTCTGATTTACGCTTGTTTGACACAATGCAGTGTTAAGTTCGACAGCATGATTGCAACCTCATGTTTTAACTGATATTTTTTATTTTTTCTTGTTTTTAAATCCATCTTAAATATTTTATTGTTGACTGATCTGTATTTGAAAATATACCATTTGTCGCAAATGGCTCTCTAGCCAAGATGATCTCTAACAAAGAGTAGAGACGTTATCGGGTTGTATTAAGTAACAAGATGCATACTGTGTTCTCGGTTGCCAAGCCTCGCCTTGTCATATATCGAGAATACACCGTCGGCTGATGTTTTTTTGTCAGGATCCCTGCCGATCCCGTCAACTGTCATTTGTTACAGTTGCTGACAGATGCATTGGCTATAAGCTTTAGGGTCTTCATGGATCCTTAACTTGGTATTTAGAGCATGGGAAAAGGAATTGATGGCGCCACTGTTGCGCCCAAAGAGCGTATCAATATCAAATATGTGCCGGCAACCGGTGGTCAACAGGCGGAAATAGAGCTTCCGTTGACCATGATGGTGGTTGGCAATATGAAAGGACGCACGGAAGAGACCCCCATTGAGGAGCGTCAGACCGTCTCCATCGACAAGAATAATTTTTCCTCTGTCATGAAAGAATCTGCACTGGAGCTGAAGTTCTCCGTTCCCAACCGTCTGGAAGAAAACAGCCAGGACGAGTTGCCAGTGTCGATCAAGATCCAGTCTCTGGAAGACTTCACCCCCGACAGCGTGGCCCAGCAGGTTCCCGAGCTGCGCAAGCTGCTGGAACTGCGTGAGGCCCTGGTTGCCCTGAAAGGACCCCTGGGAAATATCCCGTCCTTCCGCAATCGTTTGCAGGATCTGCTGTCCAGTGACGAGGCTCGCGAGCAACTGCTCAAAGAGCTGGATCTGATTAAGCCTGCCGAGTGATCCGCAGATTAATTGACTGACTGATAAGGAAAAAATATGTCTTTGGTCGAAGAACAGGTTCAAGCGGGGGCGAGTGCGGCCTCCTCGTCCTTGCTGGACGAAATCATGGCGCAGGCCCGCATCACCCCGGTGGATGAGGGATACAGTGTCGCCAAGCAGGGGGTTGCCGCCCTGATCGCCAACATTCTGGACAGCGGTACCACCTCGGAGCCGGTCAACAAGGCGCTGGTGGACAGCATGATTGTCGAGCTCGACAAGAAGCTGAGCAAGCAGATGGATGTCATCCTGCACGCCAAAGAGGTGCAGGAGCTGGAGTCCTCCTGGCGCTCCCTCAAGCTGCTGGTGGATCGCACCGATTTTCGTGAAAACATCAAGATCCAGGTGCTCCATGCGACCAAGGAAGAGCTGCTGGAAGATTTCGAGTTCTCGCCCGAGATCACCCAGTCCGGCCTCTACAAGCATGTCTATTCGACCGGTTACGGCCAGTTTGGCGGCCAGCCTGTCGGCGCCGTGATCGGCGACTATGCCTTCACTCACAGCTCCCCCGACATCAAGCTGATGCAGTATGTCAGTGCGGTGGGCGCCATGGCCCACGCACCTTTCATCTCCTCTGTCGCACCTGCCTTCTTTGGCGTGGACAGCTTCACCGATCTGCCGTCCATCAAGGATCTCAAGTCGGTCTTCGAAGGCCCGTCCTACACCAAGTGGCGCTCCCTGCGTGAATCGGAAGATGCCCGCTATCTGGGGCTGACCGCACCGCGTTTCCTGGCTCGTCTGCCCTATGATCCGACCGAAAACCCCATCAAGGGCTTCAACTATCAGGAAGACATCA
Source organism: Aeromonas rivipollensis (assembly GCF_037811135.1). NCBI lineage: Bacteria > Pseudomonadati > Pseudomonadota > Gammaproteobacteria > Aeromonadales > Aeromonadaceae > Aeromonas > Aeromonas rivipollensis. The sequence goes on along the minus strand of NZ_CP149130.1, from coordinate 2,766,492 downwards.
GCTCGGATCACGACCACTACCTGTGGGGCAACACCGCCTATCTGATGGGCACCTCCCTGACCGACAGCTTCGCCAAGTATCGCTGGTGCCCGAACATCATTGGTCCCCAGAGCGGCGGTGCCATCCACGATCTGCCGGTGCATGTCTACGAGGCCATGGGTCAGCTGCAGGCGAAGATCCCGACCGAGGTGCTCATCACCGACCGTCGTGAATACGAGCTGTCCGAAGAGGGTTTCATCACCCTGACCATGCGCAAGGACAGCGACAACGCGGCCTTCTTCTCCGCCAACTCGGTGCAAAAACCCAAGGTGTTCCCGAACACCAAGGAAGGGAAGGAAGCCGAGACCAACTACAAGCTCGGCACCCAGCTGCCCTACATGTTCATCATCAATCGCCTGGCGCACTACATCAAGGTGCTGCAGCGCGAGCAGATCGGCTCCTGGAAGGAGCGTCAGGATCTGGAGCGTGAGCTGAACGGCTGGATCAAGCAGTACGTGGCCGATCAGGAAAACCCGCCGGCAGACGTGCGCAGCCGTCGCCCGCTGCGTGCCGCCCAGATCAAGGTGCTGGACGTGGAAGGGGAGCCGGGCTGGTATCAGGTCGCCATGGCCGTGCGCCCGCACTTCAAGTACATGGGGGCCAGCTTCGAGCTGTCCCTGGTGGGTCGTCTGGACAAGGAATAATGCCCGATGCCGTATCTCTCTTCCTGGGATAGAGGCAATGCGGCCAGTCTGTTTGACCGGATCCGGGGGGAGGGGCTTGTCTCCTCCCCCCAATCGGACGTTGAGGAGCTGATCGACTCGGTCAAACGCCAGCTCGATCAGATCCTCAACACTCGCCCCGGCAATTGCCGCAGCGCGCCCGAGCTCGGTGTCATCGATCTCAATGATGCCACCCAGGGCAGCGCCGACATCCGTGGGCGGATCCGTGAGGCGATCCGGCAATGCATCCGCCGCTATGAGCCGCGGATCATTCATGTGGATGTGCGTTCACCCGACCATCAGGCGAGCCCGCTTGAGATGTCGTTTCAGGTGACGGCCCACGTGAGACTGGAGCATATCGAGCAGGTTACCTCGTTCAACGTCCATATGGACAGCCACCGTCACTACCGCATGGTCTGATCTCAATGTCGCTGGAACATTACTTCAGGGATGAATTGGCATTTTTGCGCCTGCAAGGGCGCGAATTTGCCGATGCGCATCCCGAACTCACCCGTTTCCTGTCGGAGCAAAATACCGATCCGGACGTGGAACGCCTGCTGGAAGGCTTCGCGTTTCTCACCGGCAATCTGCGCGCCAAGATAGAGGATGAGTTCCCCGAGCTGACTCACGGTCTGCTCAATATGCTCTGGCCCAACTATCTGCGCCCCGTGCCCAGCATGACCATCATGCAGTTCTCGGTGATACCGGGAGCCATCACCCAGCCGGCGCTGGTGAAGCAAGGCTGCCAGCTCGACAGCCTGCCCATGGACGAGGTGACCTGTCACTTCCAGACCAGTCACGATGCCTGGGTCTATCCGGCCGATATCCGCCACATCGCTGCCCAAAGCGGCAACGATCTCTCCACCATTTCGCTGGATATCGCCCTGCATGCCCCCTTGCCATTGAGCGAACTGCAGCTGGACAAGCTGCGTTTCTTCCTCGGTGGCGACAGTTACACCGCCTATGAGCTCTACTTCTGGCTCTCCAACCAGCTCTCCCACATAGAGCTGGAGATCGACGGCAAGCGCTTTCGTCAGGAGGCCAAGGCGCTCAAGCCCGTCGGCTTCGAGCGCGACGATGCGCTCCTGCCCTATCCGAACAACGTCTACTCCGGCTACCGGATCCTGCAGGAGTACTTCTGCTTCCCGGAGAGCTTCCTCTTCTTCGAACTCTGCGGTGGCGACTGGCCCAAACAGCCACTGCCGGTGAGCGAATTCAAGATCCACTTCTGTTTCGACCGGCCCCTGCCAGCGGAACTCAAGATCCGCCCCGACTCCTTCATGCTCAACTGCGTGCCGGCCATCAATCTGTTCCAGCACGACAGCGAGCCGGTCAACCTCAACGGCCGCCAGACGGAGTACCCCCTCAAGGCGAGTTATCGCCATGCGGACAGCTTCGAGATCTTCTCGGTCGATGAGGTCGAGGGCTGGGTCGAGGGTAACCTGGGGCGCTCCCGCGGTACGCCGCGCATCTATCAGCCGTTCGAGAGTTTCCAGCACCAGATAGAGCGGGCCAAGCAGCGGCTGGCGCTCTATTACCGGGTGCGGGTCAGAGAGTCGGTGAGCGGCGACGGTTTCGAGCACAGCCTCTCCTTCGTGCGGGGGGATGAAACCACCACAGTCAATCTGGATGAGTCCATCTCTGTCACCCTGACCTGCACCAACCGCTCCCGTGCCGCCCGTCTCAAGGTGGGCAGCATCTGCGTGCCCACCGGCAGCTCGCCCTCGTTTGCCACCTTCCGCAACCTGATCCGGCCGACCCGGCCGTTGCGACCGGCCCTCGATGGCAGCCTGCACTGGACGCTGATCTCCAACCTCTCGCTCAACTATGTCTCCCTGCTGCGCCGCGATGCACTGGTGCAGGTGCTGCGCACCTACGATTTCCCGGCGCTGCACGACAAGCAGGCGGAGCAGGCGTCGCGCAAGCGGCTGGCGGGGATAGAGCAGATCGAAACCAGCCCGGTAGACAGGCTGGTGCGGGGCATGCCGGTGCGCGGGCTCAAGTCGGTGCTCTCCATTCGCCAGTCCGCCTTTGGCAGCGAAGGGGAGCTCTATCTGTTCAGCACAGTGCTGGCCCACTTCTTCTCGCTTTATGCCAGCGTCAATGCCTTCCACCTGCTTGAGGTGGTCAATCTCGACAACAAGGAGCGTTACCTGTGGCCAGTCCAGATCGGTCAGCACTCCCTGATGTGACGTCCGCCAGGGACGCGCCCCGCTTCTGCTTCTTCCAGCTGGTTGAACTGCTCAACCGGCTGGACGGTACCGATCAGGAGCGCAGGCTCGATCACCTGCCCGGGGATGAGGGGATCCGCTTCAAGGCGACCGCCTCCCTCGGTTTTCCCACCAGCGACGTGCTGCAGATCGGCCGCGATGGCAAGGGGCGCCACGAGCTGGAAGTGGCCTTCCTCGGCCTGCACGGCAGCCAGTCGCCCATGCCCGGCTACTACCTGGACTCCCTGGCGTGGGAATACGCCCAGGGGGAGCAGAAGCTGGGTCTCTTTCTGGACTTTTTCCACCACCGTCTGCTGACCCTGCTGCACCGGATCTGGCGCAAGTATCGCTATCACGTGCGCTTTCAGGACAACGGCAAGGATGGCTTCTCCCGCCTGATGTTCGCCCTGGTGGGGCTGGGCAACGAGGCGGTCTGCCAGAGCCTGCCGGTCAACCGCGCCAAGATGCTCTCCTATGCAGGGCTGCTGGCCAGCCCCAGCCGCTCCCCCGAGGTGGTGGCCGGTCTGGTGGCGCACTGTTTCGATCTGGCGCAGGTGGAGGTGAGTGCCTGGCAATGGCGCAGGGTACCCATTCATCAGGACCAGCAAAACCGGCTGGGCAGCGCCTGCGCCACCCTGGGGGACGATTTTGTCATCGGCGACAAGGTGAATGACTGTGCGGGCAAGTTTCTATTGAAGATCAACAACCTGAGTTTTGGGCAGTTTCTCGGGTTTCTGCCGAACGGGGAGCACTTCCCCGCCCTGGTGACCTTTGTCTCCTTCATCCTGCGCGATCAGCTGGCCTGGGATCTGCGACTTGGTTTCGGCCAGGAGCAGGCCAGGGGGCTGCGGCTGGGGGAGGAGCAGAGTGCCCGCCTGGGGTGGAGTACCTTTCTTGGCCAGCCGCCGAGTGATCCCTTCGTGACCATTTGTGTGCAGGAGTGAATGTGGACGACTTTAACCAGCAACTTTCCCTGGTGGTGCTCAACAGCGAGCAGCTCGACGGCAACCAGCAGGGGCAATACCGCTTCGACGAGATGGGGGGGACCCTGGGGGCCTCCGAGCAGGATGATTGGCAACTGCGAGACAGGTTGGGGGCGGTCATACCGGCCCACGCCCGGGTCGAGCACCAGGATGGCCGCTTCTGCCTGTGCGATCTGAGCGGCCAGACCTACATCAATGGCGCGACCTCGCCCATAGGACGGGCCCGCAAGGTGTATCTGGAGCAGGGGGACGAGCTCGTCGTCGGCCCGTTCCGGCTGCGTGCCTATCTGGGGGCCATCTCGGCCGAGCAGAGCCTGCAGCAGGTGCTGGGCACGCGCCCGGCCGAACAGCTCGACGAGTGGCTGACCGGCGATGAGCCGGTCAGCCAGCCCATGGCCGATCCGCGTGCCCTGGCCGTCGACCCCCTGCTGGCGCTGCAGCATGAGCGCAACCCCCTGACCCCGCTGGTCGATGCTCGTCACCAGCCTGACTCGAACCCGCAACCGGGCAGGGAATACTCCTCCCTGTCCCCCTTTTCTGCCGCCGAGAACACCATGAACCAAGAATTTCTGGATATGCCCACCATAGAGAACCATCCCGATTATGCCCATCCGCTGGAGGGGGTTGATCACGTCGCCCTGACCCCGCTGATGCGTGGCCTGGGTCAGCCGTTGCAGTTGCAGGATACCCAGCAGGCCCACGACATGCTCGAAGAGATGGGCAAGACGGTGCGGGCCATGGTGGAGGGACTGTTGCAACTGCAAAGCGATCAGGCGGCGCTGGCGGACAAGCACCTGCGTCCCATCGAGGACAACCCGCTGCGGCTCGGGCTCGACTATGACGAGACCCTGGCGGTGATGTTTGCCGAGCAGAAGAGCCCGGTGCACCTGACTGCCCCGGCGGCGGTGGCCGAGAGCCTGCGCAATGTGCGCATCCACCACGTGGCGAACCAGCAGGCGATCGGCGCGGCGCTGGACAGCATCCTCCAAGCCTTCTCGCCCGAGGCCCTGCTCGGTCGCTTCGAGCACTACCGCCGCACCGGCACCCCCGGCATGGCCGACGAGGGCTGGGCCTGGAACATGTATCAGCACTACTACCGCGAGCTCACCTCGGCCCGCCAGCAGGGGTTCGACAAGCTGTTCCACCAGGTGTATGCCCAGGCTTATGACCAGGCCGTGCGTCAGCAACAGGGACTGATTTGATGATTCGTGCGTTGATGCTGGGGGCCTGTGTGCTGACCCTGGCAGCTTGTACCACCATGGGCAAGATGGCCGACGTGGCCATGAACCCGGATATCCAGGTGGGCAGCAATGACAGCCAGCCCTCCACCCTGGGGCTGAGCCTGGTGGCCGAGCCCGACGTCAACCCCAACGAGAGCGGGGAGGCGGCGCCTATTGAGTTTCAGGTGCTGCTGCTGGCGGAAGATTCCAAGCTGCTCGCCACCGACTACGACCAGGTGACAGAGGACGTGGAGAAGGCCCTTGGCAAGAACTACCTGGATCATCAGGACTACACCCTGCTGCCGGGGCAGTTCAAGTATCTGCCCCCCATCAAGCTTGACGATAAGACCCGCTACATCGGGGTGATCGCGCGCTATGCCGATCCCGACAGCGCCGAGTGGCGCAAGGTCATCAAGGTCAAGAGCAAGGGCACGGCCTATCAAATCCTGGTTCATCTGCGTCTGGATGAAGTGGAACTGCAACAAGAAGAAGAATAACCATGTCGAGTCGAAATCGGGTTATCTGGCGTGAGGGGCTCTTCATCAAGCCCCAGCACTTCCAGCAACAACAAAGGCATTCGGACTACGCGCTGCACGCTCGCCTGAGCGCACTCTCCGACTATTTCTATGGCTTGCAGTCGCTGGCCATCAACGAGGATTACCTCGGCTTTGGCCGCATCGCCCTGGTGGGAGCCACCGGCATACTGCCGGACGGCACCGTCTTCAATATTCCCAATGACGATGTGCTGCCATCCCCTCTGGAGGTCACCGACGCCTCGGTGGCGAACCAGAAGGTCTATCTGGCGCTGCCCCTCTCGGTGAGCGGAGTCAACGAGGTGGGGCAGGGGGGGCTGGTCTCCAGCCGGTTGCAGGCCCATCGCCACGACGTGCGGGACCTGCACAGCGAAGGGGGGGACGTGGTCTCCCTCGAGGTGGGAAGGGTCAGCCTACGGCTGATGCTGGAGCGGGAAGATCGCAGCGCCTATGCCTCCCTTGCCATCGCCCGCATTCTGGACAAGCGCCCGGATGGCGGCCTGGTGCTGGATCCCAACTTCATGCCCTGCAGCATCAGCGTGTCGGCCATCCCGACCCTCAAGCGCTTCCTCGGCGAGTCGGCGGGTCTGGTGGCAGAGCGGGCCCGCAGCCTCTCCCAGCGCATCGCGGCGCCGGGTCAGCAGGGGGTCGCCGATGTGGCCGAGTTCATGATGCTGCAACTGCTCAACCGGGCCCAGCCCCAGCTGTCGCACCTCGCGCGTCTTGGCACCCTGCACCCGGAGCGGCTGCACGAGGCGCTGGTGCAGCTGTGCGGCGAGCTGATGACCTTCACCGACGAGTCCCGCCTGCCCCCGGAATTCCCCGCCTATCGTCACGACGATCAGCAGGTGAGCTTCGAGCCGGTGATGCTGGCCCTGCGGCAGGCGCTGAGCACAGTGCTCTCGCCCCGCGCCGTCTCCATCCAGCTGCGCAAGCACCAGTACGGCGTCATGGTGGCCGTGGTCGGGGAGAGCGAGCTGATGCAGAGCGCCGACTTCGTGCTGGCGGTGCGCGCCCGGATGCCCCAGGAGCAGCTGCGCAAGCAGTTGCTGCAACAGACCAAGGTGGCGTCGAGCGACAAGATCCGCGAGCTCATCAGCCTGCAACTGCCCGGCATTCCGCTGCTGCCGCTGCCGGTGGCGCCGCGTCAGCTGCCCTATCACGCCGGTTACAGCTACTTCCAGCTCGACCGGCAGAGCCCGGCCTGGCAGATGCTGGCGGTGGGCAACACGCTCGCCTTCCACATCGCCGGCGATTTCCCGGAGCTCGACATGCAGCTCTGGGCCATCCGTAGCCAGTGATAGCACCAAGGAAACAAGCAAAGATGACCACGGACATTATCAAGAACGAGCAACTGAGCGACCTGCTGTTCGATCATGCCGAGCAGCTGGACATGGATTCGGACCACTGGTTCCGCCTGCGCGGCCAGAGCATCAACCCCATGATAGATGCGGTGACCCCCTTGCTGGGACTGGTACAGCGGGTGCGCCTGTTGTCGCGCCACGACAGGGTGCCCGAGCTCTATCAGCGGGTGGTGACCGAGATCCAGGCGATTGAGCAGGAGCTGATGGCCCAGGGCTACGAGAACGGGGTGGTGCTGTCGTTTCGCTACATCCTCTGCACCTTCATCGACGAGGCCGTGATGGGTCGTGACTGGGGCAGCCAAAGCGAATGGTCCGAGCACTCCTTGCTGACCCGTTTTCACAACGAGACCTGGGGCGGCGAGAAGGTGTTCGTGCTGCTGGCCCGCCTGCAGGAAGATCCGGTGCGCTATCGCGACATCCTGGAGTTCATCTATCTGTGCCTCTGCCTCGGTTTCGAGGGGCGCTACAAGGTGATGAGCAAGGGGCAAGGCGAATTCGAGCGCATCGTCAGGCAGTTGCACAAGCAGCTGGCCCCCGAGGCCGGTGGCGAGGCCCCCAGCGTGTTTCACCTCGACCTCGGTCGCCAGGCCTCCCGCTACCAGCTGCGCAAGCAGGTTTCCCTGCGCAGTCTGTTCATGGGCGGCGCCCTGATCCTGGCCATCATCTTTGGCCTCTATCACCACCAACTCAATAACCAGACCCAGGACGTGCTGCGTCAACTGGGCGAATTATTAAAATAAATACTTAAGGAGAGCACCCCTTGATCCGTATAGAGCTACCCGTACTGGTGGAAAGACTCAACCCCATCTGCCGTCACATGCTGGAGGAGGCTGCGGCCCTCTGCGTCAACCATCAAGGGGCCGAGATCCGCATCGAGCACCTGCTGCTCAAGATGCTGGAGACCCCCCTCAGCGATGTGCGCCAGATCCTGAAAATGGCCGGGGTGGAGGTCGAGGAACTCAAGACCCTGCTGCAACCCTCGAGCGCCGACAGCGGTTATGGTCAGGGGTACCCCTCCTTCTCGCCGCTGCTGGTGGAGTGGCTGCAAGACAGCTGGCTGCTGGCCTCGGCCGAGCTGCAACAGGCCCAGCTGCGCAGCGGCGTCATGCTGCTGGTGCTCTTGATGACACCCCAGCGCTACCTGCCGGGCTCGGTGACCCGTTTGCTGGCCAACGTCAATCGGGAGCTGCTGCGCCAGCAGTTCGACGAGTGGGTCAAGGATTCTGCCGAAACCCAGGTCACTCTGTCCGCCAGCGGCACTGCTACCCAGGCCGCTCTGCCGGCCGATGCCAGCCTGCTGGCCCGCTTCACCGTCAACGTCACCGAACAGGCTCGCCAGGGGACGCTGGATCCCGTGCTCTGCCGGGATCATGAAATTGACCTGATGATCGACATCCTCTCCCGTCGTCGCAAGAACAACCCCATAGTCGTGGGGGAGGCGGGGGTCGGCAAGAGTGCCCTCATCGAGGGGCTGGCCCTGCGCATGGTGGCGGGCCAGGTGCCCGAGAAGCTGCGCGGGGTCGAGCTGATGACCCTGGATCTCGGCGCAATGCAGGCCGGTGCTTCGGTCAAGGGGGAGTTCGAGAAACGCTTCAAGGGGGTAATGCAGGAGGTCAAGGATTCGGTACGTCCTGTCATCCTCTTTATCGATGAGGCCCACACCCTGATCGGGGCCGGCAACCAGGCCGGCGGCCTGGATGTCTCCAACCTCATCAAGCCGGCCCTGGCCCGGGGGGAGCTGCGCACCATCGCCGCCACCACCTGGGGCGAATACAAGAAATACGTGGAAAAAGACGCGGCCCTGTCGCGCCGCTTCCAGCTGGTGAAGGTGGGCGAGCCCAATGCCGATGAGGCCACCGTGATACTGCGCGGCCTGCGCAGCATCTACGAGAAGGCCCACGGAGTGCTCATCGACGAGGAGGCGCTGCAAGCCGCCGCCCAGCTCTCCGCCCGTTACATCTCCGGCCGTCAACTGCCGGACAAGGCGATCGACGTGCTCGATACCGCCTGTGCCCGGGTGGCCATCAACCTGACCACGCCGCCGCGCGCGGTCAGCCATCTACAAAACGCTCTGCGCCAGCGCGAGCTGGAGATCCGCCAGCTGGAGCGCCAGAGCCTGATTGGTCTTGGTGACAATGCAGAGCGCCTGGCCGAGTTGCAGGCCGCCCAACAGGCTTGCCGCGAGTCGCTGGCCGAGCAGGAGGCCCGGTGGCAGCAGCAGCAGGGGCTGGTGCACCAGATAGTCGAGCTGCGCGCGGCGCTGCTCGCCGATCAGCAGGATGAGATGCTGGCCAGAGAGGCGCTGGATCTCGCCGATGCGCCGTTGGATCCCCAAGCCGCCGCCGAGACGCTTGCCGGGCTGGAGCGCGAGCTGGCCGCCCTGCAACAGGGGGAGGTGCTGGTCTCCGCACACGTCGACAAGACCCAGATTGCGGCTGTGATCGCCGAGTGGACAGGGGTGCCCCTCAATCGCATCTCCCAGGGGGAGCTGGATGTGGTGACCCGGCTGCCGGAGTACCTTGGCGAGCTTATCAAGGGGCAGGATGTGGCGGTGGCCCACCTGCACAAGCACCTGCTGACCGCCCGCGCCGACCTGCGTCGTCCGGGCCGACCGCTGGGTGCCTTCCTGCTGGTGGGTCCAAGCGGGGTCGGCAAGACCGAAACCGTGCTGCAGATTGCCGAGCTGATGTTTGGCGGTCGCCAGTATCTGACCACCATCAACATGTCCGAGTATCAGGAGAAGCACACCGTCTCGCGCCTGATCGGCTCGCCCCCCGGCTATGTCGGCTTCGGCGAGGGGGGCGTGCTGACCGAGGCCATTCGGCAGAAGCCCTATTCGGTGGTGCTGCTGGACGAGGTGGAGAAGGCCCATCCGGACGTGCTCAACCTCTTCTATCAGGCGTTCGACAAGGGCGAGCTGGCGGACGGGGAAGGGCGCATCATCGACTGCAAGAACGTGGTCTTCTTCCTTACCTCCAACCTCGGTTTCCAGACCATAGTCGACTATGCCGAGCAGCCGGACGATCTGCTGGATGCGCTCTATCCGGAGCTCGCCGCCTTCTTCAAGCCGGCCCTGCTGGCGCGGATGGAGGTGATCCCCTATCTGCCGCTGGGTCACGACACGCTAGTGCAGATTGTCGGCGGCAAGCTCAACCGACTGGTCAGACTGCTCAAGGAGCGCTTCGGTGCCGAGGTGGTGCTGGACGACGAGGTGGCCGAGGAGATACTGCGCCGCGCCAACCGCAGCGAAAACGGGGCCCGCATGCTCGAATCGGTTATCGACGGCGCCCTGCTGCCGCCGGTCTCCCTGCAACTGCTGCAACGCCTTTCGGCCGGTGAACCCATCAAGTGCGTCCGCTTCTCGGTGGCCGATCACCAGTTCGTGGCCGAGGTGGAGGGCTGACCATGGAACAAGCCCTCGCCTTTGCCCTCGCCTTGACCCAGCAGCGAGACGAGCAGCACCTGTGCCACTGGTGGAGCTCGACCCTGGACGCCAGCTTCCAGCCCAAGGGAATACTGCTCGGCATGCTGGATGTGAGCGGACGCCAGCTCGAATGCACCGGCTGGGTCAAGGGGCAGGCCGTTGCCCTGGCCCTGGCGGTGGACGACTTTTCCCACCCGCTCGCCTATGTGCTGCACAAGGCCCAGTCCCGCACCTGGGACTCCCTCCATGGCGGCGCCCGCATCGAACACAAGGAGTTTCGTGCCCTGCTCTCGAACCTCGGCCAGCAGTGCGGCCTGCACGCTTTCCCCTTGCTGGACGGCAACGGCAAGCCGTTCGCCGTGCTGGCCATGATGGACAGCGCCGAACAACTGCAGGAGTGGACAGAAGGTCCCGAGTTGGCCCAGCTCTCCCAGGTGTTCTGCAACCAGCTCACCCTTATTCGGGATCTGGGGCGCAGCCGGCGGGATCAGAGCGTGCTGCGGGACTCCCTGCGCCAGATGAAGGGGGAGGGAGAGCGGCTGCGCCAGCACGAGAAGCTGCTCGGCGATCAGCTGGTCGGCCAGTCGGCGGTGATCCGCGGGCTGCGTGAGCAGATAAGCCTGGCGGGTCAGCACAAGCTGACCGTGCTCATTCAGGGGGAGACCGGCAGCGGCAAGGAAGTGGTGGCCCGGCTGGTGCACCAGTGCTCCGATCGGGCGGCAAAGCCGTTCGTCGCCATCAACTGCGCCGCCATCCCGGAAAATCTCATCGAGAGCGAGCTGTTCGGTTACCAGAAGGGGGCCTTCTCCGGGGCGCTGGCCAACAAGGCGGGGCTGGTGGCCCAGGCCAATGGTGGCACCCTCTTCCTGGACGAGGTGGGGGACATGCCCGCCGCCATGCAGGCCAAGCTGCTGCGGGTGCTGGAAACCCGCAGCTATCGGCCCCTTGGGGCCGAGCAGGAGTACCACTCCGATTTTCGTCTCATCGCTGCCACCCATCAGCCCCTCAGCCGTCACGTGGAGGAGGGGCAATTTCGGGCCGATCTCTACCACCGGCTCTGCCAGTGCCTGCTGCTGATCGCCCCCCTGCGGGAGCACATGGACGACGTGCCGCTCTTGTGCCAGCACTTCATGGACCAGTTTGCCGCCCAGGATGGCAAGACCCTGGCGGGGCTGCAGCGCAAGTTCTTGAAGCAGCTGCAAAGTTATGACTTTCCCGGCAACGTGCGCGAGCTGCGCAACCTGTTGGAGGTGGCCTGCGCCCACAGCCGTCACGGGGAAGAGGTGGGGCTGGAGGCGCTGCCGCCTGAGCTGCGGGAGCGGGTCTGCGTGGAGCTGCCTGCCTCGATGGACGACTACAACCATATCCGGGATCTGCGCCGGGCCATGCAGCAGTACGAAGCCTCCGTCATCGAGGCACGTCTGCGCCACTTCCAGGGTAACCGCATGCTGGTGGCCGAGAGCCTCAACATTCCCAAGCGCACCCTGGATCACAAGTGCCAGAAACTGGAGGTGAATTGATGAGCGTCCTCGGCCTATTGCTGCTGGCCGCCGGCAGCGCGGCGCCGCAGCTGGATATGCACGGTTGGCAGCAGTGCCGCCGCGAACCCTCTCCGCTGGTGCGGCTCTCCTGCTATGACGCCCTTGGCAATGGCGCGGTCAGTGCCGCAGAGGGGGGAGCCCCCAAGTCGGCAGCCTGGCAAGCCATCCGGGATCAGGAGCAGAGCCGTACCCCTGACAGCCCACCCTTCCTGCGGCAAAGCGACGAGGGACGGGGTAGCGAGACGCTCACCCGTCCCGCCTTGCGAGGAGCGACCCTGGCCATAGGGTGCGTCGACAGCATCACCCATATCCGCCTGCGGCTCGATACGCCCTGGGTCGGCGAGGAGGTGCAGATAGCGCTCGATGGCTCCCCCAGCAACAGCGCCCAGGGCTGGTTTATCCGGGACAAGGGAATGCTGCTGGAGTATGGCCGCGGTCTGCCCGCCATCGAGGAGCTCAAGCGCTGGATTGGCCATCGCGAGCTGCAGGTCAAGGCGGCCAACGGCGCCTTGCTGCGGGTCGATCTGAGCGGCCTGAAAGAGGCGCTGCTTCCCCTGCGCCAGCAGTGTCGCTGGTAGGGGGCGCCATGAGCTATCAACACCCCTGGTGTGCCCGTCTGCTCACCCCCTTGCCGGATGAGCAGATCAGCGGCGCCGTGCTGGCCGACGAGCCGCGCTGGGATTATGTGGAGACAGAGCTGGTCAAGCTGGGATCCCTGGCCCATGGCCAGGTGGATCTCAATGCGGTGGCAGAAGCCTGTCTGGGGTTGCTGGAGAGCCGCACCAAGGACATGCGGGTGCTGGCCCAGCTGCTGCGCTGTTTGCAGCACCCGGCCAAGGCGACCCCCCTGGGGGCCGCGCTCAGTCTGCTGGAAGCCTGGATCCAGGCTTATTGGCTGCTGGCCTGGCCCGGCAATGCCAGCCAGAAACAGCGGCTGATGGTGCAAATCGTCAAGCGCTTCGAGGGGGCTCTGCCGCGGGTGAGTGACAGCGCCTCGGCAGCCGAGCTGGCCCAGTTGCTGGCCCAGGCCGAGCAGCTGGAGCGGGTCTGGCTGGCCCTGTGCCCGGACAAGGGCGAGTTGCTCGATCCCCTGCTGATGGGGCTGAAGCGGGCCCAGCGTCAGCAGGTGGCCCAGGCCCAGGCGGATGCCGGTGTGCTACCCGGGAGCAGCGCCGTCGTGGCGACGGCCGCCGCTACCGGCATGGCGGGTTCCATGGTGCTCAGTGGCAGCACCAAGGGATCCGGCGTCGAGATCGACAGCTCCAATGACAGGGCCTGGCGCCAGACCCAGCTCAAGGTGGCGGATCTGCTGATCGAGCGCCAGCCGGAGGCGGCGGTGGGCTATCGCCTGCGCCGTCACGCCATCTGGGCTGGTATCACGACTCCGCCCATGGTGGCCCGGGACAACAAAACCCAGCTGGCCCCCATGTCGGTGGACATGGTGGATGAATATCGCGCCGCCATGAACAGCCCCGATCAGGGGCTCTGGCAGCGCATCGAGCAGAGCCTGACCCTGGCCCCCTACTGGTTCGAGGGGCATCGCCTCTCGGCCGAGGTGGCGCAGAAGCTGGGATTTGCCGCAGTGGCCCAGGCCATCGCAGAGGAGCTCGATGGTTTCTTGCAGCGTCTGCCAGCCTTGCGGGACCTCGCCTTCAGTGACGGCAGCCCCTTCCTCTCCCCCGAATGTGGCCGCTGGCTGCAACCCGGCAGGGGTGGTGGGGGAGGCGAGGGGGAGTCCTGCCTGGCCGAAGAGATAGCCCAGCGCCATGGGGAGCAGGGGGTGGCCGCGGCCCTGGCCCTGCTCGATGAACGAATGGCGCAGATGAAGGAGCCAAGAGATCGCTTTCACGCCCAGTTGGTGCAGGCGGAGCTGTTGGCACAGGAAGGCATGGAGGCGCTTGCGCGCCAGCACTATCAACACTTGTGGCAAGAGGCGAGTCGCCTTGGGTTGTCGCACTGGGAGCCCGGGCTGGTCAGTCGCCTGGAGAGCCAGGCGACCCCGTTGTCGAAATAAGTGCCGAAATGAGTCATTGAGTCGGAGTTGGATCACATTTTATGTTCAAAACCATCTTTACCTTTCTGCGGCAACAGCTGCCGAAATTGAAACCCTCCTGGCCTCTGCTCGGTGTGGTGTTCTGGGCGCTTGCCCTGATCCTGGTGTGGTGGCTGGGCCCTCGCCTCGAGATCCGTGACGCCAAGCCGTTGGCGCCGCTGTGGGGGCGGGTGGTGTTCACCCTGCTCTGGCTCTGGCTGCTGCTGGGGGTACTCTCCTGGCGGGTGTGGCGCAAGATGCAGCAGCTCAAGGCCGAACGCCAGCACGAGGTGGTGCTGGAGCAGGATCCGGTCAAGGGGCTGCTCGACAGGCAGGCGCTGTTCCTGAACCGCTGGCTGCAGGCCCTGGGGGATCACTTGGGCAAGGGGGCGCTCTACGCCATGCCCTGGTACCTGGTGCTGGGGCTGCCCGGCAGCGGCAAGAGCAGCCTTATTCACCGTGCCAACCCGGCCAACAAGCTCAATCCCAGGCTGGACACCGAGCTGCGTGACGTGGCGCAGGATCAGCTGGTGGACTGCTGGCTGGGGGAGCAGGCGGTGATGCTGGATCCCGCCGGCGAGCTTTTGTCCCAGTCCGAACCCGAGCTGGAGCCCCTGGCGCGCAAGCACGAGCGGCTCTGGCTGCACCTGCTGACCTGGCTGTCCGAACATCGTCGTCGTCAGCCCCTCAACGGCCTGGTACTGACAGTGGATCTGGCCTGGCTCTCCCACGCCAGCGTGGCCGAGCGCAAGGCCTACGCCCAGCTGATGCGGGCGCGCCTGCAGGAGGTGTCGGCCACCATGAACACCCGGTTGCCGCTCTATGTCACCTTCACCAAGCTCGACCTGCTGCGCGGCTTCGATGTGGTGTATGAGCAGCTCGACAAGGAGGCCCGTGACGCCGTGCTGGGGGTGACCTTCCAACCCGGTGGCGGTCAATCCTGGCAGCAGGATCTGGCCCTGTTCTGGGATCAGTGGGTGGACAACCTCAACCAGAACCTGCCGGAGTTGATGCTGGCCCGGCTCGATGCCGCCCAGCGCAATGCCCTCTTCTCCTTCGTGCGCCAGCTGGCGGGGCTGAAGGATTATGTCACCAGCCTGCTCGACGAGACCCTGGCCATAGAGGAGAGCAAGCCGCTGCTGGTGCGCGGTGTCTACATCAGCTCCGTCTATCAGCAGGGGGTGCCGTTCGATGCGTTCGCCCAGGCCGCCTCCCGCCGCTACAACCTGCCGGAGCCCATTCACTCCGCCCTGCGCGGGGAGTCCAACACCTATTTCGTGCGCCAGCTCTTCTCCACCATCATCTTCCCCGAGGCCCATCTGGCCGGGGAGAACCGGCTGCACACCCTCTATCGCCGTCGCCGCATGGCCATCGGTCTGAGTTGTCTGTCGTTGTTCTCGGCAGCCCTCATCGGTGGCTGGCACTACTTCTACCGGGTCAACGAGGAGGCGGGTCGCAACGTGCTGACCAAGGCCCAGGCCTTCATGGAGACCAACGAGGTGGCGGACGCCCATGCCTTCGGGGTGAGCCAGCTGCCGCGCCTCAATCTCATTCGCGAGGCGACCCTCTCCTTTGGCAACTACCGCGATCGTACCCCGCTGGTGGCCGACCTTGGCCTCTATCAGGGGGACGAGATTGGCCCCTATGTGGAAGGCTCCTATCTGCAACTGCTGAACCTGCGCTTCCTGCCGGCCCAGATGCAGGGGCTGCTGGCGGATCTTGAGCAGGCACCGGCTGGCAGCGAGGAGAAACTCGCCATACTGCGGGTGATGCGGATGCTCGATGACGCCTCCGGCCGCAACAAGGAGCTGGTGGCACAATACATGGCGAGCCGCTGGCAGAAGGCCTTCCCGGGGCAGGGGGCGGTGCAGGAGCAGCTGATGGCGCATCTGGATTACGCCCTCGATCACACCGACTGGCACGGCGCCCGTGCCGCCCGGGATCAGGGGGCCATCACCGCCTTCGTACCCTTCAAGGAGCCCATCTATGGCGCCCAGCGCGAGCTTGGCAAGCTGCCCATGTATCAGCGGGTCTACCAGAACCTGGTGGTGAAGGCGAATGATGTGTTGCCGCCGGATCTCTACGTGCGCGACGAGGTGGGACCCACCTTCGACACCGTCTTTGCCCTGCGCAGCGACAGCGCCGGCCAGGTGCCCCGTCTGCTGACCTGGCCCGGTTTCAGCGATTTCTTCCAGAAGCAGGACAAGACGCTGATCGATCTCACCGCCATGGATGCCTGGGTGCTGGGTCAGCGCAAGCTGACTCAGCTGAGCGAGGCGGATCGCAAGGAGATCACCCGTCAGGTCAATGAGCGTTACGTCACCGACTACGTCAACCAGTGGCAAAAACTGCTGACCAATCTGGACGTGCAGACTCTGGAGAGCCCTGAGCAGGCACTGGACGTGCTCTCCGCCATCACCGGCAACGATCAGCCGTTCCAGCGGGTGCTGGCGGCCCTCGATGACAACACCCGCATTCGCAAGATCTCCGACGTGGAAGGGGATCCGGCCCAGGCCATCACGGCCCGCATCGGTCGCCCCTTCATGGCCACCAACGCGGCGCTGGCTGGCCGGGGCGAGCAGGGCCCGCTCATCCAGGAGGTGAACCAGAAGCTGGTGGAGTTGCAGCACTATCTGGAGCTCATCGTCAACGCCACCGAGCCGGGCCAGTCGGCCCTGAAGGCGGTGCAGCTGCGCCTGACCAACAAGTACGCCGACCCCGTCTTTGCCTTGCAGCAGTATGCCCGTGGCCTGCCGGCTCCGCTGGATCGCTGGGTGGGGCAGCTCTCCGATCAGAGCTCTCGGCTGGTCATCGATCTCGCCATGTCCTCCCTCAATCAGGAGTGGCAGGACAAGGTGCTGGCCCCGTTCAACAGCCAGCTGGCGGGGCGTTATCCCTTCGAACCCGGCTCCGCCAAGGATGTGCCCCTCTCCGAGATGGAGCGCTTCTTCGCGCCGGGCGGGACCCTGGACAGCTTCTACCAGGTCAATCTCAAGCCCATGGTGGAGAGCGGTCTGATGGAGGGGGAGCTGAGCTCGCCCATCCAGGCCGAACTGGTGAAACAGCTGGATAGAGCCGCCCGCATCCGCCAGATCTTCTTCAGCCAGCAGGGTAACCTGGAGGTGCAATTTGCCCTCGAGCCCATCGAGCTCACCGCCAACAAGCGGCGCAGCGTGCTGAACCTGGATGGCCAGTTGCTGGAGTATGCCCATGGTCGTCGCACCAAGATCCCGCTGGTGTGGCCCAACACCATGCGCGACGGGGCCGAGAGCAAGATCACCCTGGTGCCGGCCGCCCGCGAGCGCTCGCCGCGCAGCGAAGGCTTCGTCGGCCCCTGGGCCATGTTCCGCCTGATGGACAAGGGGGAGCTGACCCAGGTCAACGAGGCCACCTTCGATGTGCGCTTCCCGGTGGATCAGGGGGCCATGACCTATCGCGTCTATACCGACAGCGCGCAGAACCCCTTCGCCGGCGGCCTGTTCAGCCAGTTCAGATTGCCTGAATCCCTCTATTGATAGCGCGGGGGGCAGGCAGTGCCCCCCCTGTTTTGGAAGCCGATATGACACATGACCAGCAAGGCCAGCAGGCGCTGAAGGTGGGGCGCGACCCCAGAATGTTGCCGGAATACGAGGCGCTGCGAGCGGAGATCAACAAGCTCAGCCACGCCTCCCGCCCCGAGGTGGACTGGCTCAGGATCCATCAGCTCGCGAGCCAGATCTTCGAAAAGCACGGGGTGGATCTGCAGACCGCCATCTATTTCACCCTGGCACGCTCACGCCTGCAGGGTCTGAGCGGCTTTACCGAGGGGTGCGAGTTTCTCGCCAACCTCATCGTCACCCAGTGGGATAGCTTCTGGCCACCGGTCCATCAGGAGCGGGCCCGCATCGAGATGCTGGATTGGTTCATCGCCCGCATCAGCGACGTCATTCGCCAGTACCAGATCAGTCACGAGGACAAGCGGCTGGTCTACCGCTGCGAGCGGGCGTTGCAGCTCATCAGCGAGAAGCTGCACAACGCGGGCTTGAGCCGCATTCCCCGGGTCGAGAACCTGGTGCATTTCATCGAAGGCTATACCCACCTCTTTGACGAGACCGAGATCGTCATCGTCTCCGATGAGCCCGGCCTCAAGGATGAGCTGCAGATCCCGCCCATGGTCTTCTTCAAGTCCGATATGGAGAGCGACCACGGCGCTTCTGCCGGGGTGGCGACCGGGCACTTGCCCCAGGGCAGCATACTGGTGGGCCGGGAGAAGGGGCAGGTCAAACCGACAGTGCTCAAGATTGAGCAGCATCGCAAACAGCGTCCGGCCTGGTTCTGGTTTGGCTGCGGCCTGCTCAGCTGCGCCCTGCCGGTGATGGGCTGGCTGGGTTGGCAGCAGCAGCAGCAGGAGAAGATGGTGGTCGCCCAGCGCTTGCAGCAGCCAGCCGCCGAGTTGCCCAGGGCCCTCAGCTATGACGATATCCGCCAGGCGCGCATCGTGCTGGGGGAGCAGGCCCTGCAAGGGATGGAGAGCGATCTGGTGGCCCGTTATCAGAGCCAGCTTGCCCGGCTGGAGCAGACCTCACCGCTCTATTGGTATCGCTACGGCGAGGGACTGCGTGCCTCGCTGCAGATGCTTTACCCCGACTCGCTGGCAGTCAAGGCGCTCGACAAGCAGTGGCAGAGTGCGCTGGCCGGCCAGCAGGGCGACGCCCTCGGCGTGCCGACCTATCTGGATGCCCGCGCCGGGGTGGATGCCCTGCTGGATCAACTGCTGGAGCTGGAGCGCCAGCGCAAGACGGTGACCATCTCCTATCTCAAGTCCCAGCTCTACGAGGTGCAGAAGAACCTGATGCAGAACATTCCGTTCAGCCTGCGCCTTGATGAGCTGGAGGCGAGAAGGGCAGCCCAGGAGCCCATCACGGCGGCGGATCTGAAGGGGCTGGAGAACGATCTGAAGGCGCTCAATATCCGCCTCTATCAGTTGCAGCAAGGCAATGTTGGTGGGTGATCATGCTGCCCCGAGCAATACGTTGCGCAAGGAATAGAGAAATTCTCTATGTGGGCAATGTTTTGCCATCTTTTCACGCAGTCTTGTGCCATCCATTGCAGTGCGCTGCGTCATGGTCAGAGTGACCGGTTGTAATTGACTGATATAAAACAACATTTTCGCGTCATTTGCGTTGGCATGGAGGCTGCTGGACAGCCAGCCCAATGTGCATTTACGCCTCCTGCCCACCCGGGTGGCAGGAGCCATGGCAGGGCCGTCATCAGTGGCGCGCCCTTGCCCACACGGAGAATCCAGATGTGCCCTTCCATTGCATTGCTCGGTGACATAGGCACCGACCACGAGGGATTTCACCCCTCCCCGGTGATTGCCGCCAGCCCTGATGTGTTCCTCGATGGCAAGCCGGTGGCCCGGCAGGGGGATCCGCTGGCCCCCCACGACAAACCCAACAATCCCCCTCATCCGCGCAGCATCTCGGGGGGGGTCGGCTCGGTACTGGTCAATGGCAAGCCCATCGCCGTGACCGGCACCGCCATCGGCTGCGGCGGCGTTGTCATTGGTTCTGGCAGCGGACAGGCAGGATAAGGAGTCACTGATGGCAGACAGCACAGGATTACAATTTACCGTCAAGGTGGGGGCCCTGCCCGAGAGCACCTTTGTGGTGGCGGAGTTTGCCCTGGAAGAGGGGTTGAACCGACCGTTCAACCTGCGCCTTGAGCTGGCAAGCCCCGAGCCCGATGTGGATTTCGGCGCCGCGCTGGACCAGCCCTGTGAGCTCTTGGTTTGGTACAACGGCGAGCTGCAACGGCGGGTGTGTGGGGTGGTGAGCGACATGGCACAGGGGGACAGCGGTTTTCGCCGTACCCGCTACACCCTTGACGTTAAACCGGCGCTATGGCGGTTGTCGCTTCGCCAGAATTCCCGCATCTTCCAGGCGCAGAAGCCCGACGAAATCCTCAGCATCCTGCTGCAAGAGCACGGCATCACCGACTACGCCTTTGCGCTCAAGAATGAGCACGCCAAGCGGGAATACTGCGTCCAGTACCGGGAGACCGACCTCGACTTCGTCAATCGCCTCGCTGCCGAAGAGGGGCTCTTCTACTTCTTTGAGTTCGAGCAGGGCAAGCATCGCATCGTCTTTGCCGACGACGCGGCGGCCCTGACCGCCGGCCCCGCGCTCTTCTTCAACCTCGGCAACCGCTCCCTGGAACAGGGCCACTATGTGCGCCAGTTCCACTACCGGGAGGCGGTGCGCCCCTCGGATGTGGAGCTCAAAGACTACAGCTTCAAGACCCCGGCCTATGGGCTCTCCCACAAGAAGCTGGGGGCAGAGCTTGCGCACCAGCGCGATACCTACCAGCACTTCGACTACCCGGGCCGCTACAAGCTGGACCCGAGCGGCAAGGCCTTTGCCCAGCACCGGCTGGATGCCCTGCGCAATGACGCTGTCACCGGCAGTGGCAAGTCCAACAGCGCGGCCCTGCTGCCGGGCCAGACTTTTACCCTCAGCGAGCACCCTAACGGGGCGCTCAACACCGACTGGCAAGTGGTGCGTATCAGCCACACCGGCTTGCAGCCCCAGGCGCTGGAAGAGGAGGGGGGGAGCGGCCCCACCGTCTACCACAACGAGTTTGGGGTGGTGAAGGCGAGCACTACCTGGCGAGCGCTGATGCCGGCCAGGCCCATGGTGGATGGCCCGCAAATCGCCATCGTAGTGGGGCCGGAGGGGGAGGAGATTTACTGCGACGAGCACGGCCGGGTGAAGCTGCAGTTCCCCTGGGACCGCTACGGCAGCTCCAACGACATGAGCTCCTGCTGGGTACGGGTGAGCCAGGGCTGGGCGGGTGGCCAGTACGGCATCATGGCCATCCCGCGCATCGGCCACGAGGTCATAGTGAGTTTCCTCGAAGGGGACCCGGACCAGCCCATAGTGACGGGTCGCACCTTCCACGCTACCAACCGGCCCCCCTACGAGTTGCCGGCCAACAAGACCCGAACAGTGCTGCGCACCGAAACCCACCAGGGGGAGGGCTTCAACGAGCTGCGCTTCGAAGACCAGGCGGGGCAGGAAGAGATTTATATCCACGGTCAGAAAGACCTGAACCTGCTCATCGAAAACGACGCCGCCTGGCATATCAAGCACGACGAGCATCGGGTTATCGACAACGAGCGGGTGACCCGCATCAAGGCCAACGACCACCTGACGGTGGAGGGGGAGAAGCGGGACCAGATAAAGGCGGACTACTCCCTCACCGTGGATGCCAGCATACATCAGAAGCTTGGCCAGTCATTGCTGGTGGAGGCCGGGGAGGAAGTGCATATCAAGGTGGGCGACAAGCTGGTGCTGGAGGCAGGTTCCGAGATCACCCTCAAGGGCGGCGGCAGCTTTGTAAAAGTGGATCCGAGCGGCATCAAGCTGGTGGGCCCCGCCATCAAGCTCAATGCCGGCGGCAGCGCAGGGTCAGGATCCGGCTGGGCTGGCAAGGCTCCCGTTGTACCCAAGGGGGTAGAAGTGGTCAAGGCCCCCGAGCTGGTTGAGATCATCAAGGCCATCCCCACCGAGAAGACGATGGAGGCACTGCTCAAGGAGCAGAAGCCAGCGGCGTTCTACCTCTTTTCTGAATAAGGAGAAAGCATGAAGTTTGCATTTCCCATCCTCACGGCCAAAGGGGAAGAATTCAAGGACGTCAAGGCGCTGACGGCACTCATCAATGGCGAAAAGTCGGGCCATTACCTCCTTGGTAATCACAACAAATGGCACGGCGGAATTCATATCAGCGACCAGAGTGCCCCCTGGTGCAAGGATAAATACCCCGTCAGAGCCATGGCCGATGGTAAGGTGGTGGCATTCCGGATGATGAAGGATTACCTGACCTCCGCGTATCAAGAGGAATCCTTACGCTATTCCAACTGCTTCTGTTTGGTCGAACATGAGTATTGCGAAATAAACCCCGAGACGAAGGCGAAAAATGAGTTCACCTTCTATTCGCTCTATATGCATCTGCTGCCTTGGGATCAGTACCAAACCGCCGAGAAACTGGTACTGAAAAAGGGCTGGAATGCACGCAATTCCGTTCCTCACGCCAATCCCGATGCCGATCAGCAGCGTGCCGATGCCGCCTTGCCTCGTTTCACCCTGCCCAAGGATACCGAACTGGAAATGGACAGCAGTGTGCCATCCCAAAAGGGGAATGTCGGGGGCAAGGTGTATGACTTCATCAAGGTGATCATCAAGAGCCCGCTTTCCAGTGCCCAGATAAAAGAGGCGGAGAAGGCGGGAGTATTGGTCAGTGAAGGAAGTGCAGTCTGGATTGCCAATAGCCAGGACGCTGTCGAGGTGATTAAACCCAACCTGCCTACCTGGCTATTCGATCAGATAGAGGCGGAACTGCTGACTAATATGGTTGGCCGTGCGGACCCTGTTCTTAATGGACCTACAGGTCGTCTGATGGCGGGAGACAGAAGTGTATCTCTGCCTGCGGGCACCAAGTTGCAGTATGATGCGCACCAATTGGAATTCCATTGGATTGGTGACAAGGCGCGCAAGATGGCCAGATGCAACTATGTGATGCCGACTATGGAGGGGGCGCCCGGTAGCTGTGGCATGGCCTGGGTGTGCGTTGAGGATGAATTTATCAAGGTCAATGCGCGTACACCCTCCCATCTCGGTGAGCTCTATGTGTTGCCATCATCAGTTGCCATAGCGGCGGGAGAGACCATAGGTTACCTCGGCCTGGTGGAAACGCCGGGTTCCCTCATCGGGGGCAAGAAGAGCAAGCATCAAGTACATCTTGAGGTGTTCACCCAGGATCCCAGACTGGACGATGTATTAGCCAACAAAGCTAATACAAAAGGCGGTGCCAGCTATGCCAAGGTGCCGGCCGAACTCGTCTTGCATGAGAAGAAAACGCAGGACGGTAAAGATCTCTGGGTTGCGACCGGTGACAAGAGTCTGGAAGAGCTGGTTGAATCACCCAAGCTGGAAAAAGACGCTGCCAAGCAGGAGTGGGTCAGCGTCTCGTCAGGAAAATATGTCAAGAAAGAGCAAGTGGAGCTTTTGAGCCAACATGACTGGCTGAAGATAGGTTTTAAAAAGGTCGATGGTTCAGGCTCTGACGGCTATCTGGATCCCGATGCACCGTCTGCATTTTTTACCAATCTGGTAAATAGTTTTGATACCGATGGCAATGGTGAGCTCAGCAGTGAAGAGATCCAGGCTGCCCTGCAAAATAGCGGTAATGCCGATCAACTTCATAAGCTAATCGTCAAGCACCCCAGCGAGTGGTATGAAAAATCCTCGGCCAGTAGTTATCTGTGGCTGGACAAGCTGATGGCTAAAATTGACCTACCCGATTTTGACAAATTGGTAGATCACGAAAAACAGCGCATCGATAAGCTTGAGTGGATGCAAAGTGCTGTCAAGTTAAATCTTGGTAAGGATATCTGGCATATTTATCCAATAGCAGTGCTTCGTAACAGTACTAACACGAAACCTATAATCTTTCCGCTAAAAGTAAAACCAGAGAATGATATAGGTAAGAAATGGGAAAATAAATGTTGGTCTGCAGATGAGAGAAATAATGCGGCAACATTTAGTTACCCAAGGAATAATGGTCGTAGGCATGCAGCTAGGGACCTTTATACGAATCCTTTTGAAGAGGTTATTGCTGTATCTAATGGAGAAGTTCTACAGGTAGCTAATTTCTATTGTGAGACTTATGAAGTAACTATTCTGCATAGAACCAACGATGGCCGAGAATTTATTATGCGTTATGGTGAGCTGGCACCTGACCGCATAAAAGTATCTGTTGGTGATTTTGTTATGCAAGGGCAGTCTGTAGGTTATACGGGGAAATTATTACAACGTGGGATACCTCTAGTTAAAATCAATGGCTCGGTAGTGTTTATGCTACATGTTGAAATATATTCTTGTCAGTCTGGTCGTGATCTTAAAAAGCCATTGACCAATAGAGGTGTTCGCCCTTATCAACGTCGCGAAGATCTTGTAGATGCCATAGATATATTAAAAGAGGGGTATCATAATAGTTTCGAAGGCATGGAAAGAAAGAGTACTGTCCGTAGACCTGCAGCAGAGTGGAAAACCTCCGCCCAAGGCATCGCTTTCATCAAAGCTTGGGAAAGTGTGAAAATTAAAAATGGTAAGCATGTTCCTTATAATGATTCTGAAGGTTATTGTACTATTGGGTATGGGCACTTGATAGAGAAGGGACGTTGCGAAGACATTTCTATCCCTAGTCGTTTTGTGCATGGACTTGATGAGGCAACAGCGCTTGAAATATTTAGTGAGGATCTAAGTGAATTTGAGAGGGCGGTGGCTAGAGATGTAAACATTGATTTATCCCAGAATGAGTTTGATGCATTTGTTAGTCTGCTTTTCAATACAGGTGCAAATTTTCTTTTGCCTATTATCGGTAAGGCACCAAAACTACGACAGAATATCGCTAGCAGAAATTATGAAGGAATTGCTAAAGAGTTTCTTGATATTACCAATGGTGGAGAGAAAGGTTTGGTAAAGCGGCGCAAAGCAGAACACAACATGTTTTTAAATAATGTATATGATTCAACGCATTAGTTTTTTAGAGGGATTGTTATGAAGCTTTATCTAGGAATGATTTGGTGCTTGTGTTTTTTTTCATCTAGTAGTTATGCTGATGAGTATTTTTTCAAGAAAATTTCAGATAAAAATAGTTCGCCAGAATCAATCGGTAACTTAACTATATCTGAGAGTAAAAGCATTGCTTTAAAGGAGGCTGTGTCACATAGCAAGATTATATTAGATGAGGGTGTTCTTTCTATTCCTGGTGTTTGTAAAGTTAATATGCGTTCTGATCTTCCCAAAAAAAGAGGTAAGTCTGATCTAGATAGTATTCACTATGTCAAAGAAAATATAGGTGATAATGGGGAATACAAAAAAGTAAAAGATAGCAAAATTGATTTTATAACTCGTTCTGAGCCATTGCACAGTGGCGAGAGTGAGTGTGACTTTCCTTACCACTTTGCTATAAAAATAGGAAGCGATATTGTTTTTTATAATAAAGGATGGAGTGTGATTTATACATCTAACAATAAAGATTCCTTCACTCCTATCTCTGATAAAGAAAAATACAATATTGGTGATATAGTCTGTACTGTTATTGGATATGATAATGGTGATTATGAAAGAAATGATCATTGTGTCTATAATGGAAATCTAGACGCTGCATACAAACAATTTTATGTAAACAGTTTAAGTGACAATAGTGGTTGGGGTTCTCTTCTTCCTAGTTACAATGATGTAGTTTCTCATTCTCGTAGTAAAAAAAATAATGAATTTACAATTCCTTCTGCAAAGAAAAATAATGATACCGGTGAAATTTCTATAACATATAAAATTCCGACGAAAGATTCTCTTAAGTTGATTAGTTTCATGGAAGGTGGCGAAACTGAAGTGTATTTTAAAGAGAGTGGGGGCTTGGTTAATATGGAAATAAATAGTTTTTCGGATTGATTTCATTGTTTGTAAAGATCTAGTTATCACCTGACACCGGCTTTTAGCCGGTGTTTTTATATCCGGTAGTACGCAACAGCGGCAGCATCACTATCTTTCTTGGTTTTTCCCTTGAGTCAGGGAGCAGAGTTCGGTTGTTTTCGTGTTTGCAGGAGGTCTCTGGTGGGGGGGGCTTTGAGTCTCACTCTAGGCATGGCATCAGCTAGCAGAGTGTAGGCTGCTGTGGTATGTCATTTGATGATTCGCAATCCAATTTTGATTAATTACTTGGTATTACAGTGCTTTTTCCAAGCTTTCTTTATGAGCCCCACTTGGAAAAATTGCGGTCCCAGTATCGATAACAGCCAATATCATCCGCAGGAGAATGATTCTGTGATATCGCTTTCATTTTGAGAGATGGATCATTCTAATAACTCGAAGTTTAAATGTTTTTAATTCCAAATTTTCAACAAATAACCCCTAATGGGTATTTTTTAGTTGAGAATGGTTTTCGATAACCTATTGCTGTATATGGATTTTTTGTTTTTTGTTGATGAGTTTTATCGGCGACTAATACCCTCCGACTTGATAAAGATCAACATACAGAGCGAGGGGGAGGCATAGCATTCCCGCCATTAAGCATTTGTCAAACAATGCTCACTGACGGGAATAAAAAGAATGGTCGAGGATACATTTTTATCGGCTCATGGAATTAATCGCCGTGACTTTATGAAATTGTGCGCCGGGATGGCCGCAACCCTGGGATTAAGCCAGAATGCCGTGGCCAAGATGGCCACGGCGCTCACCAGCCCGGAGCGGCCGCCGGTGATCTGGATTGGGGCGCAGGAGTGTACCGGTTGTACCGAGTCACTGCTGCGCGCCACCCACCCCACCATAGAAAACCTGATCCTCAACACCATCTCGCTGGAGTACCACGAGGTGCTCTCGGCGGCCTTTGGTCATCAGGCGGAAGAGAACAAGCACAACGCCATCGAGCGCTATAAAGGCAAGTATGTGCTGGTGGTGGATGGCTCCATTCCGCTCAAGGATGGCGGTGTCTACTGCATGGTGGCCGGTGAGCCCATCGTCGACCATATTCGCCGTGCCGCCGCCGATGCTGCTGCCGTCATCGCCATCGGCTCCTGCTCCGCCTGGGGCGGCGTCCCCGCCAGTGGTGGTAACCCGACCGGCGCCGTCAGTCTGGAAGAGGCCCTCGGCAATATCGGCACTCCCATCATCAATATCCCGGGTTGCCCGCCCAATCCCCACAACTTCCTCACCACGGTCGCCTACTACATCACCTACCGCAAGCTGCCGGCGCTGGATGCCAAGAAGCGTCCGCTCTTTGCCTACGAGCGCCTCATCCACGAGAACTGCGAGCGTCGTCCGCACTTCGACGCAGGCCGTTTTGCCAAGGAGTTTGGCGATGAGGGGCACCGTCAGGGCTGGTGTCTCTACCATCTGGGCTGCAAGGGGCCGGAGACCTACGGCAACTGCTCGACCCTAGAGTTCTGCGACGTGGGCGGCGGTATCTGGCCGGTGGGCATAGGTCACCCCTGCTACGGCTGCAACGAGCAGGGGGTGGGGTTCAGCAAGGGGATCTTCCAGCTCGCCAAGGTGGAGAACCCGACTCCGCGGGTGGATAAACCCGATGTGAAGATCCAGGAGGGGGGCTATACCTCGCCCACCGCGACTGGCCTTATCGGTGGCGCCCTCGGGGTGCTGGTGGGGGTGAGTCTGATGACGGTGCGTGAACTCGGTCGCCAGCAGAAGCGCCACGAAGCCGGGCAGCACCCATCACGGGAGGAGTGACCGTGAACAGACGCAATTTCCTCAAGTTTGCCTCCGCCAGCGCGCTGGCGGCAGGGGCCGCCGTGCCCGGCAGCGCCATGGCGGCGGCCAAGAACAAGCCGCCCATTCCCGGATCGCTTGGCATGCTCTACGACTCCACCCTCTGCGTCGGCTGTCAGGCCTGCGTGGCGGAGTGTCAGCGCCTCAACGGCAACCCGGCCAACCCGGCGGGGGATCAGACTTGGTCCAACAACGACAAGCTGACGCCCTACACCAACAACATCATTCAGGTGTGGAAGAGCGGCACGGGTGAGCACAAGGATCAGCTGGTGGATGGCTATGCCTACATCAAGAAGCAGTGCATGCACTGCGTCGATCCCAACTGCGTCTCCGTCTGTCCGGTGCAGGCTCTTAAAAAAGATCCCAAGACCGGCATAGTCCATTACGACCCGAGCGTCTGCACCGGCTGCCGCTACTGCATGGTGGGCTGCCCGTTCGATGTGCCCAAATATGACTACGACAACCCGTTCGGGGCCATCCACAAGTGCGAGCTCTGCAACCAGCAGGGGCTTGAGCGGATCAATCGGGGCAAGTTGCCCGGTTGTGTCGAGGTGTGCCCGACCGGCGCCGTGATCTTCGGCAGCCGCGAGGATCTGATGGCCGAGGCCAAGCGCCGCCTGCTGGCGACCCCGGGCAGCGAATATGCCTATCCGCGCCAGACCCTCACCGCCAACGATCCCTACCTGCACCAGGTGCCGAGCTACCAGCCTTACGTCTATGGCGAGAAGGAGGGGGGCGGTACCCAGGTACTGGTGCTGGCCGGGGTGCCTTACACCAAGCTCGACATGCCGGATCTGCCGGAGCTCTCCTCAGGGGCGCGCTCGGAGCATATCCAGCACACCCTCTACAAGGGGATGGTGCTACCCATGGTGGTGCTGACCGGCCTCTCGGTCCTCATTCGCCGCAATGCCAAGAAGCACGATCAGGCGCACCCTCATGACGAGGACCATGCGCCTGGGCAGGGCAAAGAGCCGGGTTCTGACAAGGGAGGCAAGGATCATGAGTAACCACAAGGCACATCCGCTCGGTGGCAAGCTGGTCAGCTGGCCCGTCATAGTGCTGGCGCCCTTCGTCATCCTGTGCGGCATGCTGATCCTCAAACGCCTCATCTTCGGGCTGGGTTCGGTCACCGATCTCAACGGGGGTTATCCCTGGGGGCTGTGGATCTCGTTTGATCTGCTGATCGGTACAGGTTTCGCCTGCGGCGGCTGGGCACTGGCCTGGGCAGTCTACGTCTTCAACCGGGGCGAGTATCACCCCCTGGTGCGACCGGCCCTGTTGGCCAGTCTGTTTGGCTATTCGCTGGGCGGCCTCTCCATCACCATAGATGTAGGCCGTTACTGGAACCTGCCTTACTTCTACATTCCGGGTTTCTTCAACACCTCCTCGGTGCTGTTCGAGACGGCGGTCTGCATGACCATCTATATCGGGGTGATGGCGCTGGAGTTCGCACCCGTGCTGTTGGAGAAGTTCGGCTGGAAGACTTCCATGGCCCGGCTCAACAAGATCATGTTCTTCATCCTGGCGCTGGGGGCCCTGTTGCCCACCATGCACCAGTCCTCCATGGGATCCTTGATGATAGTGGCGGGGGAGAAGATCCATCCGCTCTGGCAAAGCTACGAGCTGCTGCCTGTCTTCTCCTTGTTGACCGCCTTCATCATGGGTTTCTCCATAGTGGTGTTCGAGGGCTCTCTGGTGCAGGCGGGGCTGGCGGGACGGGGGCCCAACGAGAAGTCGCTGTTCTACAAGCTGACCCAGGTGATCGACATCTTCCTGATCCTGTTTGTGGCGCTGCGCTTTGCCGAGATCGTCATCAACGACAAGTCGGCCTATCTCTCCGAGTTCAACCGCTACGCCGTCATGTTCTGGAGCGAGATTGCGCTGATGATATTCCCGCTGCTGGTGTTCCACTGGGACAAGAGCCGCCGCGATTCGCGCATGTTGTTCCTGGGGGCCCTCAGCATGCTGCTGGGCGCAGCCCTCTGGCGACTGGATTACTCCCTGCTCGCCTTCAACCCCGGCAATGGCTACCACTACTTCCCCTCCGCGGCGGAAGTGCTGATCTCCCTTGGATTCGTCGCCATCGAGGTCTGTGCCTATTTGCTGCTGATCCGGCTGCTGCCGGTACTGCCATCACTTGAACGTGTTCACCAAGATTATCAGGCCCGAGGGAAAGCCAACGTATGAGCCAACGTATCACCATAGACCCCATCACCCGCATTGAGGGGCACCTGCGTATCGACTGCGAAATCGAAGGCGGCATAGTCACCAAGGCCTGGTCGTCCGGCACCATGTGGCGCGGGATGGAGGAGATCGTCAAGGGCAACGACCCGCGCGATGCCTGGATGATAGTGCAGCGCATCTGCGGGGTATGTACCTCCATTCATGCCATCGCCTCGGTGCGGGCGGTGGAGAACGCCATCGGTGCCAAGGTGCCGGTCAACGCCCAGTACATCCGCAACCTCATCATCGCGGCCCACAACATCCACGATCACATCGTCCACTTCTACCAGCTCTCCGCGCTGGACTGGGTGGACATCACGGCGGCGCTTGAGGCCAATCCGCAAAAGGCGGCGGACATCCTCAAAGGGGTGTCTACTTGGTCCCTCAACAGCGCCGAAGAGCTGACCAAGGTGCAGGAGAAGATCCGCGCCCTGGTGGCGAGCGGCCAGCTCGGCATCTTCGCCAACGGCTACTGGGGCCACAAGGCGATGAAGCTGAGCCCGGAGGTGAACCTCATCGCCGTGGCCCACTACCTGCAGGCCCTGGAGTGCCAGCGCGATGCCAACCGCATCGTCGCCATTCTCGGCGGCAAGAGCCCGCACATCCAGAATCTGGCGGTGGGTGGTGTGGCCAACCCCATCAACCTGGATGCGCCGAGCGTGCTCAACCTGGAACGCCTGCTCTATGTGAAGAGCTTTATCGATCGGCTCGGCGAGTTTATCGAGCAGGTCTACAAGGTGGATGCCGCCATCATCGCCGCCCACTACCCCGAGTGGCTGAGCCTGGGGCAGGGGGCCAAACACTACCTGAGCGTGCCGGAGCTCCCCACCGACGCCAACGGCGGCAGCTTCCTGATGCCGGGCGGCTATATCGAGAACGGCGATCTGGCGGCTTACCGCCCCATAGAGAGCCATCAGGACGCCTGGCTGATGGATGGCATCGCCGAGAGCAACAAGCACGCCTGGTACAAGGATGACGCCCCCCTCAAGCCCTGGGAGGGCAAGACGGAGCCGAACTACACCGGCTGGCAGGATGACGGCAAATACTCCTGGGTCAAATCCCCCACCTTCTACGGCAAGGTGGTGGAGGTGGGGCCGCTCGCCGACCTCCTGGTGAAACTCGCCGCCAAGCACCCGGAGACGGTGGCGCACTTCGACCAGTTGAACGGCATCTACAAGGCGCTGACCGGCTCTGCTATCACACCTGCACAGCTGCACTCCACCCTGGGCCGTATCATAGGCCGGGCGGTGCGCTGCTGTGTGCTCAAAGACAGCTTGTCCCACCAATGGAAGGCGCTTATCGACAACATCGGCAAGGGGGATACCACCGCCTACATCAAGGCCGAGATCCCGGCGGACAAGGAGTTTCGCGGGGTGGGCTTTGAAGAGGCGCCGCGCGGCATGCTCTCCCACTGGATCGTCATCAAGGGCGGCAAGATAGAGAACTATCAGGCGGTGGTGCCGTCGACCTGGAACTCGGGCCCGCGCAACTTCAACGACGAGCCCGGCCCCTACGAGCAGGCGCTGGTGGGCACCCCGGTGGCCGATCCGGCCAAACCGCTGGAGGTGGTGCGCACCATCCACTCGTTCGACCCCTGCATGTCCTGTGCGGTCCACGTGGTGGATACCCAGAATGGTGAAACGACTCAGGTGAAGGTGCTGTGATGAACACCCTGATCCTGGGGGTCGGCAACCTCTTGCTGAGTGACGAGGCGGTGGGGGTGCGCATCGTCGAGGCGCTGGGGCGCGAATACCGTTTCGCCCCCGGCATAGAGCTGCTCGACGGCGGCACCGCCGGCATGGAGCTGCTCGAAGCCATGGCCGATCGCGATCACATCATTCTGGCGGATGCGGTGCGCAGCGGTAATCCGCCGGGCACAGTGGTGACCCTGAAGGATGAGGAGATCCCGACCCTGTTTGGCCGCAAGATCTCCCCCCATCAGCTGGGGCTGGCGGACGTGCTCTCGGCGCTGCACATGACGGGGGAATCCCCCAAGCGGCTCACCCTGATCGGCATAGAGCCTGAATCCCTCGAACCCCGCATCGGCCTCACCCCAGTGGTGGCGGCGGCCATGGGGGAGGCCAAGGATCGGATTTTGACCCTGCTGGCCAGTGTTGGCGCCCCCGCCATCCCGCTCTCTGAGCAAGAAAAAGCTGAACAAGCACGGGAGAGTCTATGGCGCAGTCCCATTTAAGCGAGGTTGATGCTGTGCAGGAATACGTGCAGGAGTTCATCGGTTTTGCCAGCAATCCCGCAACCCTGCTGGTGGCCCAATATGAGCGGATCGCCCGGGAAGAGATGCAAGGGCTGCCCTTCTATCACCCGGCCATGCCAATCGTGGCGGAGTGCACGCTGTTTGAAGGTCAGTGGCTCGGCTGCGTGCTCACCCCCTGGATGCTGAGCCTGGTGGTGCTGCCGGGGCCGGATCAACTCTGGCCGGTGCGCAGCAGCAGCGATCGGCTCGCCCTGCAGCTCCCCTGCGGCAACCTGACCTTTATGGTGGGTGAATTGCCCGAGACGGGGCAGCTGCTGGCCTGTTCGCTGATGTCGCCGCTGGATCCCCATCTCGGGGCCGAGCAGGGGAGAACGCTGGTGAGCAGCACCCTCAAGATGCTGCTCTCCTTGCCGGTGCAGCAAGGGGTTGGCGGCGTGGATCTGGGTCGCAGACGGCTATTCGGTGCGCGCGGGCGTTAGCCTGCCTGCATTGGCAAAAAAGAGACGGGGCCCTATCGGCCCCTTATTCGCTTCTATCGGTGCCACCTTTCTCGCGTTCTCACTCAACCTGGCAACCCATGAACGAGGAATACCATGACCATCCGACCTTGTGATCCACGCGGCGCCACTGCTGTACTGGCTCTGCTGCTCGGCGCCAGCCCCTGGGTGCAGGCCGCCCCCGCCACTCAGGCGCTGCCCGCCGAACTCAAGCTCGCCATCGGCGCCGAGCCCACCGAAGGGTTCGACCCTCTGCTCGGCTGGAGCCACGGCAGCTACCTGCTGCTGCACAGTCCGCTGCTCAAGCAAAACGCCGATCTCGGCTGGCAGAACCTGCTCACCCAAGCGGTGACCCCGAACCAGGATGGCAAGGGGTGGCTTATCCGCCTCAAGCCGGATTTGAAATTCTCCAACGGCGCGCCGCTCGATGCCGAGGATGTGGCCTTTACCTACAACAGCGCCGCCAAGGGCGGCGGCAAGATCGATATGGGTAACTTCGTGAAGGCCGAGGTGGTGTCGCCCACCGAAGTTGCCATCAGCTTGAGTGCCCCCCAGAGCACCTTCGTCAATGTGCTGGGGTCGCTGGGCATAGTGTCGAAGCAGGATTACGATCCCAAGCGTTATGCCCGCGAGCCGGTCGGCGCCGGCCCTTACCGGCTGGTGAGCTTCCTGCCCGGCCAGCAGCTGGTGGTGGAGGCCAACCCCCATTACGCTGGCGGCAACAATGACTTCAAGCGGCTGGTCTTTGTCTTTATCGATGAAGAGAGCGCCTATGCTGCCGCCCAGAGTAGCCAGCTCGACCTGGTGCGCATTCCCCCCTCGCTGGCGCCCACAGTCCCTGCCTCCCTCAAGCTGTGGGTGCGGCCAAGCGTGGAGAACCGCGGCATCGTCTTCCCCATTCCGCCAGCGGGTGGCAAAGATGCCAAGGGTTATCCCATCGGCAACGACGTGACCTCGGACGTGGCGGTGCGCCGCGCCATCAACTACGCCATCGACCGCAAGCTGCTGGCCGATCAGCTGTTGGAAGGGCACGCCATCCCTGCTTACAGCGCGGTAGAAGGCCTGCCCTGGCTGAACAAAGCCACCGCCTTCAAGGATGGCGATGCTGCCCACGCCAATGCCCTGCTCGACGAGGCAGGCTGGAAGATGGGGAGTGACGGCATTCGCCACAAGGGCTCCCTGCGCGCCGCCTTTACCCTCTGGTACACCAGTGGCGACAGCACCCGCCGGGATCTGGCGGAAGCGGTGCGGGCCATGCTCAAACCCATCGGCCTCGAGGTGAGCCTCAAGTCCGGCAGCTGGGAGCAGGTGGAGCGCGAGATGCACGCCAATCCGGTGCTGATGGGGTGGGGGAGTCTGGATCCCATGGAGCTCTATCACCACTACCAGAGCGGTTCGGGTGGGGTGGAGTTCTACAACCCGGGCTACTACAGCAACCCTGTGGTGGATGGCCACCTCAAGCAGGCGCTGGATGCCCCGAACTGGCAGGCGGCCGTGCCCTTCTGGCAGCAAGTGGAGTGGGATGGCAAGAGTGGCGCCGGGGTACAGGGGGATGCGGCCTGGGCCTGGCTGCTCAATGTGCAGCACACTTATCTCGCCAACCGCTGCATCGATCTTGGCAAGGGGGCGCCGGAAATTCACGGTAGCTGGTCCCTGCTCAACAATCTGCAAGATTGGCGGTGGACGTGCCGCTAAGTTCGTCCACTATGATGATGGCAACTCTGAAAGCCCTGCTGCGACTGGCAGGGCTCTTGTGTCTGGTCTCGGTCGCCACCTTTGTGCTGCTGAGCTACTCCCCCATCGATCCCATCAAGGCCTATATCGGCAACGATCTGCTCCATGTACCGCCTGAGCAGTACGCCCGCATCGCCGCCCGCTGGGGGCTGGATCAGCCGCTCTGGCTGCGTTACTGGCACTGGTTCAGCCAGGTGCTGCAAGGAGATCTCGGTTACTCCATGCTCTACAACGCGCCTGTGGGTGAGGTAATAGGCCAGCGCTTTGCCGCCTCCTTCCTGCTGCTGGCGGGGGCCTGGCTGCTCTCCGGCTGTTTTGGCATCCTGCTTGGGCTCTGCGCCGGTCGCTATCTCAATCGCTGGCCCGATCGCCTGATTTGCCGCTTTGCCTATCTGCTCGCCTCCCTGCCCACCTTCTGGGTTGGCCTCTTGCTGCTGGCGCTGTTTGCGGTGCACTGGCCTTGGCTTCCGGTTTGCTGCGCCTGGACGCCGGGGCTCGCTGCCGATGAGGCGGACTGGTTGATGCGATTGCGTCATCTGCTGCTGCCGGTCACAACCCTCGCCCTGCTGGGGCTTGGCAATATCGCCCTGCATACCCGGGGGCGGGTGGCCGAGGTGCTGGCGAGCGACTTTATCCGCTACGCCCGCGCCCAGGGGGATGGCGGCTGGCCCATGCTGCGTTTTCACGTGCTGCGCCACGCCCTGACCCCGGCGCTCTGCCTGCAGTTTGCCTCCCTCGGTGAGCTGATCGGTGGATCCCTGTTGGCAGAGAAGGTCTTCTCCTATCCGGGGCTCGGCCAGGCCACCGTGGATGCGGGGCTGAGGGGGGATATCCCCCTGCTGATGGGCATAGTGCTCTTCTGCACCCTGCTGGTCTTTATTGGCAATACGGTGGCCGGTTTGCTGCTGGCCCGCATCAACCACGGCTGGGAGGGTGTGCATGCTGTTTAATCCGCTTCCCTCCATAGTGCGCCTCGCTGTAGCCCTGCTTGGATTGGCACTGCTGGCCGCCTATGGCTGGAGCTTGTCGGCTCAGGATGTGCCCATGGATCTGCTGGCCCGCCAGCAGCCTCCCTCGCTGGTGCACTGGTTCGGTACCGATCAGATGGGGCGGGATCTCTGGCTACGGGCCTTTCAGGGCACCCTCACCAGTCTGGAGCTGGGCATCAGCACAGCCCTGTGCAGCGGCCTGCTGGCCATGGTGGCGGCAAGCGTGTCGCTTATTCACCCCAGGTGCGATGCGGCGGTGCGGCTGGTTATCGACGCCATGCTGGCGCTGCCCCATATGCTGCTGTTGATCCTTATCTGCTTTACCGCAGGGGGCGGCATGCGCGGGGTGATCCTGGCGGTAGCGCTGACCCACTGGCCCAAGCTGGCGCTGATTCTCTGCGCGGAGGCACGGCGGATCGCCAGCAGCGATTACGTGGTGCTGGCGCGCTGTCAGGGGATGGGGGCGCTGCGCCGCTGGCGCACCCACCTGTTGCCGGGGCTGTTGCCCCAGTGGTTTATCGGCACCCTGCTGATGTTTCCCCACGCGGTGCTGCATAGCGCGGCGCTAAGCTTCCTCGGCTTTGGCCTGGCGGCCCACGAGGCTTCGCTGGGTCTGCTGCTGGCCGATGCGTTGCGTTATCTGGCCGGTGGCGGCTGGTGGCTGGCCCTCTTCCCAGGGCTGATGTTGCTGCTACTGGTACTGCTGTTTGATCAGGCTACTCGCGCCTTGCAACAGCTGTTGTGGCACAGGAGTGAACCATGCTGAGTTTTGACCATGTGACCATAGAGGCGGCCCACTACTCCTGGCTGGGGCGGCGCAGCTGGCAGCCTTTGCTGACCGATATCAGCCTGCAACTGTCGCCAGGGGAGATAGTGGCGCTGGTGGGGGGGAGCGGCGAGGGCAAGAGCCTGCTGCTGCAAAGCGCCCTGACCCTGCTGCCGGACAATCTGCGGATGCGCGGCAGCATATCTCTTGATGGCACACCTCTGTGCGATGCCAGCCGCGCTCGTCTGCGCGGCCACACCCTCTGCTATGTGCCACAGGGGGTAAGCGCCCTCAATCCATTGCTGACGGTGGAGCGTCAGCTGGGCCGGGCGGCACGCCTCTGTGGCCAGAGCGGTTCTCGCGAGCGGCTCGGCGAGCAACTGCTGCGCTACCAGCTGCCCGCGACCACCCTGGACAGATTCCCGCGCCAGCTCTCCGGCGGCATGGCCAAGCGCATTCTGGCCTGCACCGCGGCCCTTGGCGGCGCTCGCTACATTCTGGCGGACGAGATCACCGCCTGGCTCGACGAGGGGCTGGCCTGCCAGTTGCTCAGCCAGTTGCGTGAATTGGCCAATCAGGGCAGCGGCATCCTCTGGGTGACCCACGATCTGGCGCTGGCGGCCCGCTTTGCCGATCGCATCGTGGCCCTGCATCAGGGGCAGGTGAGCGATACCCTGAGTAGCCACCATCTTCGTCAGGGGCAGGGGAGCGAGATGCTCCGCGCCCACTGGCAGGCGCTGCCGGAATTGAATGCTCTCTTCTCTGTGCCGGAGGTTTCCTGATGTTCGCGTCTCTTAAACAGGCAGCTTGCTGCACGGCAAATATGCAATGGCGGGGATCCAATCTCAGGGCTTGCAACAACGCCGTTCACCCTTTGTTACCCCGGAGGTCTGCTGATGTTTGAAGTACGGGATCTCACAATCGCCCAGGGGGAACGCCCTCTCTGGCAGGGGTTGTCGCTGACGGTGAAGGCGGGCGAGCGGCTGGGGATGTCTGCCCCGAGCGGTTATGGCAAAACCACGCTGGGGCGGGTATTGGCGGGCTGGCAACCGGTTCGGGCAGGTGGGCAGATCCTGCTGGATGGGCAGCCGGTACCTCTGCAGGTAAAAGGTTATAACCCCATCCAGCTGGTGCCCCAGCACCCGGAACTCACCTTCAACCCCTATCGCACCACAGGGCAGGCGCTCTGGGATGTTTGGCGCCCCGATGACGCCATGCTGGCCCGCTTTATGGTCAAGCCTGCGTGGCTCGGTCGTAAACCCGGTCAGCTCTCCGGTGGCGAGCTGGCGCGCATCGCCCTGCTGCGCGCCCTCGATCCCCGTACCCGTCTGCTGATTGCCGACGAGGTGACTGCCCAGCTGGATCCGCAAATTCAGCGTCATATTTGGCTGGAGTTGATGATTGAGTGCGAGCAACGTGGGCTCGCCATGCTTGTCTTCAGTCATCAGCAGGCGCTGCTGCGCCAGATCTGCCATCGGGTGCTGCGCTTTGGTGAGATGCAGCCTGAGACTATGGTGCTTGCCGAAAGTGCAGCCTGATAGTTGGTTCCCCCTCATCCCCAACCCTTCTCCCGCAAGGGGAGAAGGGAGCTGAAGGTGC
Source organism: Aeromonas rivipollensis (assembly GCF_037811135.1). Lineage (NCBI taxonomy): Bacteria > Pseudomonadati > Pseudomonadota > Gammaproteobacteria > Aeromonadales > Aeromonadaceae > Aeromonas > Aeromonas rivipollensis. The sequence continues at coordinate 2,729,136 of NZ_CP149130.1, read as the reverse complement.
CATCTCACCACGCTCAGGGTTTAGGGTTTGGAGAATCTCGGGGCTTGAATATATGGCTGGTTGTTATGCTAGAAGCCCCCCTGAGGGGTTTGAGGGGGTCGTATAGTTGCGGCATCCACAAACCAGTTCCCTCTCCCTGGGGAGAGGGCCAGGGTGAGGGGAAGCGAGTGTGGGACGCTGTCCATTTTGGACAGATAGCACAGCCGACAAGGTCTACAGATAAAAGAGAGGGAGGCATCAGCCTCCCTCTTTTGTTACCCACCGTTAGCAACGGCGTTTAATCGGTTCATCTTCAGGCAGTGGCCAGCCAGTTGAGCCAGGCATCCATCCCTTCACCCGTGGTGGCACTGACCTGGATCACCTGAATATAGGGGTTGACCCGTTTGGCGTTCTCGATGCAGCGGGCCACGTCAAAGCTGACATAGGGCAGCAGATCGATCTTGTTAATCACCATCAGCTGGGCGGCGGCAAACATGTCCGGGTATTTGAGGGGCTTCTCTTCCCCCTCGGTGACGGAGAGGATCGCCACCTTGTACTTCTCGCCGAGATCGAAGCTGGCGGGGCAGACCAGATTGCCCACGTTCTCGATAAAGAGGATGCCCCCTTCATTGGCAGGCAGCTGGTGGCAGGCGTCGTGGACCATTTTGGCATCCAGATGGCAGCCCTTGCCGGTGTTGATCTGCACGGCAGGGACGCCGGTGGCACGGATGCGATCCGCATCGGCGCTGGTCTGCTGATCCCCCTCGATCACAGCGCAAGGGCGCTTGTCGACCAGTTGGCGCAGGGTTTCGCACAGCAAAGTGGTCTTGCCTGACCCCGGGCTCGACACCAGGTTAAGCACCAGCTGGGCCGCCTCATCGAAGTGTTCGCGGTTGTGGGCCGCCAGCGCATTGTTCTTGGCCAGCACATCCATCTCGATGGCGATCAGCTGGCGCTGCCCCATGCCGGGTACCGACAATCCCGCTTCCCCTTTGCCATAGTGCAGATCACCCTGCTGATGGTCATGGTCATGGTCATGGTCATGGTCATGGTCATGACCATGGTCATGGGGATGCTCGTGGTCATGAGCATGACTATGGTGGTGCGGGTGGGCATGCTCATGATGATGGTCGTGGGGGTGATCGTGATGGTGCTCATGACCCTCTGCTCCCACTGGCGCCCGTACCCCGTGGTAGTGGTGATGGACATCCCCCTGATGGTGATAGTGGTGGTGAACGATCAGGGTGCGCGGTGCGCTCTGCTCATGTTCGTGATGAGCATCATGGGCATGAGGGTGGCCGTGCTCATGGTCATGGTGATGATGGTGCTCATGATCGTGAGCGTGGGGGTGTGCATGGTCGTGATCCTCTTCATGGCCGGCAATCCGCGCCTGGCCGCATCCGCATACGCTACACATATCAACTTACCTCGATGTCGGTGATGCGCAGGCTATCGCCTTGCGCGACTCGTAATTTGTATCCGCCACACTCGGGACAGGCTTGCCCGCGCTCGGTGAGGGTGACCGTCTTGTTGCAGTCGTAACACCAGGCCTCTGCCGCCTGGTGCTGAAAGTGGAGCTGGGCGCCTTGGGCCACGGTGCCCTTGGCGGCCGCCTCGAAACAGAAGGCAATAGTATCCGGGTCGACGCAGGAGAAGCTGCCGACCTCGAGCCAGAGGGCGGTCACCTTGGTAAAGCCCCGCTGGGTGGCCTGTTCGGCCGCCAGATCGATGGCGGCCATGGCCAGAGACATTTCGTGCATGGTGATTCCTTAACAGATCCGCGGGAGTAGTTCCCCTTGCGGCAGCTCCAGATAACGGCGGCTGCCCCAGGGGTTGTTGAGCACCACCTTGTGGCGATCGCTCGTCTGCACCACGCCGATCTGGCTGGCGGAGGGGTTGAACTGCCGCAATATGCCCAGCGCGTCCTGCGCCTGTTCGGCAGGCAGAGCCAGCACCATGGTGCCCTCGTTGGCGAGATCATGGGGCTCGAAACCGTAGAGTTCACACAGGCCGCGCACCGGATCGCAGACCGGAATGGCGGACTCCTCCAGCTCGATACCTACTTGGGAGGCGGTGCTCCACTCGTTGAGCACGGCGGCGAGGCCACCGCGGGTGGCATCGCGCAGGGCATGGGGGGTAAGCCCCGCTTGCAGCAGCGCCTCCACCTGGGGCCAGAGGGTGGTGCAGTCGCTCTTGAGTGTCGAGCCCAGCTGCAGGGCGTCGCGGGCCATCAGGATGCAGGCGCCGTGGCTGCCGATATCCCGCGATACCAGAATGGCGTCACCGGCCTTGAGGCTCCGCACCGAGATACCCCGGCTCTGCTCAGGCAGCGGGAAGGTGCCGACCCCGCTGGTGTTGATAAAGATCTTGTCGGCCGCTCCCCTCGGCACCACCTTGGTGTCGCCGCAGACGATGCGGGCGCCGCTGTTGGCCAGCTCTGCGGCCATCGACTCGACGATGCGGACGAGATCCGCGTAGGGGAAGCCCTCTTCGATAATGAAACTGGCGCTCAGATACTCGGGTTTGGCCCCCATCATGGCGAGATCGTTGACCGTGCCGGCGATGGCCAGCTTGCCGATATCGCCCCCCTCGAAGAACAGCGGCGAGACGGTAAAGCTGTCGGTGGTGAAGGCGATGGGCCCGCTTACCGGCAGCAGGGCGGCATCCTCACCGCGCAGCAGGATCTCGTTGCTGAAATGGCGAAAGAAGAGCTGGTTGATCAGCTGGTTCATCTCCACGCCGCCGCCCCCATGGCTTAACTGAATTTCTCTCATCGGGTCTGGTTCTCCACAAGATTGCCGAAACAGGCTGGTTCATCTCCACCCATCACCCGACCGCCGTGGCTAAGTTGAATTTCTCTCATTGCTGCTGGATCCCCATATAGCGGTAGTAGGCATTGCAGGCCCCCTCGGAGCTGACCATGCAGCTGCCCATGGGCTGGGTCGGGGTGCAGCCCCGGCCAAAGACTTTGCACTGGTTCGGCTTGGCCAGGCCGCGCAGGATATCGGCGCACTGGCACGCCTTGTGGTCATCGATGGGGGTCTCACTGAGTTGAAAGTGGCGCTCCGCATCGCGCCTGGCGAAGGCATCGCGCAGGCGCAGGGCGGAGGCGTTGATGTCCCCGAGGCCTCGCCAGCGAAAGTGCTCGCGGGTTTCAAAATATTGGTCGACCAGCCGCTGGGCGGCGCGGTTGCCGCTGGCGGTGACGGCGCGGCTGTACTGCACCTCGAGCGCGTAGCGACCCTCCACCTTCTGGCGCACCATCATCAGCAGCGCCTCCATTACATCCACCGGCTCGAAGCCGCTCACCACCACCGGCACCTGATAGCGATCGACGATGGGAAGGTAGATATCGGCACCTGTGATGACGCTGACGTGGGAGGGGCCGATAAAGGCGTTCACCTTGGCAACCCCGTCGGCCATCACGGCGTGGATGGCAGGCGGCACCAGCACATGGTTGATATGAAACAGCAGGTTCTCCACCCCCGCAGCGTCGGCTGCTGCCAGCAGCGCGGCTGTCATGGGGGTGGAGGTCTCGAAACCGATGGCGAAGAAGACCACGGTTTTGTCCGGGTTCTCACGGGCGATGCGTAGCGCATCGAGGGGGTCATAGACCGGGCGGATATCGCTCCCCTTGGCCCGTTGCTGGGCCAGCGTGCCCTTGGAGCCCGGCACCCGGATCATGTCCCCCAGGGTGACCAGAATGACGTTGGGCTCTCTAGCCAGTTCGATGGCCTGATCGATGCGCTCTTTGGGCATGATGCAGACCGGGCAGCCGGGACCGTGGACGAACTCGATGCTGGCCGGCAGCAGCTGGGGCAGGCCGTACTTCATGATGGTGTGGGTATGGCCGCCGCACACCTCCATCACCCGTAGCGGCTCGTGCAGATCTTTTGCGAGTTCAGTAATCTGCGCGGCGAGGGCGCGGATGACGTCGGGCTGACGAAAGCCCTGAAACAGGTCGTTCAAGGTCAGCATGGCAACACATCTTGCTTGGGCATCAGGGCCACCATCTGGCGGAAGCTCTCGAGGCTGGCCTGCGCCTCCGCTTCGTCAATCTTGCTCATCACAAAGCCGATATGGAGCAGCACATAGTCCCCCACCTGGAGGGGCTCTTCGAGCAGCATGCAGCTGACGCGCCGTTGTACCCCCAGGGTGTCGACGGTGACGCAGTTATCTTCGGGGTGCAACTGCACCACCTGAGAGGGGATGGATAGACACATGGATTTCAGGACTCCGACAAGGTGGCACAACCGGCTGTGGCAGGCTGGTGCGTGGCAAGATGGTGGATGGCAAACCAGAGCTGACCGGCGGCGATGCCACCGTCATTGAGCGGCAGGGTTTCAGAGGTTAATACCTGGCGGCCGGCGGCTGCGAGGCCGGGCACAAGCTGATCCATCAGCACCCGGTTTTGAAAGACGCCGCCCCCGAGCGCCACCGGATAGCCGGGGAAGCGCTCGGCCAGGACAACCACCAGATTGCTGATGGCGTGGATAAAACCGGCTGCCAGACTGGCGGTTGAGGTGCCTTGGCGCCGCTCGCTGACAAGGGTATGGATCAGCTCGGCCCACTCGATCTGCAGTGGGCCCTCTGTTGATTGGCTGAGGTCAAAGGCGAGGGGGAAGGGCGCTTCATCGGGGGCCAGCTGCAAGGCGGCCGCCTCCAGCAGGAGCCCCGCTTCGCCCTCGTAATCCGGGGTATCGATCACCCCCAGCAGCGCCGCCACTGCATCGAACAGCCGGCCGATGGAGCTGGTATGGGGGGCGTTGCGACCCAGCTGCCAGAGCTGGTGCAGATTGCTGATCCGCTTAAGGGGCAGTTGCTTGATCGCCGGAATATCGAGGGTGCTGATCTCCTCAGGGCTATGCGATTCAAACAGCAGCCCCAGCAGCTGGCGCACCGGCTCGCGAATCGCCGCCTCGCCGCCGATCAGCTTGAAGGGGGTGAGGTGGGCAACCCGCTCAAAGCCCTTCACATCGGCCAGCAGCAGCTCGCCGCCCCAGAGGGTGCCGTCATCCCCAAGGCCGGTGCCGTCGAAGGCAACTCCCAGCACAGGGCCCCTGATGTCGTGCTCTGCCATCACCCCGAGCAGGTGGGCGTGATGGTGCTGCACCTCGAGATGGGTTGCACCCTGAGCCAGACAATAGTCCTTGGCCCACTGGTGGCTGAGGTAGCCCGGGTGGCGATCCGAGACCAGCAGTTTGGGTTTGAGATCGTAGAGATCGCGAAAGGTCGCCAGGGTCTGCTCGAAGTGATCCTGCATCGGCAGGCTGTGCAGATCGCCGATATAGGGGCTGTAGATGCGCTGGCGACCGAAGGCCAGCGCCAGCTGGTTCTTCTGCTGCGCCCCGACAGCCAATAGCGGCAAATTGACCGCCTGTTTCAGGCTGGGAGTGCAGGGGGCATAGCCCCGGGCGAGGCGCAACGTCTGGCGCCGTCCGCCTGCCCACTGCACCAGACTGTCGTCGCAGGGGTGCAGTATGGGGCGGTTGTGATCCAGAATGCCGTCAATCTCGCTGCCGAGTTCCCTGACCACCTCTTCGCACTCGATAAGGATAGGGCTGCCGCGACCGTTGGCGCTGGTCGCCACCAGCGGCATGGCGCAGGCGTCCAGCAGCAGCTGGTGGAGCGGGGTATAGGGGAGCATGACCCCGAGGTAGGGAATGCCGGGGGCTATTCCGTCGGCCAGCGGCGCGGTTGGTTGTGGTGATTCTGAGAGCCGATCATCGTGAGTGCGCTTGCGCAGCAGGGTAATGGGTCTGGCCTGAGAGGCGAGCAGCTTCCACTCTGCCTCGCAGCCGGTGACATGCAGTTTGGCCTCGGCAAGGGAGCCCATCATCACCGCCAGCGGCTTGCGCTCGCGCCGCTTGAGCATTCGTAATCTGACAACACTCTGTTCATTGCGGGCATCACATATCAGGTGATAGCCCCCCATCCCCTTGACCGCGATAAGCTTGCCCGCTCGCAGGGTGCGGGCAGCCATTTGCAGGGCATCCTCCCGCTCGGCCAGCGCATCGCCGCGGCCGGAGCGCCAGCTGAGATGGGGCCCGCACTCGGGGCAGCTCACCGGCTGGGCGTGGTAGCGTCTGTCCAGCGGGTTTTCATAGGCCGCCGCGCAGCGCGGGCACATGGCAAAGCCCGCCATGGCGGTATGGGGCCTGTCGTAGGGGAGGCGGCGGATGATGGTGTAGCGCGGGCCGCAGTGGGTGCAGTTGGTAAAGGGATAGCGATGGTGGCGATCCGCGGGGTTGGCCACGTCCGTGGCGCACGCCTCGCACATCCCCTGATCCGGCGAGATGGCGACAGTGGCGGCGCTTAGCTGCTGGCTGGCCTTGATATGAAAGGCGCCGTTGTAGTCGGGATCATGAGCAAGGGGCAGTTCCTGCTCGCTGAAATGATCGATTCGGCTCAGTGGCGGCGCCAGTTCTCGCAGTTGGCGGGCAAAGCTGGCGAGCTGCTCAGGCGATCCTTCGGCGCCGATAGTGACGCCGTTGGCGTCGTTCAACACATAACCGGCAAGGCCGTGGCGCAGCGCCAGCCCATAGACGAAGGGGCGAAAGCCGACCCCCTGCACTATGCCGTCGATATGAAATTTGCGGCGCAGTCTGGAGCGAGTCTGGGTCCGTGCCGTCATGGCGCCATCCTGAGGGGGGTCAGGCTGGGCCAGATGGCGATCATCTTGAGGGGTGTCATGTGATATCGAACTCCCATCTGCAGGCCTGCCACCACGGCGCCGGCCATTGGGTACAACGGACAGGGGCAGGACAGGAATGCAATGCGCAGGGTTGCAACGGGCTGCGTCTCGATAGCGGGGGCGTAGCCTGGGCAGGGGAGGGAAGAGGGCCTCTCATCCTGCCGCGGGGGCCAAGTTTATCGGGTCAGTGGCCCCCATTACCTTGATCTCGCACCGGTTTGAGTGCCAGACGCGACGCTTCTTTGCGATCCTGTGAGGGGCGCCACGTTCGCTGGTGGCTCGAGAACCCGTGGGAAAACCCAGGCTTCCAGACACGCAAGAGGGAGGCGGTTGCCTCCCTCTTGCGTGTCATGGCCTTGGGCGCGGCGCCCGCCATCAGATATCCACCTGGGATCCCAGCTCTATCACCCGGTTGGGCGGGATCTCGAACTGATCCGGCGCCCGCAGGGCGTTGCGTTGCAGCAGCATAAAGAGCTTGCCCCGCAGATAGAGGTACCAGGGGCGCTCCTTCATGATGAGGGACTCGTGGGCCATGAAGAAGGAGGTCTCCATCATCCGGCAGCTCAGCCCCTCGGCGTTGCAGCGGTGGAAGATCTCCTCCACGTTGGGGGTCTCGCGCCAGCCGTAGCTCGCCACCACCCGCCAGAAAGTGGGGGAGAGCTGTTCGATGCAGACCCGGCGCACGTTATGGACATAGGGCACATCCTCCACCTTCAGGGTGAGCAGGATGATCCGCTCGTGCAGCACCTTGTTGTGCTTGAGGTTGTGCAGGAGCGCATGGGGAATGACGTTGACCACCCGCGACATATAGACGGCGGTGCCCGCCACCCGGGTCGGCGGGGATTTTTCCAGGGAGGCGATCATGGGCTCCAGCGAGTTGCCGTGCTCGTTCAGGCGGCGAATAAGCTGGAAGCGCTCGCTCTTCCAGCTGGTCATCAGGGTGAACATGACGGCCCCCAGGGTGAGCGGCAGCCAGCCGCCGGAGAAGATCTTGGCGAGGTTGGCGGCAAAGAGCGGCACGTCGATGGCGAGCAGCAGGGCGAAGAGGGTGGCCACCAGCGGCTTGCGCCAGTGCCAGCTGTGGCGGGCCACCGAGCAGGAGAGGATGGAGGTGAGCACCATGGTGCCGGTGACGGCGATGCCATAGGCCGCCGCCAGGTTGCTGGAGTGCTCGAAGCTCATGATGACGATCACCACAGAGAGATAGAGCAGCCAGTTGATGACCGGAATATAGATCTGGCCGGACTCCTGCTCCGAGGTGTGCACGATGCGGATGGGGTTGAGATAGCCCAGGCGCACCGCCTGACGAGTGAGGGAAAAGACCCCGGAGATCACCGCCTGGGAGGCGATGACGGTGGCCAGGGTCGCGAGCAGCAAGAGCGGTAGCAACGCCCACTTGGGCGCGAGCAGGAAGAAGGGGTTGGCGATGGCTTCGGGATTGCCGAGCAGCAGGGCCCCCTGGCCGAAGTAGTTGAGCACTAGCGATGGCAGCACCACCATAAACCAGGCGCGGCGAATGGGGCTCTTGCCAAAATGCCCCATGTCCGCATAGAGCGCCTCCACCCCCGTGATGGCCAGCACCACGGCGCCCAGGGCAAAGAAGGAGGCGCTCTGGTAGGTCATGAAGAAGCGCAGCGCCCAGATGGGGTTGAGCGCCCCCAGCACCTCGGGGTGCTGGAGGATGCTGTTCAGGCCCAGCACCGCCAGGGTCAGGAACCAGATCAGCATGATGGGGGCAAACAGCTTGCCCACGGTGGCGGTGCCGTGTTTCTGGATGGCGAACAGCAGGGTCAGCACCAGCACCGAGAGCGGCACTATATAGGGATCCAGGGAGGGGGCCGCTATCTTCAAGCCCTCGATGGCCGACATCACCGACATGGCCGGGGTGATCACCACCTCGCCATAGAAGAAGCTGCCGCCGACGAGCCCCAGAATGATCAGCACCGGCGTCCACTTGGCCGGGGTGTTGCGGGTCGCGAGCGACATCAGGGTGAGTATGCCCCCTTCGCCCGCGTTGTCTGCCCGCATCACGAAGGAGAGGTACTTGACCGAGACCACCAGGATCAGCAGCCAGAAGATCAGGGAGAGAAAGCCCAGGATGGAGGCGGGCTCCACCCCGAAACCGAACTGGCCGGAGAGGCACTCGCGCAGGGTATAGAGCGGGCTGGTGCCGATATCGCCATAGACCACGCCGATCGCCGCCAGCATGACGCCGGACAGGGCGGGTTTCTTAGTACAGTTCATGAAATTATCTTGTCAGATTACCGGTGGCATAGTCGCCAACACAGGGGTCCCGAGCGATCGGAAAACCGGGATCGTTATTCGGGAGGGTATTCAAGGATTGCAATGGGAAAGGGAGCTAACTGGATATAAAGAGGCTCATCATGGGACACAGTCTGTTTATCTGCGATTTGGCGTATGATGACACAGAGTCTGTGGGAGTATGCTCAGGTATAAATAATCAAAAAGGGGTGACTAACGAAATTATTAATTGGCCGCTGATTGAAATACCCCGTCCAGGCCCTGGCAAGTGATTGTTTTAGCTGGCTATCCATTTTTACCAGCGTTTTGCATCAAGCTGGCCAAGAAATAAACGATAAAATGCTGACCAATAAAGAGTGGCTCTGGCAGTAAAAGAGAAGGGGGTAAGGCTGCAATGGAGTCTTTATTTATCAAGAGACAGCAAGTATGGTGCAATGAACGAAGTGAATTGCACCGCTAGTTAAAAATGCAAGAGGGGCAATGCGCTGCGCTTATTGCACCATACGATTACTAAGACTAAAAAATCAAAGCCAGTGATTCATAATTCATTTATTAGTGCTAGACACATAACTCTTTCCCAATGATTAACAAATGGTGCAGATTTGATCACTGGTTCGAGTATGGTTTCTTTAGCCATAATAAGGCTCAGGCCAACCTCTGTCAGTTTTTTTATCTGAGACAAATATGTGATAAGACGAGGTGCTGCCTCTTTTGAATATCTTAACCTAAGGTCAAATTGCTTGAAATGATTATTGACCCGGTTTTTATTTTCCTCAGTCCATTCATTAGGTGGGTTTGTAAAAAAATCCATCATGCCTGGTTCATTATTATCATTGCTTTTAATGTATTTAGCAAAAATCCACTGATTTTCAAAGAAAGCTTTGCTATCTAGATATGGCTGAAGGACTTGCTCATCCTTTACCTTGAAATAATCAGAGCCCTTCCCATCCATATTGCAGTCTCGACATGATGGTATTAAATTTATAGGTAAGACAGAAAATTGTGGGTAAAAAGCTTTAGGTAAGTAATGGTCAA